>NZ_DATHFV010000110.1:0-7447 GCF_035317925.1 Sphingomonas sp.
GACAATGAGGCTAGATTTATACCCACGAGCTGAACTCGATCCGAGGTTCCAAACAGATATAGTACCAGATCGCTGCCGACCTGAACCGCGTGGGCGGAAACATCAGAAAAGCTGCCGATAAGAGACGTACTATCAATTGCCAGTTTATCATCAGACGGGTCGAAATTATATATAGTGTCTTGGCCAATCCCCGTGCCATCGCTGGTCTTGAATTCAAACGTGTCTTGCCCCGGAACCCCAACGAGCACGTCGTTGCCCGCCCATCCGTTGATGACATCGCCCTGCCCAGATCCTCGGATCACATCCGATTGACGTGACCCTATGGCATTTTCGATAGATGAGAAGGCGTCCACATTACTGAAATCCCAACTGTTTTGGTTGAGCAGATCTATGCGGACATTGCTGTCATTGATGTAGCTAACGGTATCGTTACCCCCACCGCCAATTAGATTGTCCGCACCGCCGGTCCCACCATCCAGGACGTTGTCACCGTTATCGCCGATAATGATGTCGCTAAGGGAAGAGCCGACAACATTCTCGATCGACGTAAAGCCGTCCATCTCCGCGCCATCCCACGTGGTGCCGTCGACGAGCGAAACAATCACCGCGAGGGCGGAACCGGCATAGGACAAGGTGTCGTTCCCGCCAGCTCCGTCTATATTGTCTGATCCGCCAGCGCTCACGTCAAAGACGTTGTCCGCGGCGCTGCCGACAATGACATCGTTGTGACTCGTGCCGATGACATTTTCGATTGAGGTGAAGCCATCCATGGCGACCCCATCCCAGCTGTTTCCGGCGGTCAGATCGATACGCATGCCATGTGTGGAAGATGCATAGCTGATGGTGTCGTCGCCGCCCCCTCCATCGATATAGTCGCTGCCGTCGAAGCCCTGAAACATCTCGTCGCGCGCGCTGCCGGCGATCGTGTCATTCAGGTTCGAACCCCACGCGCCCTCAATCGAGCTGAGCGCGTCCACCGATGTGCCGTCCCAACTCTGCTGAGAAACAAGATCGATAGAAACGCCGGTGGATGAACTCTGGTAGGATACGATGTCGTCGCCGCCACCGCCACGGATATCGTCAACGCCGCCGGAGCCGCCATCAAGAATATCATCCTGGCCGCCGCCGATCAGCACGTCGTTGAAGACGGACCCGACATAGGATTCGATGCCCGAAAACCTGTCCTCGTTGGTTCCGTCCCATGAGTTGCCATGCGCAATGTCGATGACCATCCCGTGGGTCGAGCTGGCGTAGGTAAGCGTATCAAAGCCGCTGGTGCCCGCGAACGTCTGGGTACTACCCTGTTGACCATTGAATGTTGTCATGACGATTCCTTCAGGCGGCAGTTCAGGGTTGCATCGCTACTTCACGGCTGATCGTCCCGCGAGCGCATCGCGCGGCGCCATTTGAGGATGCCGGCGAAGACCGCCGCGATCGCCACGATCAGGCGGAAGGCTTTCTCGGAATCGTTCGCCGCCGGCGGCAGCAGGAACAGCACGAAGATCGCGATCAGGATCATCGCGACGGCGGTGAGCACCGCTTGCCTGCGTGGATTGCCCATGACCGCCCTCCTCTTCCGGTGAGGGCGCAACCTAGCCCCTTTTCTCAACAAAAACAGGTGATGCGATGGCCGACCTTAACGTGACCGACATCGAGGCGCCGGCATCGGCCGACGAGCGCGTGGAGGAATTCGCGGAATTCCTCGACCAGCTGGAAGAAGACAAGGAATTCTCCGCGACCCCCGCGGACGAAACAGCGCCGGATCCGTCCGACGCGGCCGACCCCGAACCGACGCGCGAACCGGAAGATCCGGCCATCGTGCCCCCGGTTTCGTGGGACAGCGACGCCAAAGCGCTGTTCGAGCAGCTTCCGCCCGAGCTTCAGGAGAAGGTCGCGGCGCGGGAAGCCCAGCGCGAACGCGCGGTGCAGAGCGCGACCAGCGCGGCGGCGGAGGCGCGGCGCAATGCCGTAACCGAAGCCAATGCGCTGTTCGCGGATCAGCAGCGTCTGTACGCGCAGCATCTGGAGCAGGTCGCGGCGCAGATGGCGCCGCAGCGGCCCGACCCTGCCTTGCTGGCGCACGACCCGCAGGCTTTCTATCACCTGCAGGCCCAATATGAGGGACAGGTCGCGCAGCGGCACGCGATGGCGCAGGCCGCGGCCCATGCGCAGGCCGAGGCGCAGCAGCGCGACACACTGACCCAGCAGCACGAACTGGCCCAGGACCACGCGGCGCTGAGCCACGAACTGGGCGACGATTGGACCGACGCGTCGCGACGCCGCGCCTTGCTCACCGATCTCGAGGAGGTCGGAGCAAGCCTTGGCTATTCGATGGCGCTGATGGGCCAGGCCAATGCGACCGACATATTGGCGCTGAAGGCCGCAGCGGAATGGAAGGCCAAGGCCGACCGGTACGACGCGCTGCAATCGAACCGAAGCAATGCGGTCCGCGCCGCACGCAGTGCGCCGCGCATGGCCAAGCCGGGCACCGCGCCTGGCCGCGCCGAGCAATCCGCGCGCGGCCGCGACGCCGCCTGGGCGCGAGCCAAGGCCGAGCGATCGGGCGAGGCCTATGCGGCTTTGCTCGACGGCATGGGCATCACGCTTTGACACCCAACCCAAATTTCAAGGACATCCAGATATGACGGTACCCACGAACACCATCCAGAATATCAGCCGCGTCGGCGTGCGCGAGGATTTGAGCAACAAGATCGCCGAGCTGTTTCCCGACGATACGCCGTTCCTCAATGCGATCGGCACGGGCAAATGCACCGCGACCAAGACCGAATGGCAGACCGATGGGCTGGCCGCCGCCAACCCCAACAACGCCCAGATCCAGGGCGACGACCTGGCCAACGACGTGCGCGCCAACACCGCGCGGGTTTCGACCTACACCCAGATCAGCACCAAGGTGGTCGGCGTATCGTCGACGGTGGAGGCGACCAACAAGGCCGGGCGCAAGAGCGAGCTGGCGCGCGAGATCATGAAGGCGGGACGCGAACTGCGCACCGACATGGAGGCGCGCGCGTGCGGCAACTTCGCCTCGATCGCGCCGGCGGCGGGCACGGCCGGGCAGACGGCGGGCGCGCTCGCGTGGCTGACCAGCAACACCAGCCGCGGCGCGACCGGCGCCAATGGCGGCTTCAATTCGGGCACCGGCGTGGTGGCGGCCGCGACCAACGGCACGCAGCGCGCCTATAGCGAGACGCTGCTCAAGACGATGCTGCAATCGATCTGGGCCAAGGGCGGCAATCCGCGCATGGTGATCACCGCGGGCGGGCAGAAGCAGACGGCGGCGGGCTTCACCGGCCTGGCCCAGGCGCGGCGCGAGACGGGCAACAAGAAGGCGACGATCATCGCGGGCGCGGACATCTATGTTTCCGACTTCGGCGAGGTGCAGTTCGTGCCATCGCGATTCTGCTCGGCGCGCGACGCTTTGATCGTTGATCCGGAATATTGGGAAGTCGGGACGCTCGATCCGCTGGCGGTGCAGGATCTCGCCAAAACCGGGCTTTCAACGCGCAAGATGCTGAGCGTCGAATGGGCGCTGAAGTGCCTGAACGAGGCTGCGTCCGGCGTGGTGGCGGACCTGAGCTGAGTGGAGCGGGAGGAGCGGAGAATCGGCGCCCTGCTCCTCCCCTTTTTCGGGGTAACCAACGGAAAGGTCATCTTTGTCGAAACGGCTTTGGCGGTTATGCTCGGATCGGTATGTTGGAAAGGATCGACGTGGCTCGCGCTGAGAAGCTTTTGGAGAAGATGCGGCGCAACCCTCAGGGTGATTGGAGCATTGGAGACGTTTCTACACTCTGTGGCGGCTTCGAAATTTCTTGCGAAGCCCCCAAGAGAGGGTCACATTATACCGTAGCGGATGAGACGCAGGCTGAGATCCTCACCATCCCTTTCAAACGACCTATTAAGCCAATATATATTAAACGGCTGGTAGCGTTCGTTGAGGCGGTCCTAGCGGCCCGCCAAGGAGGCGAAGAGTGAGCGTTCAGGATTATCGCATCGTGGTGGAGCGCCTGTCCGACGAGGACGGGGGGGGCTTTGCCGCATATGTTCCGGATTTGCCCGGATGCATGTCCGACGGCGAAACGCGGCCTGAAGCCATCGCCCATGCAGAAGAAGCTATTTCCGATTGGATTGAGGCGGCCAAATCCATGGGCCGCCCGGTTCCGCATCCGGCACCTATCCGCGCCTTCGCATAATCTTTCTGCACCCGGCAGTTCGCCAGGGCGAGTGGCGGTTGCTTGGACACTATCACTGATGGCTATCCGGCTTCATTCCAGCGTCTATGTTCACCCCGGCAAGTGGCTTGCCGAGGAGATCGTGGCGCCGGCCAAGATCAAGGGCGGACTTACGCGTCTGTCTGCCGGCCTTGGGGTGACAAGGCAGGCGCTGAGTGCGCTGCTGAACGGGAGGGCAGACCTTTCCGCCAATATGGCGGTCCGGTTCGAAAAGGCATTCGGCATCAGGGCGGACACTCTGATGCGGATGCAGGCTTGTACGATCTGGCCCGGGTCAGGGCCCATGAAGACGAGCTAGTGGTAGAGCGGATGGCCGAAGCGGCCTGATCCAATCGGCTTTTTGATCCTTCGCGGGGTTCGCGGCGTCGCTCAATAAGGTAAAGATCCACGACGCGCTGATAGTAGATCAGAGTATTGGGAAGTCGGGACGCTCGACCCGCTGGCCGTGCAGGATCTCGCCAAAACGGGCCTATCGACGCGCAAGATGCTGAGTGTCGAGTGGGCATTGAAGTGCCTGAACGAGGCCGCGTCGGGCGTGGTGGCGGACCTGACCCAGGCGAAACAAGAGGGCGTGGGGCGATGCTCCACGCCCGTTCGCCAATGGGCCGATCGCGACCCTCACCCATCGATTTTTGGGAGCGCGCGCGTCGGAATCTCATGCTGCGCCGCAGCAAATACCACCATAACGGATCGACCGCCTTTTAGGCCGGCGGCGCGACGCAGTAACGACCCCAATTGTAAACTAGGGTTATAGTTAAGCGCTGCTTCAAAATATCTACCCTACCCCACATGCATTATGCTAGAGACTCGCTGAGGGGAAAAGCGCCGTGATTCGGGGGCGCGCGCTTACCTTAGTGTATGGGGATCAGATTCCATGATGTATCGCGGTCTTAGCTTGGCTTGCATAGCCGTTGCCTGCGCGTCTGCCGCGCCGGCCCTTTCGCAGACGGTCGACTTTAACGACCTGGGTGTCGGGTACACCTATCTCGCGGGTTCGCCGCTGACGGATAATGGTTTCACGTTCGATGCGACGCCGGGCCATCGGTTCCTGGTGTGGTCGGCCGCCGACAACGCATGGACTTCTCCCGACCCGACGGGCGCGGCTCTCGGGACGCAGGATCAGGATTCGATCATCACGGTTGCGAAAGTGGGAGGCGGTGCCTTCACGCTCAATTCGATCGACCTGACCGACATCTATAACGGCGGATTCTCCGTGTACGGCGATTACGGCGGTACGGTGCAGTTCACCTTCAACTATGCGCTGGGCGGCAGCTCGACGCAGACGTTCGTGATCGATGGCGCC
Organism: Sphingomonas sp.; assembly: GCF_035317925.1. GTDB lineage: Bacteria > Pseudomonadota > Alphaproteobacteria > Sphingomonadales > Sphingomonadaceae > Sphingomonas_I. The sequence goes on from NZ_DATHFV010000110.1 coordinate 5,551, forward strand.
GCCGGCTGGCAGACCGACACGCTGAACATCACGGGCCTTTCCTCGTTCAGCGTCCAGGGCCTGAGGACGTTCCTCAACCTGTTCCAGATCGACAACATGGTCACCAGCCAGACCAATGACGATGTCAACTCGCCGGCGCCGGAGCCGGCTTCGTGGGCGATGATGCTGATGGGTTTCGGCGCGATGGGTGCAGCCCTTCGCCGCCGCCGGGCGAGCGTTACGTTCGCCTGACCCGATCGATCCTAACCCGAATGCAGACGGAGCCGGCAGCCAATGCCGGCTCCGTTTTGTTTTTAGACATGTCGGCCATGCTGCACCGTCAGCGGCGTACGACTGCCACGCGAGCGCTTTGCGCACGTAGATAATCATGCAAATGTAGCAAAGTGGCCGGGGACAAACACGCCTATCGCGCGGAGATCGACGGCCTGCGCGCGCTGGCCGTGCTGTCGATCCTTATCTTCCATTTGCGATCGACCGTACTGCCGGGCGGCTATCTAGGCGTCGACATCTTCTTCGTCATTTCCGGTTATATCATAACCAGGCTTATCCAGCCGGACGTGGAAAGCGGCCGGTTCAGCATCGCGAATTTCTACATGCGCCGCGTTCGGCGGATCATCCCGGCAATGGCGGTCATGCTACTGGCGACGCTGGTGGGTGGGCTGTTGATTCTGCTCCCCTACGATCTCGTCGACCTGGGAAAGGCGACGATCGCGACGATCCTGTTCAACGCCAACCATTATTCGCTTGTGGGCGCGGGCTATTTCGCCCGCTCATCCGACCTGAAGCCGCTGAACCACATGTGGTCTCTCGGCATCGAAGAGCAATTCTACCTGGTCTTTCCGTGGGTGCTCGTGGCGCTGAATCGGCTGCGGGCGCGAGCACGAATGATTGTACTGGCGGGCCTGGTCGCGGCATCGATGGCCGCCTTCCTGATCAGCTTTCGACTAGGGGCGAGCGAATACGCGTTCTTCCTGCTGCCGACCCGGGCGTGGGAACTGGGCGCGGGTGCGATATTGTCGCTGCTCGCCGATCGACCGAAGGGAAGCCTGACGGGGAGCGCCATAGGACTAATGTTGGTTCTGTTCGCGCTTGTGTCCAATCTTACACTGGCAGACGGGTGGCTGCACCCGGCGGTCCCAGCCGTCGCGGGGGCGATGGCGCTGATCCGCTTCCTTGATCCACGTCACGCGATCGGCCGCCTGTTCACGTTACGACCGGTGCGCTTCGTCGGATTAAGCTCGTTTTCGATTTACCTCTGGCATTGGCCGTTGATCGCGTTCGCGCGCTATTGGCTGATCCGCGATCCGAATGTGATCGAAATGATCGTGCTGGCGGCCGCCACGCTGGGACTGGCGAGCTTATCCTGGCTGTACGTGGAGCAGAGGTATCGCGCGCGGGCCATCCCATTTCCGGCAGTCGCCCGCTTCTGCGGCGTGACGATCGGGGCGACCGTGGCGATCGCGGCCGTGACGATCGTGTTCGACGGCCTGCCTCAAAGGATGAGACCGGACGCCGACCGGATCGCCGCGGCGGTGGACAGCCACTATCGATGCTCGATCTTCGACTATGTGCCGGTTCACGGATCGCGCGGATGCAGAATGAACCTGCCCGGCGGACAACCGGAGGATGCCCGCGTCGTGCTGATCGGAAACAGCCACGCGCAAATGTATATCCCGCTGGTGCGCCCGCTGCTCGAGGAGCGGGGGATCGAGGGCCTGGCGGTGCCGATAAATCTGTGCCTGCCGTCGCTGGGCGCCAACCTGGAAGGGTGCGCCGCGCCCGAGCGGCGCGACGTGACGAACGTATCTCAGCTGCGTTCGGCACGATTGGTAATTATCGCAACCGCGTGGGATTATCGGGTGGTCGACGTGCGCAATCCGGACGGCACGCCGGCGAA
>NZ_DATHFV010000111.1:0-7649 GCF_035317925.1 Sphingomonas sp.
TCATGTCACGCAGAAGGGCAGTCTGGTCGCGCCCGATCGGCTGCGCTTCGACTATTCGCACCAGAAGGCGATGACACCCGAGGATATCGCCGCGGTCGAGGCCGAGGTGAACCGCCACATTCGCGAGAATGACGATGTCACTACCCGGCTGATGACGCCCGACGCCGCGATCGAAGCCGGCGCGATGGCCCTGTTCGGCGAGAAATATGGCGACGAGGTCCGCGTCCTGTCGATGGGAATCGGCGAGGAAGACGGCGGCAACAGCTGGTCGGTCGAATTGTGCGGCGGCACCCATGTCAGTGCCTTGGGCGATATCGGCCTGTTCAAGATCATCGGCGAGAGCGCGGTCTCCTCCGGCATCCGCCGGATCGAGGCGTTGACCGGCGAAGCCGCGCGCCTGTGGCTGACGCATCGCGAGGATCGGCTGCGCGAAGCCGCCGCCGCGCTCAAATCCTCGCCCGAGGAAGTGCCCGCGCGCGTCGCGGCTTTGGTCGAGGAACGCCGCAAGCTCGAACGCGAACTGGCCGAGGCCAAGAAGGCGCTGGCGCTGGGCGGCGGGGCCGCCAAGGCCGAAGCCGCCGGTCCCGAACAGGTCGCGGGTGTGAACTTCGTCGGCCAGGTGATCGACGGGCTCGATCCCAAGGGCCTGCGCGGGCTGGTCGACGAGGCCAAGGCCCGGATCGGCTCGGGCGTGGCGGTGATGGTCGCGGTCAACGAAGGCCGCGCCAGCGTCGCGGTCGGCGTCACCGACGATCTGCTCAGCCGCCTGTCGGCGGTCGAACTGGTCAAACAGGCGGTCGCGACCTTGGGCGGGCAGGGCGGTGGCGGCCGTCCAGATATGGCGCAGGGCGGCGGTCCGGACGGCGGCAAGGCCGACGCGGCGGTGGCGGCGGTGCGTGGTGCGCTGGCGGAGACCGCAGCCGCCGCCTGACGCCTCCGAAAGCGCCTGACTGGAAATCGCGGCCACGGACGACTAAATCCCGTCTTCAGGGAGTCAAAAAACCATGAAGCGCGAACTCATCGCTTACCTGGACTCGATCAAGGCCCGCGATCCCGCGCCGCGTTCGCGCTGGGAGATATTGCTCTATCCGGGCGTGCTCGCGCTCGGCCTGCATCGCGTCGCGCACTGGCTGTTCAACGGCGAGCTCTATTTTCTCGCGCGGATGGTCAACCACATCTCGCGCTTCCTCACCGCGATCGACATCCATCCGGGTGCCGAGATCGGCGACTATTTCTTCATCGACCATGGCTTCGTCGTGATCGGCGAGACCGCCGTGATCGGCGACAATGTCACCATCTATCAGAACGTCACGCTTGGCGGGACCAACCCGACCGACGGCGTCGGCGGCAAGCGGCACCCGACGATCGAGGATGAGGTCATCATCGGCTCGGGCGCGCAGGTGCTCGGGCCGATCGTCGTGGCGCGCGGCGCGCGGATCGGCGCCAATGCGGTGGTGACGCGCGACGTGCCCGAGGGCGCGACCATGACCGGCATTCCCGCCCGGCCGACCCTGGTCGATGCCGGCACCTATAACAGCTTCATCCCCTACGGCACGCCGTGCAGCGAGCGGTTCGATCCGGCGACGCAGCAGCTCGAGATCCTCAAATGCGAGGTCGAGACGTTGCGCGGCAAGCTCGCCAAGCTGATCGAGGAGCGCGCTAAGCCCGCCGGTGCCGACGAAGATACGGATCGCCAGTCCGCCTGATGGGCGTGGTCACGCCCTTTCCTGCGCCCGAGCCCATCCAGGTGGCGTTCGAGCGGGTGGAGTTGGAGCGGATTCTCAGTCTCTATGGCCGGATGGTCGCGGCCGGCCACTGGCGCGATTATGCGATCCAGTTCGGCCGGGACGCGGCCTGCTTCGCCTGCTTCCGGCGCACGTCCGAGCGGCCCGAATACAGAATCGAGAAACGCCCCGCGCTTCGCCAGCGCCAGGGGGAATGGGCGCTGATTGGCGAGCACGGGGCGATCCTCAAGCGCGGGCACGAACTGGGGCCGGTGCTGGCCCCAGTCGAGCGCAAGCTCCTCAAATTGGTCTAGGCGTGACCAGCACCGGCCGGTCGAGCGCGGGCAACCCGGCCTGCAGTTCGCCGGGAAGCATCGATACCACCAGCCGCCGCGCGCTGTGCCAGAAGGCGGACAGCAGCAGCAAGGCCGATCCGATCACCAGCGCCGTGAGCGCAATACTCAGGCTGACCGCGCCTGCCTGCCGGAACAGTCCGTCCAGCGCGAACAGCACATAAGCCAGCGACGAGACGAGCAAGGCGCGACGGTCGACCGCCAGCGCGATCACGCCGAACGCGATGTAGAGCAGGATCACGATCAGTCCGGTCGCAGCGGTCACCTCGTTGTTCATCACGCCGAGCAGGTGGAAGACGGGGTGGGCGATCATCGGCGCGGCGGCGAGGTGCAGCCAGAAGGCCACATCCGAACGGCGCGTCTGGCGAACCCGGTCGGACCTGTCCCACCACATCGCGAAGCCGAACACGCCGATACCCGTTGCAAGCAGCAGCCACAGCAGCGAATCCTGTGCCTCCGGCACCGCCCACAGCAAGGTGGCGAGCAACGTACCGACCAGAGCCGCGGTCAGCGCCGCGATCGTGATCGGCACATGGAAACGCCGCCAATGGAAGTACGTCGCGCCGGCGGTCAGCACGCCGACGCCGGAAACGACGCCCGCCACGAATTGCTCGCCATGCTGCTCGGGAATGAACGGGATCGCGAGGCCGAACAGGCAGGCGCCGACCGCGGCCACGAACGCACCCAGCAATATGATGCTGGGCAAAGCCATCCGGCGTTGGCGCGTGAAATATTCGGCCAACCCCCAGCTTGCGCCGGCGACGAGCAAGCCCGCCAGGGCAACGCCATGGCCGACCAGACCTTGCGCGGCCTTTTCGTCGAAATCGCCATGCGGGCCGACGAGACTGAAGCCGATCCAGCCGATCGCGACCAGCAGCAGGATCGCCGCGATCGAGACGAAGATGTCGTTGAAGCCCGTGATCAGGCGGAAGCTTTCCTCATCCACTGCGGGCGAGGCGCGGTCGCGGGCAACGCTTTCGCGCAAGGCGGCGGCTGCGGCGGGCGTGATCGCCCCGGTCGCGACCGCGTTTTCGATATCGGTTTCGCTATACATGGTCTCTCTCCCTGTGACGGGAGGATATCACGACTGTATTGCTGATGCAATACAGTGGGTCTGTCAGGCGGTGCCCTCGGCGTCGAGCGCATAGCCGGCGGAGCGGACGGTGCGGATCAGATCGGGCGCATCGCCGACATTGATCGCCTTGCGCAGCCGCCGGATATGGACGTCGACCGTGCGCGGCTCGATGTCGCTGTCGCGGCCCCAGACCGAATCGAGCAGCCGTTCGCGCGAGAAGACCCGGCCCGGATGCTCCATGAAATGGCGCAGCAGCCGGAATTCGGTCGGACCGAGCGCCAAAGCATGGCCGTCGCGCCGTACCTTGTGGTCGGCGATGTCCATCTCGATGCCCGAATAAGCCAGCCGCTCGCCGACCAGCGCGGGGCGCACCCGGCGCAGCACGGCGGCGACGCGCGCCACCAGTTCGCGCGGGGAGAAGGGCTTGGTGACATAATCGTCGGCGCCGGTTTCCAGCCCGCGGATGCGATCTTCTTCCTCGCCGCGCGCGGTGAGCATGATGATCGGGACGTTGGCGGTCTCGGTCGCGCGCCGCAGCCTGCGGCAGACCTCGATCCCCGACAGACCTTCGATCATCCAGTCGAGCAGGACGATATCGGGCGGCCCTTCGGCGGCGAGCAACAGCGCTTCCTCGCCGTCGGCGGTATGTTCGACGTTATGCCCCTCCCGGCGGAGATGCCAGGTCAGCAATTCGGCGAGGGCCTCGTCGTCTTCGACGAGGAGAATGCGGGCTCCGGTCATGGCGTCAGGCAGCGGGCGCCAGTGCATCGGCGCCCCGCGGACGTTCGGGCATCTGCTCGCCGGTCGCGGCGTAATAGATCATCTCGGCGGCGTTGGTGGCGTGATCGCCGATCCGCTCGATATTCTTGGCGATGAACAGCAGGTGCGTGGACGCGCCGATATTGCTCGGATTTTCCATCATGTAGGTCAGCAAAGCGCGGAACAGGCTGTCGTAGAGATCGTCGACCTCACGGTCGCGCGCGCTGATTTCGCGTGCGGCTTCGGCATCGCGTGCGGCGAAGGCGTTGAGCACATCGTGCACCATTTCCGACGCGGCCCGCGCCATCGCCGGCAGGATGGCGAGCGGCTCGATCCCGCGCATGTCCTGCAGCAGCGGCACGCGCTTGGCGATATTCTTGGCGTAATCGCCGATCCGCTCCATCACGCCCGCGATCTTGAGGGCGGCGATCACTTCGCGTAGATCGTCGGCGAGCGGCGCGCGCAGCGCGATCAGGCGGACGACGCGGCGTTCGACCTCGGCTTCGAGTTCGTCGATCTTCTTGTCGTACTGGACGATCCGGGCCGCAGCCTCGGTATCGCGGCGGGTCAGCGCCTGCACGGCGCCGTCAATGGCGGCTTCGGCGAGCCCGCCCATCTCGGCGACCATCGCGCGCAATTCCCCCAGATCTTCGTCGAACGCCTTAACCGTATGCCCGCTGGTCGCCATCTAAGCACTCCCTCGGCCCGCCATGCGGCTGCACGGCGTCACTTTTATGACAGGTCATATGGCAATTGAGAATGCGCGAAGGAGCGCATTCTCCCGCACCGGCCCGCACCCCCACCCGGCCTCCCATAGAATAACCTGTTGGGAGGCCGGGTGGGGGGTGCGGGCCGGTGCGGCCTTACGTTGTCTGAGGCGCGGTCAGGGGAAGCTCGACGGTCACGGTCGTGCCTTCGCCGACCACGCTCGCGATATCGAGCCGGCCGCGATGGCGTTCTACGATATGCTTGACGATCGCGAGCCCAAGCCCGGTGCCGCCGATCTGGCGGCTGCGGCCGGGATCGGCGCGGTAGAAACGCTCGGTCAGACGCGGCAGATGTTCGGGCGCGATCCCGTCGCCCTCATCCTGCACGACAAACCGCGCGAGGCCGTGCGCGACCTTCAGCGTCGCCCGCACCGGCGACCCCTCGCGGCCATATTTGAAGGCGTTGCTGATGATGTTGTGGATCAGCTGGTGAAGCTGGCCGCGATCGCCCGTCACCATCGCGCGCGCCGGCGCTTCCACATCCAGCCGCCTGCCGTCGCGGCGGGCCGCGAATTCATCGGCCACCTCGCGCAGCAAGGGGCCGAGATTGACCCGGTCCTTGGGCGGGTAATAGCGATCGGCCTCGATTCGCGAGAGCGACATGAGGTCGTCGATCAGCCGCTGCATGCGGCGCGCCTCGCCCTCCATGATCGACAGGAAGCGCAGCCGCGTCTCGGCATCCTCGGGCCCGTTCGCTTCCTCCAGCGTCTCGATGAAGCCGATCAGCGACGCGAGCGGCGTGCGCAGTTCGTGGCTGGCATTGGCGACGAAATCGACCCGCATCTGCTCGGCCGCACGCTGCGCGCTGCGATCGGTCAGCCGCAGCAGCCGCTTGCCCGGCCGGATCGTGCCCGCGCGCAATTCCCAAAGGCGCTCATGCCCGCCGAGCCCGTTCAGCATGACCGGCCCATCCTCGTCGCCGCTGACCACTCCGGCCGCGGCGGGGTGGCGCAGCGCGAGGCGCACATAATCGCCGACGATATGTTCGCCCAGCAGCGCGCGCGCCGCCGCATTGGCATGGCTGATATGATAACCGTCGAGGATCAGCAGCGGCTCGGCCAGTGCCTCGATCAGACCGTCGGTCGGATCGGGCAGCGCCGGCTTGCCCTCCGCGATCGGGCCCGAGCCCAGCCGGGTAAAACGCGGCAGCGCCATCTCAGCCGAGCCGCTCCAGCGCGGGGATGAGTTCGTCGAAATGATCGATCAGGACGGTGGCGCCGAGCTGGTCGGCGGGGCGGTCGGAAAAGCCGAAGGTCAGCGCGACGCACGGGATGCCGGCGGCACGCGCCGCGTCGGTATCGCTGATCGAATCGCCGATGAAGACGGCGCGGCCGCCGCCCGCCTGCCTGATCGCTTCATAAACAGGGGCTGGATCAGGCTTGCGTTGCGGCAACGTGTCCCCCCCGACGATGGCGGCGAAGCGATCCTGCCAGCCAAGCGCGGCAACCAGATCGCGTGCCAGAACCTCGAGCTTGTTGGTGCAGATCGCCAGCTTCACATCCTGTGCGGCAAGCGCATCGAGCACGGTTTCGACCCCATCATACGGGCGCGTGCCGTCGGCGATATGTTTCTCGTAATAGTCGAAAAATATCGGGAAGCCCTGATCGATCAGAGCCTCGCTAACCTCGCCCGTCGCCGCCAGCCCGTTGCGCAGCAGCACGCGCACGCCATGGCCGACCATGTGGCGCACGTCATCGGCAGGGACCGGAGTGCGGCCAAGCCTGACCAGCGCATGGTTGAGCGCGGCGGTCAGGTCGGGCGCGGTGTCCGCCAGCGTCCCGTCGAGGTCGAATATGACGATGTCGAACTTCATCTGCCCCATCGCCGAGTCCGTAGAACCTGACGCGGTGCTGGGGAAGCGCGATGCGTGCGCGGGTGGCCGGGAAATCGAAAGCGAATCGGACATTCGATCCTGATTGACGCGGCACGTTACAGACATGCGACGGCGCGCAGCCGCGGGATGGCCTGATTTCGCGGAACATGGCAAAGCGCGGAGCATGACCGATACGCCGCTCGCCGCCATCATCCTTGCCGCCGGCAAGGGCACGCGCATGAAATCCGCGCTGCACAAGGTGCTCCATCCGGTCGCGGGCCGGCCGATGCTCGGCCACCTGGCCGACGCGGTCGCCGCGATCGGCGCGGCACAGACGGTGATCGTGGCCGGGGCCGGGCGCGAGCAGGTCGAGGCCTTCGCCGCCCCGCTCGGCCTCGCGGTCGCGGTCCAGGCCGAACAATTGGGGACGGCGCATGCGGTGCAGCAGGCGCAAGCCGCGCTCGCCGGGTTCGAGGGCGATATCCTGATCCTCTATGGCGACGTTCCCCTGGTCACGGCCGAGACGATGACGCGGATGGTCGCGCGGCTGCACGAGGCCGATGCGCCGGCGGTGGTCGTGCTCGGCTTCCGCCCGGCCGAGACGCTCACCTACGGCCGCATCATCGCGGAGCATGGCCGCATCCTGAAGATGGTCGAGCACAAGGATGCGAGCATCACCGAACGCGCCGAAACTCTGTGCAATTCGGGCCTGATGGCGGTGCGCGCCGCCGATCTGTGGCGGCTGCTCGATCAGGTCGGCAACGCCAATGCGGCGGGCGAATATTATCTGCCCGACATCGTCATGCTGGCGAATGCCGAAGGGCGCGTGTCGGCGGTGATCGAGACCGACCCGCACGAGGTGGCCGGCGTCAACAGCCGCGCCGAGCTGGCCGAGATCGAGGCACTCTGGCAGCAGAATCGGCGCGCACGGGCGATGGCGGACGGCGCCAGCCTGATCGCGCCGGAGACGGTCTGGTTCGCGTGGGACACGCAGCTGGGGCGCGACGTGACGGTCGGCCAGAACGTCATATTCGGTCCGGGCACCTCCATTTCGGACGAGGTCACAATCCATCCCTTCTGCCATATCGAGGGCGCGCGCGTCGAAAAGGGCGCGATCATCGGGCCCTATGCGCGGCTCCGCCCGGGGGCCGATATCGG
>NZ_DATHFV010000112.1:0-17224 GCF_035317925.1 Sphingomonas sp.
TCGTTCCGAGCGTCACCGACTCCGAAGCGGCAATCATCGTCGCCAGCGGCGTCACCCCGAGGAAAAGTCGATGATTCGCATCGCCATTGCCAATCAGAAGGGTGGCGTCGGCAAGACCACCACGGCGATCAATCTCGCGACCGCACTGGCGGCGACCGGCTTCCGCGTCCTGCTGATCGACTTCGACCCGCAGGGTAATGCTTCGACCGGGCTGGGGGTCGCGCGTAGCGCGCGCGATAAGTCTATTTATCAAGTACTTACGGGTGAGTGCGAACTATCGGACGCGGCGATCGCGACGCGCGTGCCGCGGCTCGACGTAGTCGCGGCGACGCAGGATCTGGCAGGCGCGGAGCTGGAGCTGGCTGACCTGTCGGATCGCACCACGCGGCTCGACCAGGCGGTCGGCCGGGCGGAGGCACGCTGGGACGTCTGCCTGATCGATTGTCCGCCTTCGCTGGGCCTGCTCACGATCAATGCGCTGGTGGCGGCGCGCAGCCTGCTGATCCCGCTGCAGTGCGAGTTCTTCGCGCTCGAAGGCATGAGCCAGTTGCTGCAGACGGTCGAGCGCGTGCGTGCGCGCTTCAACCCCGATCTGACGATCCTCGGCGTCGCGCTGACGATGTATGATCGCCGCAACCGTCTGTCCGAACAGGTCGCGGCGGATGTGCGCGCGGTGGTCGGCGACCTCGTCTTCAACACCGCCGTGCCGCGCAATGTGCGCCTGTCCGAGGCGCCGAGCCATGGCCTGCCGGCCCTGATCTACGATCATCGCTGTCCCGGATCCGAGGCCTATATCGCGCTCGCCCGGGAAATGATCGCGCGCCTGCCGATGCCGGCGGTGGCGGCATGAGGAATCCCCATGAGTGAAGTGAAGCGCGGGCTCGGCCGCGGCCTGTCGTCTCTGCTTGGCGAAGCGGCGCGCGAGCAGCCGATCGCGGGCGACGCGGTGCGTGCGACCGGCGTGCAGATGATCCCGATCGCGCAGCTGATCCCCAATCCGGATCAGCCGCGCCGCCATTTCGACGATGCCGCGCTGGACGAACTGGCGGAATCGATCGCGGTGCGCGGGTTGATCCAGCCGATCGTCGCCCGCCCGCGCGACCATGGCTATTATGAGATCGTCGCCGGCGAGCGCCGCTGGCGCGCCGCCCAACGCGCGCGGCTGCATGAGCTGCCGGTGCTGGTGCGCAAGCTCGACGATGCCGAGACGCTCGAGCTCGCCATCATCGAGAATATCCAGCGGCAGGACCTCAACGCGATCGAAGAAGCCGAGGCTTATCAAAGGCTTGCGCGTGAATATGGCCATAAGCAGGAGGCGCTGGCGAAGATCGTCGGCAAATCGCGCAGCCATGTCGCGAACCTGCTGCGCCTGCTCGATTTGCCGGAAAGCGTGCGCGCCGCCGTCGCCGACGGCCGACTCAGCATGGGCCATGCCCGCGCGCTGATTGGCGCGGCCGATCCGGCGGCGCTGGCCGAAGAGGTGATCCGCCGTGGCCTGTCGGTGCGCGAGACCGAGGATCTGGCGCGCGGCGGCAAGGCCAAGCGCGCACCCGCAGCCGCGCCCGCCGAAAGCGGCGGCAATGCCGATGTCGCGATGCTCGAACGCCAGCTGCGCGATCAGCTCGGCCTCAAGGTCGGGATCGCGTTCGGGCCCAAGGGCGGCACGGTGACGATCAATTATGCGACGCTCGATCAGCTCGACATGGTCTGCGCGCGGCTGAGCGGCGACAGCCTCTGACATGAGCCCGGCCTACGCGTTCGCAAAAGCGTGGGAAGCAGCGTGGAACGCGCATGATCTGGAGGCGGTGCTGGCGCTGTTCGCGGAGGACGCGGTCTTCACCTCGCCACTCGCCAAAAGCCTCGCGGGGCACAGCGATGGGATCGTGCGCGGCAAGGCGGCCTTGCGGGCCTATTGGGCGGCAGGCCTGGCGAGGCTGCCCGATCTCCATTTCGACGTGACCTCGGTCAGCGAGGGCGTCGACCTGCTCGCAATCGGCTTCCGCAACGAGCGCGGCGTCGACCGGCTCGAAATATTGAAGTTCGCCGATGGACTGGTGATCGAGGGCCACGGCACCCACCCGGCCGTCTAGCCCTAACCCGCCGCGGCGGGTTAGGCCGCCGCCCGCCGCCGTTTTACGTCGGCCCGCCAGTCGCGCGTGCGCAGCCACATGATGATCCCGGTAACGCCGAGCACCGCCGGCGCGATCCCGCCGAGGAAGATGATGATCTGCCAGACCAAGCCCAGGCCGGTGCCGTCATGGAGGCGGCGGTAAAGCGGCCTTACGCGATCGCGTTGGCCGTCGGTGGCGGGAGTCGCGGCACCCGTGGCGTCGTCCACTTCGACGAGGCGCTTGCGGCCGGCGGCGATCGTCCAGCTCGGCGCCTTGTCGGTCGGCCAGGTCACCGTGATTTTGCCCTCCGTCCCGGCAGCTGCGATCGCCTGGTCAACGGTGAGATGGGTCGTGGCGAGCGGGCTCTGCCGCATCCGGGTCATGCCGTTGGTGGTTTGGCCGATCATTTGCGGCCAGGCGATGATCACGCCGGTCAGCGACAGCATCGCGAGCGGCAAGGAGATCCAGAAGCCGATCAGGTGATGGAGATTGGCATCGAGCGCGGGCTGGCGCTTCCAGCGCAAACCGCGCGTGACGCTGCCGCTGAGCGGCCACCACAGCCAGATGCCGGTCAGCGACGAGATCAGCATCAGCCCCCCGAGCCAGCCGACCACGGCGCGGCCAAAGCCCGGAATCTGTAGACTTCCATGGAAGATATGCGCCCAACGCAGCAGCGGCGCGGTGGACAGGCCGCTGTCGACCAGCTTGCCGGTCGCGGGGTCGATCCAGGCGGCAAGGCGCAAAGGGGGCCCGCGCATCGCGCTTGGCTGGGGCGGGGAGGCAGTGACCATCACCGGCCCTTCACCGACGCGCACGCTGACGATCGTGCTGCCGGCCGGCAACGCCCGCCGTGCGCTCTCGACATAGACCGATACGGGCAAGGTCGCCGGTCCGGTCTCGGCATAATGGGTTGGCTGGAGCAGACGGTCGAGGGGCTCGTCCCACACCAGCATCGATCCGGTGAAGGATAAAGGTATCAGGATGATCGCGAGGATGATGCCGATCCATTTGTGGACCTGGAACCAGACGTTGCGCAGCTGAACCTTGGTCATTGATGCCCTCAGAGCTCCGCCCAGCGGCGCAGCAGGTTATGGTAGAGCCCCGTCAGGCGGACGAGCGCGGGCGCGCCCGGATCGGCCGCCGCGGAGAGATCCTGGATCGAGCGGTCGAGATCGAACAGCATCGCGCGGGCGCTGGCGTCGCGCACCATGCTCTGGACCCAGAAGAAACTCGCCACGCGTGTCCCCCGCGTGACGGGGGTTACATGGTGCACGCTGGAGGCGGGATATAAGACCATGTCGCCCGCCGATAATTTGATCGGGGCCTGGCCCTCGGCGACCAGTTCGCCGCCGTCATAGTCGGCGGCATCGCTCAGAAAGAGCGTCGCGGACAGGTCGCTGCGCACGCGGAAATCGCTGCCGGCGCGGATTCGCACCGCGCTGTCGACATGGTCGCCGAAACCGTCGCCCACGCCATATGCGTTGAACAAGGGCGGATAGACTTTGAGCGGCAGCGCCGCCGCCACGAACAAAGGCGAGGCCGCGAGCGCGTCGAGGACGATGCCGCCCAAGGCCTTCGCCTCGGCGCTGTCCTCCGCGAGCTGGCGATTATGCTTGGCGCGCGCCGATTGATGGCCCGAGGTCGCATTGCCGTCGATCCAATCGGCCGCGTCGAGCCGCGCGCGGACGGACCGCACGGCTTCGGCATCCAGCACCTGCGGAATGACAATCATGCCGATTGCTCCCGAAGCTTTGCGATCGCGGAGCGGAAGGGTTCGCCGAGCGCGAGCAGATAGTCGATCATCTGCGCGCGGAAGCGGCCATTGCCATTCTCCCAGGCGAGTCCGATCCAGTGCAGCGCCTCTTCCGTCCGGCCTTCGATGGCGCGCATGCGGCCGTGGTTGAACTGGCCGCGAAAGTCGCCGCCGGCTGCGGCAATGGCGTAACGGCGCGCGGCTTCCGCCATATCCCGCTCCACCACCCACCCATCTTCATGGAAGCTGCCGACGAAATTATGCGCCTTGGCATTGCCCTCGGCGGCGGCCTCCTCGAACAAGGCGAGCGCGGTCGCTTTGTCCTCGGCGACGCCCTGGCCGAGCGCCAGCAAAGTCGCATAATTATATTTGGCCCAGGTCAGGCCACGTGCGGCAGCCTGCCTGAACCAGGCCGCGGCCTGGCGTTTGTCGACGCCGACGCCCCAGCCGAGATCGTAGCAACGGCCGACCATATTGGCCGCCTCAAGATGGCCCGCATAAGCCGCGCGTTCGAACCAGGCGAAGCCCGCCGCCGCATCCTTCGCCACGCCGTCGCCATCGAGCAGCATCTGGCCGATCCGCGCCTGCGCCTCAGCCGACCCGGCCTCGGCCGCCGCGCGCACGAAGGCAGCGACATCCGCGCGCGGGCCGCACAGGCGGCGCGCAATCTCGTCCGCGCCGAGCGCGTTGAGATCCTCGATCGCCGCCTGTCTCGTCATCAATAATCGAAGCTGAGCGTGCCGAACACGGTCCGGCCCGGCGCGATCGTGGCGTAGTGGCTCGAATAAGCCTGGCTGAAATAGCGCTTGTTGGTCAGGTTCTGCGCGTTGACGCTCAATTCGATGTTCTTGGTGAACTTGTAGGCGGCCCGCGCATCGAAGCGCCAATAGCTCGGGATCGAGCGCGCCAGCACCGTCGTCGCCGGATTGATCGTGACCACGCCGGCGGCATTCTGGACGGCAGTACGGTTGTCGGCGTAACCGCCGAAGACGCGGCTGGTATAGAAAGCGCCGCCGCCGACGGTGAAGCCGTGCGTTTCGTACGTGCTCCACGCAGTGAAGCTGTTCTTGGCGGTCTGCGGGAACTGCTTGCCGTCATTGACCGACGGCACATAGACGGTCTTGGCGGCCTGGCCCGGCACGGCGGCCGCGGTCAGCGCGGTCAGGCCGGCCTCGCGGATCTTGGCGTCGAGATAGGAATAGCCACCGAACACGGTCCAGCCCTTGGCGATGCGGCCGTTGAAGCTGAGCTCGAAGCCGTCGACGCGCTTCTCGCCGATGAAGGCGACGGTGTTGGCGTCGATCGAGACGCGGCTGTTGGTGCTTTCGGTCCGGAACACCGCGCCGGTGAGCGACAGCTGGCCCTCGAACAAATCGGCCTTGGCGCCGGCCTCTAGCGACTTGGTCTTTTCAGGCTTCAGCTGGTCGAGGATCGGCGTGACGGTGGTGCCGAGCGAATTTTGCTCCTGACCTTCGCCGAGCAGGCTGTTGGGCGGGATCACCGACGTCGCATAGGAGACGTAGAGACTGGTATGCTTGGTCGGCTTGGCGATCAGGCCGGCCTGATAGCTCCAGTCGCGGTCGGTACGGCTGAGATCGATCACGGGCGCGGTCGGCGAGGTCTGCGGCGGCCGCACGTCCGAGCTGAAATCGTCATAGCGCACGCCCAGATTGGCGATCAGCCAATCGTCGAACGTGATCGAATCCGACACATAGGCCGCACGCGTGATGCCCTTGTTGTCCGTGTTCATATAATCGGGCGACTTCACGATCGGCGTCGCAACCGTCGACGTGTCGCTGGCATAATTGACCCAGGGGTCGTTGGGATTGGGGTTCACCAGCGGCGCGCAATAATAACGCGCGACCGTGGTGGTGTTGCAGCGCGGGCTGATGGTGGATCCGGTCGACTCGAGATAGGTGCCGCGGCTCGCATCCTCGGTCGAGAATTCGAGGCCGGCGACCAGGCTGTGCTGGAACGGGCCGGTCGAGAATTTGGCCGAGATATCGGTCTGGTCGATCAGGCTGTTGGTGGTGCCGACACGGGTATTGCCGCGCCGCCAGACATAACCGCCATTGGTGAACTGGGTGACGCCGCCGACGGTGCTGTTGGTCGCCTTCGTGCCGACCACATTGCCGTTCGAATCGTCGGGCAGCAGGAAGATATAGCCCTGCCAGGTGTGGCTGAAGCGCGCGGTGTTGCGGATCGTGACGTTGGGCGAGAAATCATGCTCGAACCGCAAAGTCGCCTGATCGGTGTTGGACTTGCGGAAATCGCGGTCCTTCAATCCATAGAAGGTCGAATAAGGCACATCATAGGTCTGGCCGCCGAGCGTGGTGACGTGATGCACCGGCTCCGACAGGACGAAGTTTCCGGCGGGCGCGTTGCACACGGTTGCCGAGCAGACATAGGTATAAGGCAGGCCGCTGTCGGGCAGTTCGTTCGTGTGCAGGTGATAATAAGCCGCGGTCAGCCGCGTCGGCGTGCCGAGCCCGATCGTGACGCTCGGCGCGATGCCCCAGCGCTTCTGCCAGATGGCGTCGCGGCCGGCGACGTCCTGATCGTGCCACAGGCCCTCGATCCGGAACGCGATCATGTCGTTGATCTTGTGGTTCACGTCGAAGGTCGCGCGCTTGTAGCTGGCATTGCCGAAACTCACGTCGGCGCGCGCAAAATCCTGCTGCTTGGGCAGTTTCGAGATGATGTTGATCGTGCCGCCGGCCGAGCCGCGTCCGCCCAGCACGCTGTCCGATCCCTTGACCACCTCGACCTGATCGACCGCGAACACTTCGCGGGTCTGCGCGCCGATGTCGCGCACGCCGTCGAGATAGGTCGAACCTTCGCTGTCGAAGCCGCGGATGAAGGGACGGTCGCCGATCGGATTGCCGCCCTCGGCGGCGCCGAAGGTGATGCCCGGCACGGTGCGCAGCGCATCGACCAGGGTCTGCGAACCCGTATCCTTGATCAGGCTTTCCGGCAGCAATGTGATCGACCGCGGCGTGTCGATCACCGGCTTGGTCAGCTTGACGTTGGCCGACTGATCCTCGTTGTGGCCGTTGATGACGACGTCATGCTCGGCGGCATCGGCCGCGTCGGTATCATTGGCGGCTCCGTCGGTCGCGGCATAAGCGGAGGAGACAAAGCCCACGCAGGACAAGGCCAGGAAAGCGGGCTTGGGCCATTCGGCCCTGGCGGCGGCGCGCGTCATTGAACGTTCCCTTTACGATCGTTTCGCTTGTGATGAGCCTCCGCTAATGAGAGTCGTTCGCAGCGTCAACCTTATTGCGAACGTTTCGCATTCGTGATTGTGGTCAATTTGCCCCAATCCGTGGCTTTGTGAACGCAAAGGAGGGTGTTCCTGCTTGCCTTGCATGCACCTGCCCCCCCATCTTGGGGGCATGTTGCGCCAATATGAGCTGGTCGACCGCGTGCTCGGTTACGATCCGGAAGCCGACGAGGCTTTGCTCAACCGCGCCTATGTCTTCTCGATGGCGGCGCATGGGTCGCAGAAGCGCGCCAATGGCGATCCCTATTTCAGCCACCCGATCGAAGTCGCCGGCATCCTGACCGATCTCCACATGGACGACGAGACGATCGCGACCGCGATCCTGCACGACACGGTCGAGGATACGCTCGCCACGCCCGAGCAGATCGAAAAGACGTTCGGGCCCTCAGTCGCGCGGCTGGTCGACGGCGTCACCAAGCTCAGCAAGATCGAAGCGCAGAGCGACAATGAGCGCGCGGCGGAGAATCTGCGCAAATTCCTGCTCGCCATGTCGGACGATATCCGCGTGCTGCTGGTCAAGCTCGCCGACCGGCTCCACAATATGCGGACGCTCAAATTCATCCCGTCCGAGGACAAGCGCCGCCGCATCGCGCGCGAGACGATGGATATCTACGCGCCGCTCGCCGAGCGGATCGGCATGTACGAATTCATGAAGGAGATGCAGACGCTCGCCTTCGCCGAGCTCGAGCCCGACGCATTCGATTCGATCACGAAACGGCTCGCGCAGCTCAAGGAAGGCGGCGGCGATCAGGTTTCGCGCATCTCGTCCGGCATCAGGCTGCTGCTCGCGCAGAAGGGCATCAAGGCCGATGTCGAGGGGCGCGAGAAGCATCCTTATTCGATCTGGCGCAAGATGACCGAGCGCCACATCAGCTTCGAGCAGCTTTCGGACATCATGGCGTTCCGCGTGCTCGTCGACGAACCCGAGCAATGTTACGGCGCGCTCGGCCTGCTGCATGCGCGCTGGCCGATGGTGCCGGGGCGGTTCAAGGATTATATCTCGACCCCCAAGCGCAACGGCTATCGTTCGCTCCATACCGCCGTGATCCATCATGAGCGCGTCCGGATCGAAATCCAGATCCGCACGCACAAGATGCATGCCGAGGCCGAGTTCGGCGTCGCCGCGCACTGGGCCTACAAGGCGGGCGGCATGATCCAGCCCGATGTCAATTCGCGCTGGATCCGCGACCTCGTCGAAATCCTCGATCATGCCGCGAGCCCTGAGGAGCTGCTCGAACATACGCGGATGGCGATGTACCAGGATCGCATCTTCGCCTTCACCCCGCAGGGGGAGCTGATTCAGCTGCCCAAGGGCGCGACGCCGGTCGACTTCGCCTACGCCGTCCACACCGATCTCGGCGACCAGACGGTCGGCGCCAAGATCAACGGCCGGGTGGTGCCGTTGCGCACCGAGATCATGAATGGCGATCAGGTCCAAATCCTACGCTCCAAGGCGCAGGAGCCTCAGGCGGCATGGATGAACTTCGCCGCGACCGGCAAGGCGCGCGCCAAGATTCGCCGCTTCGTCCGCCAGAAGGAACAGGCAGAAATGGTCGCGCTCGGCCGGCGCTTCTACGACGCGATCGTGGCGCGCATGCCCGCGCAGCTCGCGCCTGACGCGCTCACCCAGGCGGTCAAACGGCTCAAGCTGTCCGATCCCGACCGCCTGATGGAGACGATCGCGCGCGGCGCACTTACCGACGCGCAAGTGATGGAAGCGCTGATGCCGGGATCCAGCGGCGAGGCCGGCACCAACGTCCATCCGACCCAGCATAGCGTGATCTCGATGAAGGGGCTGACTCCGGGCGTCGCCTTCACGCTCGCGCCTTGTTGCACGCCGGTGCCGGGCGACCGCATCGTCGGCGTGCGCCATGCCGACGCGCCGGTCGAGGTGCATGTGATCGAATGCCCGGTGCTGCAGGCCGCGCCCGAGGAGGATTGGGTCGATCTCGCCTGGGGCGACGGCAGCGACGGCGGCACCGCGCGGCTGGCGGTGATCGTGCGCAATCAGCCGGGCTCGCTCGGCGTGATGGCGGGCATATTGGGCGGCCAGGGCGCCAATATCGTCAACATCAACCTCGCCGAACGCGACGAGAGCTTCCACACCTTCATCGTCACGATCGAGGTGCACGACGTCGGCCATCTGATGCGCATTGTCGCGGCATTGCGCGCGGCCGATGCGGTGGTGAATGCCGAACGGATGGAGCCGAGAGCGCCGCTGGCGGCTTAGCGCAAGCCGTCACCCCGGACTTGTTCCGGGGTCCACCACGCAACAATTTCTGACAGTGCGGATGATGGGCGGATGCCGGAACAAGTCCGGCATGACGTCAGGTTCTTACGTCCTTCGCGACCGCATCGAGCAGGCCGTTTACAAACCCGGTCTCGCGCTTGTCGTAGAAGGCGTCGGCGACATCGACATATTCGGTGATGACGCTCGCGGTCGGCACGTCTGGACGCGCGATCAGCTCGTAGGTGCCCGCGCGCAGGATCGCGCGCATCGGCCGGTCCAAGCGGGGCAGGTTCCAACCCGCGCTCAGCCGCTTGGTGATCGCGGCGTCGATCTCGTCGCGGCGTGCATCGACGCCGCGCACCAGATCGTCGAAGAAATCGACTTCGGCGTCGGCATATTCGACATCCTCGATCGTCGCGCCGAGCCGGTGCTGGTGGAATTCGTCGAGCAGACGGGTGAGCGCGGTGCCCTCCATCTCCTGCTGATACAATGCCTGCACGGCGGCGAGCCGTGCGGCGGAGCGCGATTGCGCGCGGGCCGGGCCGCGCTTCACAGCCGCACCGCGATCGAGGCTGCGTGGGCGGGTAGACCTTCGGCATGGGCCAGCGCGATCGCGGCCGGGCCGATCGCGGCGAGGCTGGCCGCGTCGCACGCGATGAAACTCGTGCGCTTCATGAAATCGAGCACCGAAAGCCCCGACGCGAAACGCGCGCGGCGGCCGGTCGGCAGGACATGGTTGGGGCCGGCAATATAATCTCCAATCGCCTCGGGCGTGTGGCGGCCGAGGAAGACCGATCCGGCATGGCGGACCTGGTCGAACAATGTCTGCGGGGCATCGACCGCGAGTTCGAGATGCTCGGGCGCCAGCCTATCGACCAACGGCATGGCGGAGTCGAGCGTCGGCACGAGGATGATTGCGCCATTGTCGTTCCACGCGATCGCGGCGGTGTTGCCGGTGGCGAGCCGCGTGAGCTGGTCGGCGACCGCCTGCTCGACCGCGCCGGCAAAGGCGGCATCGTCGGTGAACAGGACCGATTGGCTGGTCGGATCATGCTCGGCCTGGCTGAGAAGATCGGCGGCGATCCAGGCGGGATCGTTGGCGCCGTCGGCGACGACGACGATTTCGGATGGGCCCGCGACCATGTCGATTCCCACTACACCGTAAAGCTGGCGCTTGGCCTCCGCGACCCAGGCATTGCCCGGGCCGACGATCACATCGACCGGCCTGATCCGATCGGTGCCGTAAGCGAGTGCGGCGATGGCATGCGCGCCGCCGACGCGCCACACCTCGTCCACACCGGCAATCTCGGCGGCGGCGAGCACGAGCGGGTTGGTTTCGCCCTTGGGGGTCGGCGTGACCATCACCACGCGTCCGACGCCGGCGGCGCGGGCGGGGATCGCGTTCATCAGCACGGTCGAGGGGTAAGCGGCGCGGCCGCCCGGTACATACAAGCCGGCGGCATCGACCGCGCCCCAGCGTGCGCCGAGGCGGACGCCGACGGCGTCGACATATTCGCGGTCGGCCGGCTTCTGCGCGGCGTGATAATCGGTGATGCGCGCGGCGGCGAGTTCGATCGCGCCGCGCAAGGCCTTGTCGAGCCCGTCGAGTGCGGCGCGGCGTTCGGCCTTGCTGACTTCCCAGCCGGTCTTGTCGAGATCGTGGCCGTCGAAGCGGCTGGTAAAATCGTGGAGCGCGGCATCGCCCTGATCGCGCACCGCCGCGATGATCGCGGTCACGTCGCGTGAGACATCCGAATCCGCCTCGCGCCGCGCATTGACGAGCTGGGTGAAGGCAGCCTCGAACCCCGCATCGGAGGCATCAAGCCGCACGATTGGCTCCGGCGGCCTCGCGGAACGCCTCGACCAATGGCAGCACTTCGCGCGCGCGCGTTTTGAAGGCGGCGCGGTTGACGATCAGGCGGGCGGACACCTCGGCGATCGTCTCGACCTCGACCAGCCCGTTCTCGGCAAGCGTGCGGCCTGACGAGACGAGGTCGACGATCCGGCTCGACAGGCCCAGCACGGGGGCGATCTCCATCGCGCCGTTCAGCTTGACGCATTCGGCCTGGACGCCGCGTGCCTCGAAATGCCTGCGCGTGATGTTGGGATATTTGGTCGCGACACGAACATGGCTCCAGCCGCGCGGATTGTCCTTGGCGGCGAGATCGGCGGGCTCGGCGACCGAGATGCGGCAATGGCCGATGCCGAGATCGACCGGCGCATAAAGCTCCGAATAATCGAACTCCATCAGCACGTCCGATCCGACGATGCCGAGCTGTGCCGCGCCATGCGCGACGAAGGTCGCGACGTCGAACGCGCGCACGCGGATCAGGCCGATATCGGGGCGATTGGTGGCGAAGCGCAGCGCGCGGCTATCCTCGTCCGCGAACGCCGCCTCGGGCTCGATCCCGGCGCGCGCGAACAGGGGCATCACCTCGGCGAGGATACGCCCTTTGGGAACGGCGATGATGATCGGCTCGGCCATAAGGCGGGCGCTTTAGGGGGATGGGGGCGGAGGGGCAACCTTGGCAGGGTTTGTCGGGCCTATTGCGCCACGGCCGCCGGTGCCGAGCAGCGATCCAGGTTGGCGCTGACCTCGGCCTGTGTGACCCTGGCGTCATGATTGGTGTCGAGGCAGGCGAAGCGGATGAGCGGCCTGGCCATCAGCTCGTCCAGGGTGAGGAAGCCGTCCTTGTCCGAATCGCTCTGGTCGAACTGGCTGATCAAAGGCGCGCGCAGCGCGGCGCGCTGGGCCTGCGACATGTCGAGTGACTGGAGCATCGGCGCAGCGTCGACCATCGTGCCCCATTCGGCACGGCTGATCTTGCCGTCGCCATCCGTGTCGATGCGCGTGAACATCGCGGTATAGCTCGCGATCAGGCCGGCGCGGGTCGTGGTGTCGGGCGCGGCATGCGGCTTTGCGGCGGCAGCGGCCGCCAGAAGGAAAAGTGCGATCAAGAAAGGTCCCCTTGCCGCCGCCTTATGGGGGATCGGCGGGACCGGCAAGGACGGGGCGGATCGTGCGGCACGGAGGGAAACGCGGCCCCGCTTGGGGGGTCCGGGGCCGCGCCCTACGCATGGGGTGCATACATTCCCCGCCCGGTAAGACGGAGCCTGCGCGGCTTTGCCTTGGTTATGGCGGGATCAGAGTTCTTGGCTGGTTGGGCGGAAGAGGATTTCGTTGATGTCGACATCGGCCGGCTGGCTCATCGCGAAGGCGACCATGTTGGCGAAGGTCGAGGCGGGGATCGCGTTGGCCTCGTAGAAGGCGTCGATATTCTTCTTCACGTCGGGTTCGGTGATGCTGTCGGCCAGCTCGGATTCGACCGCGCCCGGCGAGATCACGGTCACGCGGACATTATGCGGTTTCATCTCCATCCGCAGGCCTTCGGAAATCACCCGCACCGCCGTCTTGGTCGCGGCATAGACCGCACTGGTCTGGCGCACCTTGTGGCCCGCGACCGACGACACGTTGATGATATGCCCGCTCTTCTGGCGCGTCATGTGCGGCAGTGCGGCGCCGATGCCGTAGAGCGTACCCTTGAGGTTGACGTCGATCATCCGATCCCAATCCTCGACCTTGCCGCGCTCGAGCAGCGAATGCGGCATCAGCCCGGCATTGTTGAGGATCACGTCGATCCGGCCGTGGGTCGCGACCGCGTGATCGACCAGGACTTTGACCTGTTCGAAGTCGGTGACGTCGGTCTCGACCGCGGCGCTGTCGCCGAGATTTAGCTCGGCGGCGAGCGCCTGAAGTCGGTCGAGGCGACGCGCGCCGAGCACCAGTTTCGCGCCTTCCGCCGCGAGCAGGCGCGCCGCGGCCTCGCCGAGCCCGCTGCTCGCGCCGGTGATGACGACCACCTTGTCCTGGATATTCTGCATGTGACTGTCCTTCCGTAGCCGGGATCAGCGATCGACCAGCTTTTCCATCTGTTCGTTGTAGCGACCGCCCTCGAGCGGGATCCTGGCCGCGGCACTTTCGATCTCGGCCACGTCCTCCGGCGTGAGTTCGATCGAAGCGGCGTGGATATTCTCCTCCAGCCGGTTGAGCTTGGTCGTTCCCGGGATCGGCACGATCCACGGTTTGCGGGCGAGCAGCCAGGCGAGCGCTATCTGCGCGGGCGTGGCCAGCTTGCGTTTGGCCATCGTCGCCAGCAGATCGACCAGCGCCTGGTTGGCGGCGAGCGCCTCCGGCGTGAAGCGCGGCAGGGTGGCGCGCAGATCGCCCTTCTCGAAGGTCGTACTCGTGTCGATCTTGCCGGTCAGGAAGCCGCGGCCGAGCGGACTGAACGGCACGAAGCCGATGCCGAGTTCCTCGAGCACGGGCAGCAATTCTGCCTCGGGCTCACGCCACCACAGCGAATATTCGCTCTGCAACGCGGTGACGGGCTGGACCGCATGCGCGCGGCGGATCGTGGCGGGGCTCGCCTCGGACAGGCCGAAATGCTTGACCTTGCCTTCGCGGATCAGATCGCCGACCGTGCCCGCGACTTCCTCGATCGGCACGTCGGGATCGACGCGATGCTGATAGAACAGGTCGATCACGTCGGTCCTGAGCCGCTTGAGCGAGGCTTCGGCGACCGCGCGGATATGCTCCGGCCGGCTGTCGAGACCGCGCCGCCCGGGCGTGCTGCCCGGGTCGATCACGAAACCGAATTTGGTCGCGATCACCACCTTGTCCCGGATCGGCGACAAGGCCTCGCCCAGCAAGTCCTCGTTCTTGTACGGCCCATAGACTTCGGCGGTGTCGAAGAAGGTCACGCCGCGTTCGACCGCCGCGTGGAGCAGCGACACCATTTCCTTCGTGTCGGGTGCGGTGCCGTAGGCGAAGCTCATGCCCATGCAGCCGAGGCCGAGGGCGGAGACCTCCAGACCGTTTTTCCCGAGCGTGCGCGTCTGCATCAGAGCCTCCTTGATTGGTTGGCGCCGATCTAGGCCCGATGTCGGCTCCCGATTAGTCCGTGAAATCGGCATGAACTTATGAGAGAAGCTCATATATGCCGCGCGCCAACGTCAATGACCTGATCGCTTTCCTCGCGGTTGCGCGGGCACGCAGCTTCACGCGGGCAGCCGCGCAGATGGGCGTGTCGCAGTCCGCGCTGAGCCATACGATCCGCGGGCTGGAGGAACGGCTCGGCATTCGCTTGCTAACCCGCACCACCCGCAGCGTCGCGCCGACCGAGGCGGGCGAACGGTTGTTGCGCAATGTCGGGCCGCATTTCGACGAGATCGACGCCGAGATCGATGCGCTGAGCGAACTCAAGGAAAAGCCGTCCGGCACGATCCGCATCAACAGCAGCGAGCATGCGGCCGAGACATTGCTGTGGCCGAAGCTGGCGCAATTCCTGCCCCATTATCCCGACATCAAGGTCGAGATCTGGGCGGATTATACGCTCGCGGACATTGTCGCCGAGCGGTTCGACGCGGGCGTGCGGCTGGGCGAACAGGTTGCCAAGGATATGGTCGCGGTCCGGATCGGGCCCGAGGAACGCTTCGTGGTGGTGGGTGCGCCCGCTTATCTCGCGGGGCGCGAAATACCGCGTCACCCGCAGGATCTGCTGCAGCATCGCTGCATCAATCTGCGCCTGCCGACATTGGGCGGTCTCTATGCATGGGAATTCGAGAAAGACGGACACGAGCTGAAGGTGCGGGTCGACGGCCAGCTCGTGTTCAACGCATTGCCGCCGATCCTGAAGGCCGTGCTCGCCAGCTTCGGTCTCGCGTTCCTGCCGGAGGAATTGGTGCGGTCGCACATCGCCGCAGGGCGGCTGGTGCCGATGCTGGAGGATTGGAGCCCGCCCTTCCCGGGTTATCACCTTTATTACCCCAGCCGCCGCCAGCAGTCGCCGGCGTTCGCCCTGCTGGTCGAGGCGTTACGCTATCGGGGTGAGCGGCCGGCCTAGTCCCCATCCAGCTCCGGATAATATCGGAAGATGCCGTCGCTGAATGGCAGGCGCCGCGCGCTCGACAGATAGTCCCGCAGTTCGGGCAGGTTTGCGACCGCATCGTGCAGCTTGATCACCTTGGGCACGTCGCCGGACACCGTCGCCATCCGCTTGGGGAAAGCGAAATTCAGGCCTTCGACCAGATGGAAGAGTGACAGGTCGGCATAGCTCCAGGCTTTGCCTGAGAGCCAGTCGCCGCGCTCTGCGAGGATGCGTTCGAACCAGCCGAGGAATTTGGGGATGCGGTTGGCGCGGAAATCCTCGGCGCGGCGCTTCGCTTCGGGCTTCTGGTCCTCATAATAAGCGTCGAGCGAGACCGGATGATGCGTGTCGTGCGCTTCCGTGACGATGTCGGCGATGGTGAGCTGGCACTGGTTGATCCAGAGCCGCCCCGCCGGATCGAGCGGGGCGAGCCCATATTCCTCGCCGAGATAGAGCAATATGTTGGCCGACTGGCCGATCACCAGCCCGTCCTCGGTGATCAAATAGGGCGGCGCGAACGGCGGATCGTCGCGGACCTTGTCCAGATTCTTCGACAGCGCCCTATAACCGTCCTCGCCCGCCTCGCGCGCCATGTCGCGATAGGGGATCTTGCCCGCTTCCAGCGCGAGGCGGGGAAACTCGCCGCGGCCGTGAATGCCCGGCCAGTACCAAAGCTCGTACATCGGCCCTCCGCCTAATTCTCCTCGGGCGCGCGCGCGACGATCGCCAGCGCGTGGACACGTTCCTTCAGGAGCGGGGCCAACGCCTGATTGACGAGACGGTGCCGCTGGACCCGATTTTGCCCCGCGAACGCCGCCGCCACGATCTCGACCGTGAAATGGCTTTCGCCGCGGGGATCGTGGCCGGCATGGCCGCGATGTTTGGCCGAATCGTCGATCACGGCGAGATGGTTTGGGGACAGGGCAGCCCGCAGCCGGGCATTGATCTCGGCCGCTACCGGGCCAGTGGGAGTTTCGCTCATCGCTCTTATATAGCCTCGTTTAAGGGAGAATCATGCGTGGCTGATGCCAGGCCAAAACAACCGCGTTTCCACGGCCGCGTCCCCGGCGAGCGCCAGTGCAGCGCGCCGGGCTGTACCGAGGCGGGCGAATTCCGCGCGCCGGCGGAGGAAGGGCCGCGCTCGGGCTATAACGGGCCGGGCGAATGGCGCTTCCTGTGCCTCGATCATGTCCGCGAATTCAATGCGCGCTACAATTTCTTCAACGGCATGACCGCCGAGGAGATCACCGCGCAGCAGCGGCCTTATGCCGGCTGGGAGCGCGAGACACGGGCTTTCTCGCCCGGCGCCGCCGGCATGCCGCGCTGGGCCGATTTCCTCGATCCGCTGGATGCGATTCAGGCGCGCTACGGCACCGGCCGCAACGCCGCGCGCCAGGACGGCAAGCCGCTGAGCGATGCCGATCGCCGCGCGCTGCGCGTGATGGGGCTCGATCCCGAGGTCGATCGCCGTGCGCTGCGCCAGCGTTATTCGGAACTGGTCCGCCGCTATCACCCCGATCGCAATGGCGGCGACCGCACCTACGAGCAGAAATTGCAGGAAGTGATCGAGGCTTATACCCTGCTCAAGAAGGCGCCGGCCTTCGCCTGACACGATAAGGGAGCAAACCCGTCATCCCCACGAACGCGGGAATGACGGGTCAGGGCCTGGATTGCCTACGCGTCCTCGGTCTCCGCCAGCCGCTGCGCGACCGTTTCGAGCTGGCCGGCGCAGATGCCCCAGCCTTCCGCGAAGCCCATCGCGCGATGCTGCTCCATCGCCTCGGCGGTCCAGTGGCGCGCGCCGGCGCGATAGCCGGTCTTGCCGTTTCCGAGATCGGTGAACTCGAAATAGCCGACGATCGCGACCGGTTGCGGGCTCTTCGGATTCCAGGCACCGTCGAGCGCGTTGGTGAAGACGAT
>NZ_DATHFV010000113.1:0-22994 GCF_035317925.1 Sphingomonas sp.
TCGACAGCTTCCGCGACACGCATTTCATCCAGGGATCGAGTTGCCGCGTGCCGATCGCGGCCGACGGCCCGCCGATCCTGACCAATATCGCGCAATATCCCTGGTATCCGACCGAAGGCGTCTACAGTCGCGCGTGGCACACCGATCAGCCGACCATCGTCGCGCGCGAGCAAGGCAGTTCGCGGCTGGTCTATCTCGCGGGCGATATCGACGCGGGTTACTGGCGCTCGGGCGCGGCCGATCTCGGCGATCTCGTCACCAATGCGCTCAAATGGCTGGTGGGCGACACGCAGCCGATGACGGTCGAAGGCGCGGGCGTGATCGAGGCTTATGCGTGGGCGACCGAACCCGGTTTCGCGGTCCATCTCGTCAACCACAGCCAGACCGGTTTCCGCGCCACCGCCGCGCGCAGCCTCGTCCCCGCCGGCCCGCAAAAGGTGCGGCTGATTCTGCCCGATGCCCGGCCGATCCGCCGTGCGAGCCTGTTGCGCGCAGGGCAGCCTCTGCCCTTCACGCAGACGGGCAAGATTGTGGAATTCACCGTGCCCGCACTCGACGATTATGAGGTCGCCGCGCTCGAAACCTAAGCGCTTCCCTGACCGCGCTTTTGCGCTAGGCTCGCCCAAACGAGGCGAGGAGCGAGGGGCAAGTGGCGGAAAAACTCGGCGGCATGGCCTTGCTCCGCAGGGCGCTCACCGATCGCAAGACCGCGCTGATGCTTGCCTTCGGCTTTGCCGCCGGCCTTCCTGTCTCGCTTCTGATCGGCACGCTCATCGCGTGGCTGGGCGAAGCCAAGGTCAGCGTCGCCACGATCGGCGTCTTTTCCTGGGCGGGGCTGGCTTATGGCTTCCAGTTCCTGTGGTCGCCGATCGTCGATCAGTGGCGCCCGCCTTTGCTCGCGCGATTGGGCCGCCGGCGGAGTTGGATATTGCTCTGCCAGATCATTCTTTCGCTCTGCTTCCTGGCCCTGGCCGCGACCGATCCGGCGGTCTCGCTCGGCGCGGTCGCGGGCATTGCCGTGTTCGGCGCCTTCGTCTCGGCAACGATGAATATCGCGATCGATGCCTGGCGCGTCGACGTCGCCGACGAGCGCGCGACGGTCGAGATACTGTCTACGATCTATCAGTTCGGTAACCGCGCCGCCGTGCTCGCGGGCGGCGCCGGGGCGTTGTTCCTGGCCGCGCGGATGAGCTGGCAGGGGGTCTATGTGGTCATGGGCTTTGTGATGGCCCTGACGATTATCGCGACTTTGCTCGCGCCTGATACGCCGCCCCCTGCGGGCCAGGACGACGCCCCGCTCGCTGCCTTTGCGGTCCCCGACCGCCGCTCCCGCATGATCGGGCTGGCCATCGTTGCGATCGGCTGGATCTGGGCGATCGGCACGCTGGCGGCCTTCATGGTGAAGGTGCTGCACGGCCCCGGTCCTGACGGGAAGCCCATCTCCACGAGCGATTTCACCGCTAAGGTCGGCCCGTGGATCATCGTCGCGACGATCATCGTGCCTGCAATCGTCGCGGCCGTGCTGAACAAGCGGGTATCGAAGGATCAATCCCGGCCGGCCGGCACGCTTATGCGCGGCACCGATCGGCTCTACCGTTCGCTGATCCTGCCACTTGGCGAACTGATCGAACGCCTTGGTTGGGGCGCGATCGTCGTGCTTGGCCTGATCCTGACCTATCGGCTGTGCGAGTCGATCTGGGGGGCGTTCGCTTACCCCTTCTATTTGCAGGAGTTGCAGTACACGAAGGATCAGGTCGCCTTTGCCTCCAAGGGCTTCGGCGTGGTGATGCTGATCTTCGGTACTGCCATCGGCGGTATCTTGTTCGCCACGATCGGCCGGCTGCCAACCTTGCTGATCGGTGCGATCATCACCGCGCTCGCCAACCTGCTCTACGCCAATCTGGCGGCGGGCGGGGCAGGGCTCGACACCTTCTCCCATCTGTTTGCGATTGACCGGTTCACCGGCCTGTTCGGGTTCGATCCACGCATGAACCGGCTGCTGATCACGATCGGCATCGAGAATACGTGCAGCGGCCTCGCGGGTGGCGCCTACATCGCCTATCTCTCCTCGATCACCTCGAAGAAACATAGCGCGGTCCAATACGCGCTATTGTCGTCACTCACCCTGCTGATCGGCGCGCTCGGGCGCGGCGCATTCGGTGAAGGCATTCAGACCTACGGCTACGCGACCATGTTCCGCTTCGCGGCCCTGCTCGGTCTGCTCGGCATCGCCTTCGTGCTGCTCGAATGGATACGCGGCGCGCGCGCTGACCGCATTCGCGAGTCGGGCGGTACAGGAGAGGCGGGCTAGCCCGTCACCGGCAGCATGATCGTCCCGTCGGCGCGATACTCCAGCGGCCCGTAATCCAGCACCACATCGAGCGTCAGCGGCCCGTAAATATGCGGGAACAGCATGCCCCCACGCGATTCTTCCCACTTCACCGCATCGCCCAAGGCGTCGAGATCGACCGCGACGATCTGGAGTCCGTGCTGACCGTCGAAATGCTTGTCGATCGTGCCTGCGAGCTGGTCCGCAGTCGACAAATGGATGTAGCCGTCCGCCAGATCGACCGGCGCGCCCGCGAACGTCCCGTCACGCTCCAGCGCGGCGAGCTGCTCGGTGGTCAGCACCTTGTAGGCGATCGTGTCGGGCATCGTCTCTTCTCCTACCGGCCGTAGATGCTGGCCTTGGGCGCATTTTTCAGCGTCGGAAGCAGAATGCTCCCCCACGGCGTCGGTTTCGCGGCATCGGTGCGGTCGACCAGATCGAGATCGTGGTCCGGTCCGCCATTGCCGTTCCACGACCAGGCGAGATAGCCCGATGCATGCGCGATGCTGTCCGCGACGACCGTGCCGACCGGGATCGGCGTGCCCCGGAAATTGTTGCCGAATTCGCCGACCACCAAAGTCAGGCCCGCCGCGCGGAAGTGCGCGACATAATCGGTGACCTTCTGATCGCTGTCATATTCGCCATACATGTGGATCGAGAAGACGATCTGGTGGAGCGGATCGGCCGCGAGCACCTTCGCCGCATTGTCGCGCATCACATGCTGGCCGTCCTGGCCCCAGCCGGGCGCATCGACCATCAGCAGGTGGCGGAAACCCGCCGCGCGCATCGCCTGCACCGCCCCGATCGTCTCGCCGATCCAGGCCTGCTCGTCCGCACCGCCGCGCGGCTCGTTGGCGATGTTGATGATGATATAGTTTTCCTGCCCCTGAAGCAGGTCGGCGATCGACTTCCAGTAATCGACGATGCGAATCTGCGGGCACGCCTCGGGCCGGCTGCCGAGGCTGGTCGCGTCGTGCACCTCCAGGATGATCGCCAGCTTCTGCGCCTTGGTCTCCGCGATCAGGGCGGCAACTTCGTCCGGCGGCGTCAGCCGGAAACCGCCGCAGCCCGCGCCGAGCGCGATCCGCACGCCGTTCGCGCCGGTTGCCGCGATCAAGGGGAGTTCCGCCGCGCTCCGCGTCGGCGTCCACGCGTGGGTCACGTTGACGCCGCGAAACTGGAACGGCCGATCGTTCGCGTCGAACAATTGTCCGCCGCCGACATGCCATCCGGCCGACGCGGCGAGGGCAGGGGATGCGAGCGTCACCGCCAGCGCGGCAACGAGCCGTTTCAACGCACGCATCCCGCTATCCCCTTATTCGGTCTCGGCCGGACCTTCCGCTTCGCCGCCATCGGAGAGATCCTCGGCGGTGTCGCCTTCGACTTGGCGGTCGGTCTCGGGCGAGGTCACTTCCTCGTCGCTGCGCAGATCGTCCTCGGCCTCGTCCTCGCTCTCTTCGATGCGGGCGGCTGAGACGACATGCTCATTCTCCGCGACGCGGAAGATGATCACGCCCTGCGTGTTGCGCCCGATCACGCGGATATCGCCGACCGAGGTGCGGATCAGCTTGGCCTGATCGGTGACGAGCATCAGCTGCTCGCCATTATGCGCCGGGAAGCTCGCCACCACCGGGCCGTTGCGATCGGACGAGACGATGTTGGTGATGCCCTGGCCGCCGCGATTGGTGCGGCGATATTCGAACGCCGAGGTGCGCTTGCCGTAACCGTTGGCGGTGACGGTCAGGATGAACTCCTCCGCCGCCTCGAATTCGGCCATGCGTTCGGGCGAAAGCACCATCTCGCGGTCGCCTTCCTTCCACGGCGCGGCCTTGAGATAATCCTCGCGCTCCTGCGGGGTCGCGGCGAAGCTGCGCAGCACCGACAGCGAGATTACCTCGTCGGCCTTGCCCAGCCGCGCGCCGCGCACGCCGGTCGAATCGCGGCTCTGGAATTCGCGGACGTCGGTCGCGGCGAAGCGGATCGCGCGGCCTTCGCGCGTCGCGAGCAGCACGTCGTCATCCTCGGTCAGCAGCGACACGCCGATCAGGCGGTCCTCCGAGCCTTCCTCGAACTTCATCGCGATCTTGCCCGACGAACGGATGTTGGCGAACGCGTCCATCGAATTGCGCCGCACGCTGCCCTTGGCGGTCGCGAACATGACGTGGAGCTTGCCCCACTCCGCCTCGTCCTCCGGCAGCGGCAACACGGTCGAGATCGTCTCGCCCTCGGCCAGCGGCAGCAGGTTGATCATCGGCCGGCCGCGCGCCTGCGGTGCGCCCTCGGGCAGGCGCCACACCTTCAGGCGATAGACCTTGCCGTGGGTCGAGAAGAACAGGACCGGCGTGTGCGTCGAGGTGACGAACAGCTTCGCGACCGCATCCTCGTCCTTGGTGCCCATGCCCGAACGGCCCTTGCCGCCCTTGTTCTGTGTGCGGAAGGTCTGGAGCGGGGTGCGCTTGATGTAGCCACCCAGGGTCACGGTCACGACCATGTCCTCGCGTTCGATCAGATCCTCGTCGTCGATCCCGTCGGCGGCGGCGGCGATTTCGGATCGGCGCGGCGTCGCGAACGCGGCGGAAATCGCGTCGAGTTCCTCCTCCATCACCGTGAACAGCTTGCGGCGATTGCCGAGGATTTCGAGCAACTCGCCGATCGAACCCGCCAATTGCTCCAGCTCGCCGCCAATCTCGTCGCGGCCGAGGCCGGTCAGGCGGTGCAGGCGCAGATCGAGGATCGCGCGGACCTGGATGTCGGACAGGCGATAGGTATCGCCCGTCACCTCGGCTTCGACCGCCTCGACCAGGCGGATATATTGGGCGATCTCGGCGATCGGCCAATCGCGCGACGACAAGGCGGCGCGCGCCTCGACCGGCGAGGCCGATCCGCGGATGATCTTGACCACCTCGTCGAGGTTGGTGACCGCGACCACCAGGCCGAGCAAGACGTGCGCCCGTTCGCGCGCCTTGAGCAGCTCGAACTTCGAACGCCGCGTGATGACCTCTTCGCGGAAGGCGACGAACGCCTCGAGGATTTCGCGCAGCGTCAGGATTTCCGGACGCCCGCCGCGCAGCGCGAGCATGTTCGCCGGGAAGCTGGTCTGCGCCTGCGTGTGACGCCACAATTGGTTGAGCACGACCTCGGGGGTCGCATCGCGCTTGAGCTCGATCACGATCCGCACGCCGAACCGGTTCGATTCGTCGCGGATATCCGAGACGCCTTCGATCCTCTTGTCCTTGGCGGCCTCGGCGATGCCTTCGACCAGTCCCGCCTTGCCGACCTGATAGGGGATTTCGGTCAGCACGATCGAACGCCGCTCGCCGCGGCCCTCTTCGAGCACGTAGCGCGAGCGCATGATGATCGATCCGCGCCCCGTCGTGTAGGCGTTGCGCGCGCCATGGCGGCCGAGGATCAGCGCGCCGGTCGGGAAATCGGGCGCGGGCACGATCTCCATCAATTCTTCGTCGCTGATCGGCTCGCCGCCCATCATGCTCGCGATCAGCGCCTTGCTCGCCGCGATCACCTCGCCGAGATTATGCGGCGGGATATTGGTCGCCATGCCGACCGCGATGCCGCCCGCGCCGTTGACCAGCAGATTGGGATAGCGCGCGGGCAGGACCAAAGGCTCGTCGCGCGAGCCGTCATAGTTCGGGCCGAAATCGACCGTGTCCTTGTCGATATCCTCGAGCAGCGCCATCGCCGGCTTGGCGAGGCGCGCTTCGGTGTAGCGCATCGACGCCGGCATATCCGGGTCCATCGATCCGAAATTGCCCTGGCCGTCGATCAAAGGCAGCCGCAGCGACCAATCCTGCGCCATGCGCGCGAGCGCCATGTAGATCGCGCTGTCGCCGTGCGGATGGTAATTGCCCATCACGTCGCCGACGATCTTGGCGCATTTGCGATAGGGCCGGCCGGGGACGAAGCCGCCTTCCTGGCTGGCGTAGAGGATGCGGCGATGGACCGGCTTCAGGCCGTCGCGGACGTCGGGCAGAGCGCGCGCGACGATGACCGACATGGCATAGTCGAGATAGCTCGACTTCATCTCGTCGACGATGTTGATCGGGGAAATGTCGCTGCCGTCGATAACCGGCGGGATCGTGGCCAAGAAGCTTATCCGTTTCTGTTGATGGGGCGGCCTGCGCCGTGTTCCTCATCTAGTCACGCAAGGCCGATAAAGCCACCCCGCGCGTATGCGCACACGCGCGTACGCGAGGAATATCTGGGGATAACGTTACGGGTGGAGCCCAACTCCCGTCATCCCCGCGAAAGCGGGGATCCCGCTGCCTTCACCACAGCAAGAAGAAGCGGGATTCCCGCTTTCGCGGGAATGACGATCAAGGGGGTGTCGCGGCAGGCTTGCGCCGCCTCAAATCTCGAATTCGGGCCGTTTTCCGTCGCGCTGCGGATCGCGCGTCAGGCGCGCGTGCAGACGCTTGACCGTGTTGCTGCCGGTCCGCTGGCAGAAAGCGGGGATCAGCGCGTGCGTGAAGGCGCCGAGCGCGCCGACCAGCATCGCCCAGCCAAAGCCGCTCGCGACGCGAAAATGTTCGCCATAGCTTTCATCGACGCTGGCGGGATGATCGAGAAACAGTCTGCGTATCATCCCGCCAGTTTAGGTCCGCTGTCGCGGTCAGGCAATCGCAACCGAAGCCTTGCGGCGCCGGAAAGCGACGCCGGTCACACCGAATCCCGCGACCATCAGCGCCCAGCTCGCGGTTTCGGGCACGGCGCGGGCGCTGATCGTGATCGTCTCGCCGCTGTTGAGATCGGGGATC
This sequence comes from Sphingomonas sp., assembly GCF_035317925.1. Classification (GTDB taxonomy): domain Bacteria; phylum Pseudomonadota; class Alphaproteobacteria; order Sphingomonadales; family Sphingomonadaceae; genus Sphingomonas_I. Next base: position 7,102 of record NZ_DATHFV010000113.1, read on the forward strand.
TGCTCGCTGCCGAACGCGAGCAGGGTCGGCGCGTCGATCGAGCCGCCGAACAATTGCGGGCCGGCCACGTCGAACGTGAAGAAGCTATTATTGTCGAGATAGGTCAGCCCGCCCGATGCGACATCGGCCGGCCCCTCGAACGGATCGAGGTAGAAGGTGATGCCGGCGAGGTTGGCGATCCCGTCGAACGTGCCCGTCGTGGTCACGCCGAAACTGTAACCGGGGTCGAGGAATTCGGGCGTCGGATTGGCGTCGAGCCGGAACACCGCGACATGGCCCGCGCCGCTGATCTTATATTCGATCGTCTGGGTGCTCGCCAGCGACGGCAAAGCGAGGAACGCGCAGGCGGCAAGCAGGGGCAGCGGCTTCATGGACATTCTCCAGTGGGGGGCGGTCGGATCGGTCCTTATCGGCGCCGATCGTTACGGGGGCATGGCAGTGCCGTCGTCCCATCCGCCTTTGGCGTCGCGCCGTTCAGCTTGCTCCAAGCCACGGGCGCTATTAGGCACAGCGGGCTTTATTCTGCCGGAGTGCCTCAAATTCCGGCCTGGAGGAGATGATGCAGATGAGGATCGTATCCAAGATGGCGCTCGCCGCCGCGCTCGCCGGCCTGACGGTGGCGGCGCCGGCTTTCGCCAAGAAGGAAGAAAAACCGGCGGCGCCGACCGAAAAGGCGACGCCGGCGGTGCAGAAGGCCGCGTTCGACGCGCAGAAGGCCACGGACGCGGGCGATCTCGCCGCCGCCGTGACCGGCTACCAGGCCGCCAAGGCGGCGATGGTCAGCGACGACGACAAGTTCATGGTCGGCCGCGTCGGCTATCAGATCTACCAGAAGAACAAGGACATGGCCTTGTTCTCGGAGTCGATCGATCTGATGCTTGGCAGCGGCAAGGCGTCCCCGCAGGCGCAGCAGCAGCTGTATTTCGCGCAGGGCCAGATCGCCTACAATTCCAAGAATTATGCCAAGGCGATCACGGCCTTCAAGGGCGCCGACGCGGCCGGATCGACCGATCCCGACCTCGTGCCCCTGCTGGTCGAAGCGACCGCGCTCAACGGACAGACGCTGGAGGCGCTGAACACGCTCAACGCGATGGTCGCCAAGCGGGTCGCCGCCGGCCAGCCGGTTCCGGCCGAATGGTACCAGCGCGGTCTGTCGATCGGCTACAAGGCCAAGCCCAACCCGGCCGATGCCCCGGCGCTCAGTGCCGCGACGCTGGAGATCGGCAAGAAGTGGGTCGCCGCCGATCCGCAGCAGCGCTACTGGGCCGCAGTGCTGCAGATCTACGAGCAGCAGTTCAAGCTGACCGCTGAGGATCGCGTCGACGTGCTGCGCCTGCAGCGCGCCGCCAATGCGATGGAAGGCGACGCCGATTATCGCGAATATGCGGACGACGTCTATCTGCGCTTTCCCAACGAGGCGATGCAGGTGCTCCAGGAAGGCGCCGCCAAGGGCGTCGTTAACCTGAACGCCAAGGGCGACGCGGCCGACGTGATGGGCATCGTCAAGGGCAAGGTCGCCGCCGACAAGGCGTCGCTGCCCGCCGCCGACAAATCGTCGCGCGCCGCCGCCAACGGCAAGGCCGCACTCAGCACCGCCGACGCTTTTGTCGGCTATGGCGACTATGCCAAGGCGATCGACCTCTACAAGGTCGCGCTCGCCAAGGGCGGCGTCGATGTCGGCACCGCCACGCTCCACATGGGCTGGGCGCAGGCGCTGTCGGGCGACACCGCGGGCGCCAAGACGACCTTCGCCAGTGTTACCGGCCCCAAGAAGCCGGTCGCGGACTTCTGGATTATCCACCTGGATCACCCGACGGTCCCGAACACGCCCAAGCCGGCCGCGTGATCGCGTTCACACTATGAAGGGAGAGGGCGGCTTCGGCCGCCCTTTCTTTTTGGGGCTTTCTACCGCCCCCATAGCTTCGTCACCCTGAACTTGTTTCAGGGTCCATCGTGCCACAGGCGCGGACGGCGCGGATGAGAGATGGATGCTGAAACACGTTCAGCATGACGTCTGTGATCCGCCTCAGGCAGGATCGACCGGAATCCCGCACGACGTCTTCGACGTGCGGATCGTCAGCGATGTCTTGACGCTGGCGACGTTGGGCGCGGGCGTCAGTTTCGAGGTCAGGAAGCTCTGGAACGATTGCAGATCGTGCGCGACGATCTTGAGAATGAAGTCGATCTCGCCGTTGAGCATATGGCATTCGCGCACTTCGGGCAGCGTCGCGACGTGCGACTCGAACGCGCGCAGATCGTCCTCGGCCTGGCTGCGCAGGCTGACCAGCGCGAACACCATGATGCCATAGCCCAGCGAACCGGGATCGAGTTCGGCATGATAGCCTTTGATGACGCCCGCTTCCTCAAGCGCGCGCATGCGGCGCAGGCAGGGCGGAGCGGTCAGGCCGACCCGGCTCGCCAGCTCGACGTTGGTGATCCGGCCTTCTTCCTGCAAAATGCCGAGGATTGACCGGTCCAGCTCGTCGATTGTCGTCGTCGCCCCCATTTCCGCATCATCCCGTTTCTATTTTCGGGTCCTGCATAATATAATTTCGGCGGCGCGCAATATCCTAGCTGATGCCATTTGCGCGGGGAGGCGGTCTTGCCAGCGATGCGCCGGCTCCGCTAACGGACGTCGGCGTGGGCCTGTAGCTCAATTGGTTAGAGCCGGCCGCTCATAACGGCTTGGTTGCGGGTTCGAGTCCTGCCGGGCCCACCACCCGAAAAACCGTCCCGTCATTGCGAGCGTAGCGACGCAATCCAGGGGCGCTGGATTGCTTCGCCGCTTTGCTCCTCGCAATGACGAAGCGCGCGCATGCGCAACCGCCAGATTTATTCGCCGCTTGGTTCGCCGGTCGTGCCGAAACCCTGGGCGAGGAAACTCGGCACGGGGCCGTTCCAGCCGTCGTCGGCGGGCTCGGGCTCGCCGCGCGGGCGACGTTCCTCGCGGCGCGGTTCTTCGCGGCGCGGCTCGGCGCGCGGTGGTTCGGGACGGCGTTCCGCACGGCGCGGCGCCGCGACGACGGGCGCCGGCGTCTCCTCTGCCACGACAGGCTTGGCTTCGACCGGAACGTCAGCCTTGGCCGGCGCTTCCGCGACGGCGGCACCGCGGGCGGGACGACGCGGACGGCGGGCGCCCCGTTCGCTCGACCGTGCCGGGCGTTCGTCGGCCTCCACTGGAGCGGAGGGGGCGGATGGCGTCTCGCTGCCGGCGCCGACACCGACGCGGGCGATCTTCATGCCGGTCAATTTCTCGATATTCTCGATCGCTTCGGCATCTTCAGGCGTGACGAGCGTGATCGCCTTGCCGGTGGCGCCCGCGCGGCCGGTGCGGCCGATGCGATGGATATAATCGTCCGGATGCCACGGCACGTCGAAGTTGAAGACGTGGCTGACACCCTTGATGTCGAGCCCGCGCGCGGCGACGTCGGAGGCGACGAGGATGTTGATCTCCCCGTTCTTGAAGCGGTCGAGCTCGCGGATGCGTTCGGCCTGCTCCATGTCGCCATGGATCTGGCTCGCCTTGAAGCCGTTGCGCTGCAGCGATTCGGCCAGGTCGCGCACGGTCGTCTTGCGGTTCGAAAAGATGATCGCGGTGCGCAGATCGTCCGCCTGCAGCAGCTTGCGCAGCGTCTCGCGCTTGCCGCGCGAACTCGTCTCGACCAGCGCCTGCTCGATCGAAATGTTGGCGGTGGCGGGACGCGCGACCTCGACCGTCTTGGGGTTGGACAGGAACTTGTCGGCCAGCTTCTTGATCGGCGCGGGCATCGTTGCCGAAAACAGCATCGTCTGCCGCGTCGCCGGCAGCTTGGTGCAGATTTCCTCGATGTCCGGAATGAAGCCCATGTCGAGCATGCGGTCGGCTTCGTCGATCACCAGGGTCGAGCAGCCCGACAGCAAGATCTTGCCGCGGCCGAACAGGTCCATCAGCCGGCCCGGCGTCGCGATCAGCACGTCGACGCCGCGTTCAAGCGCCTTCTGCTGGTCGCCCATCGACACGCCGCCGATCAGCAACGCCATCGTCAGCTTGTGATATTTGCCGTATTTCTCGAAATTCTCGGCGACCTGCGCGGCCAGTTCGCGCGTCGGCTCGAGGATCAGCGAACGCGGCATCATCGCGCGCGCCCGGCCATGCGCCAATATATCGATCATCGGCAGCACGAAGGACGCGGTCTTGCCGGTCCCGGTCTGCGCGATCCCGATCAGGTCGCGGTTCATCAATATGGGAGGGATTGCCGCCGCCTGGATCGGCGTAGGCTCGCTATAGCCCGCCTCTGTTACGGCGCGCAGCAATTCGTCGGAAAGGCCGAGGTCGGCGAAGGTCATGGGCGTCCGGGCTAAAAGGGCCTGCGGGCGCGCGAAACGGCGCCGCTACCGGCCGGGCTCGCTAGGAACGAAAGCACCTGCGCTGTCAAGGGGAATGGGGGGAGTCGTCGATGAAGCGCCGCACCGGCCCTCTCCCCCACCCGGCCTCCCATAAGATAGCCTGACTGGGAGGCCGGGTGGGGGAGAGGGCCGGTGCGGCTCGGTTCAGCTTCGCTGAACCAACAAACTAATGCGCTTCGACGAGCTGCCGGAACTTGTCGATTTCGCACTCGCCGCCGGCGCGGTCGCGGATCACGTCGCGGTCGGCGCACAATTTCCCGTCGGACGAGGGGACGAGATAGAAGCCGCTATAATAATCGAGCCCCGGGCAGTTGGCGGAGAAGCGCGCGCGGATCCGGTATCCGCCGCGCAGCACCAGATCGACCGAGGACCGCGCCAGCACGGCGGCCGCCAATATGTCGCCCATCGCGACGCATTTCGGTCCCTTCTTCTCCTTGAGCGCGGCGAGCGGCACCATCTCGAGCTGGGTCGTCTGCACGCGCACCACCGTGTGCGAGCGGAAGCTCAGTTGCGCGAACTCGGCGGCGCCCTGCTCGCGTGGTGCGACGGGCGCGACGGGGCTCAGCGCGATCAGCGCCAGCGTCAGCAAGGTCATGATGTGCGAACCATTGGCCTTCGCCGTCCCCCCTGCGGCTTTAATGGCGGATGAACTGGCCCCGCGCCAAGCCTCTACGCTATAGCGAAGTCATGACCTGTGTTCCGGACGCAACAATGCTGGCGACGCTCGAGCGCCGGCTCGGCCCCAAGGGCTTCACCCGCGACGCGCACGAAATGGCGCCGTGGCTGAGCGATTGGCGCGGCCGCGTCCACGGCCAGGCCGCCGCATTGCTGTCGCCCGCCAACACGGACGAGGTCCAGGCGATCGTCCAGCTCGCCGCCGAAAATCGCGTCGCGATCGTGCCGCAGGGCGGCAACAGTTCGATGGTGGCGGGCGCGACCCCGTCCGCCGACGGCCATTCCCTGTTGCTGTCGCTGCGGCGGATGAACGCGATCCGCAGCCTGTCGCCCGAAGACGATGTCGCGGTCGCCGAAGCCGGCGTGATCCTGAGCGATCTGCACGATGCCGCCGCCGGCATCGGCCGCCGTTTCCCCTTGAGCCTTGGCGCCAAGGGCAGCGCCCGTATCGGCGGGCTGATCTCGACCAACGCCGGCGGCACGCAGGTGCTGCGCTTCGGCACGATGCGGTCGCTGGTGGTGGGGATTGAGGCGGTCCTGCCCTCGGGCGAGCGGTTCGACGGCCTGTCCGCGCTGCGCAAGGACAATCGCGGCTACGATCTGCGCCAGTTGCTGATCGGCGCCGAGGGCACGCTCGGCATCGTCACCGCCGCCAGCCTGCGGCTCGTGCCCGCGGTCGGCGCGCGCGCGGTCGCCTGGGTCGGCCTCGCCGGCCCGCATCAGGCGCTGACGCTGCTGCGCCGGCTCGAAGCCGCCACCGGCGACGCGATCGAGAGCTTCGAGGCGATGCCCGCCAATGTGCTGGCGATGGTCCTGCGCCATATCCCCGGCACGCGTGCCCCGCTTGGCGGCACGCACGCGTGGAACATCCTGATCGAGACGACCGCGCCCGTGGGTGCGCCCGATCCGGTCGAGCAGCTCACCGGCCTGCTCGCTTCGGCGGCGGAGGAGGGGCTGATAGAGGATGCCACCGTCGCCGCCAACGAGGCGCAGGCCGAGGCCTTGTGGAAGCTGCGCGAGGTGATCGCCGAGGCCGAACGCGCCGAAGGCCCCGCCGCCAAGCACGACATATCGGTGCCCGTCTCGATCGTGCCCGATTTCCTGATCGAGGCGCGCGCGGCGGTCGAAAGCCGCTTCGCCGGCAGCCGCGTCGTCGGCTTCGGCCATCTCGGCGACGGCAATATCCATTTCAACGTGCTGCCGCCGCCGGATGCGGACGGCAAAGCGTGGGTCGAAGGCGAGGGCAAGGCGGTCAACGCCTTCGTCCACGATTTCGTCGGCGCGCGCGGCGGCTCGCTCTCGGCCGAACATGGCATCGGCCAGCTCAAGCTCGCCGAACTCGCGCGCACCGCCGGCCCGGTCCGGCTCCATGTGCTCCGCGCGATCAAGCACGCGCTCGATCCGCTCGGGATCATGAACCCGGGGAAATTGGTGCCGGGCGTTGATTGATCTGTTTCAGCGCGGCTGAAACAGGCGCCGCACCGGCCCGCACCCCCACCCGGCCTCCCATAAGATAGCCTGACTGGGAGGCCGGGTGGGGGTGCGGGCCGGTGCGGCTTCCAGCGCCAGCTGGAAATAATACCAAACTCGTTCCGCCCCCCGCTTAGGTTGCGTGCGCGTCCGCGACTCAATAGAGGGCACCATCCGCGGGGGCGGTGCACCATCTCCCACCGCCTCTTTCAGGAGAGTTTTTCGACATGGCCAGCGCTCCCGGCATTCCGGGCCTCCCGATGCTGTACAACAACATGGTCCCGCTCTCGAGCCAGGAGCACCGTAATTGGCGCGTGCGCCCGCTCCAGAACCTGCAGATCATCGCCGGCGTACACGCGCTGCCGCTGACCGTGGACGAGTTCCCGATCGCGCAGCGTTATTTCCCGATCGTCTTCTCGACCGGCCCGGATTCGGTGCCGCTCGCGCTGATGGGCCTCAACGAGGGCGTCAATGTGTTCGTCGACGCCGACGGCAAGTTCAAGGAGGGCACTTATCTGCCCGCCTTCATGCGCCGCTATCCCTTCCTGCTCGCGCGCCTGACCGAGCAGTCGGAGGAATTGTCGCTCTGCTTCGATCCGACCGCCGGCCTGCTTGGCGCGTTCGACGACGGCGTCCGTCTGTTCAACGACGAGGGTGAGGCCGAGCAGTCGGTCAAGGACATGCTCGGCTTCTGCGAGCAGTTCGAAATCGCCGCCCAGCGCACTACCGCCTTCATGAAGGACCTCGAAGAAACGGGATTGCTGGAGGAAGGCGAGCTCACGATCGGCCATCCGTCGAGCGAGCAGCCCTACATCTATCGCGGCTTCCGCATGATCAACGAGGGGAAGCTGCGCGATCTGCGCGGCGATCAGCTGCGCAAGATGAGCCAGAACGGCATGCTGACCCTGCTCTACGCGCACCTCTTCTCGCTCAGCCTGACGAGCGAGATTTTCTCGCGCCAGGTCGATCAGGGCAAACTGCCGCCGCAGCAGCAGATCGCCTGACGCCTGCGAAAGCCTGAAATAAAGGGGGCCGGGTGCAAATCCGGCCCCTTTTTCGTGCCCGCAAGCCGCCCGCCATCCTCGTTAAAGGCCGCGGTTCCTTATAAAAAAGCCATGCCCTTGAAACCGTTTGCCCGCTCACCTATTCTATTGACGGTACCCCGCCGTGTTCCCCTTTCGCGGCTCGGTACTAGCGCGCTTCGGCGCGCTTCCTCCCTGAACCTTGGCCACTCCGTGAGCAATCACGGGGTGGCTTTTTTATCAGCGGGTTAGGGCTGGCCGCTTAGATGTTGTCGTCATTGCGAGCGCAGCGAAGCAATCCAGCATCGCCGGACGCCGCCGTGGATTGCTTCGTCGCTGCGTTCCTCGCAATGACGCAGCGATCTCTTACTCCGCCGCGATCGCAAAAGGCGGCATGGCAGCGGTCACCGCCGCCCGCGCCAGCGCCGCGATCAGGCCCTGCGTGCGTCTGAGTCCATCCGACGGCGTCCGCATGTCGCGCTCCAGATAGAGCGCCCGGTCCACCTCGATCTGCAGCGCATGGACGTTATCGGCGGGCCGCCCGTGCCGTGCCAGGCCGTACGCGCCCGCATAAGGCGCGTTGAGCGCGGCGGCGAAGCCCAGGCTGCGCGCGGTGCGCGCCACCTCCGCCGCGACGCCCTTGCCGGCCGAGCGGCCATGCAGGTCGCCGATCACGATTCGCGCCGGGCGCAGGCCCATCAAAGTCGGCATCGAATGGCAATCGATCAGCACCGCATGCCCGAACCGGCGGCAGGCCGCGTCCAGCGCGTCCGCCACCGCCGCATGATAGGGACGGTGGATACTCGCGATCCGCGCCGCCGCGCTCTCCGCGGTCGGTGCCTCCCGCCACAAATCGCGCCGGCCGACCCGCTGTGGCAGCAGCCCAAGCCCCGATCGCGCGCGTGCGGTCGGCGGCGGCCCGCTGCCGGGCGGATCGCGGAGCGCCGGGTCGAGATCCTCCTCGCCCCGGTTGAGATCGATCCAGGCGCGCGCGGCGCGCGCCACCACCGCGACCGCCCCCACCTCGATCGCCCTGGCGACCAGCAGGTCGGCATGGCGGTCTTCCAGTTGCTCCAGGATCCCGTGCGGCACCGCGCTCACGCCGAGCAAAGCGGCGGGGTAGATGCGCCCGCCGTGCGGCACCGCGCACACCAGAGGCGTTTCCGGCTCGCGCGGCCCCAGGCGTTCGAACCATGGTGACTTGGGGGGAGAGCAAGCGGGCGGCGCGGAGACCATGGCCGTTGGTAAACGGAAATCAGTGCGCGATGAAGCGCTTTGGGCTATGGAAAGCGCGGTTTGGCGTGAAATGTTTAACTTTGGTTAGGATTTGTTAATCATTTTCAGCAATATTCTTGCCGTTCAGTCATGAGCCCTATCGATCGTTCGGAGTTACAGATGGTTCGTATCCTTCTTGCAGAGGACGACGATTCGATGCGCGAATATCTCGCGCGCGCGTTGGAGCGTACCGGTTACAACGTGACCGCGTGCGAAAGCGGCATCGTCGCGCTTGAGCGTCTCCAGAAGGAGAGCTTCGACCTGCTCCTGACCGATATCGTCATGCCCGAACTGGACGGCATCGAACTCGCCCAGCGCGCGGCGCAGATCTATCCCGATCTGCGCGTGATGTTCATCACCGGCTTTGCGGCGGTCACGCTCCAGAACGGCGCGATGCCGCCCGAAGCCAAGGTCCTGTCCAAGCCGTTCCACCTGCGCGACCTCGTTCTCGAGGTCGACCGCATGTTCCAGTCGAGCAGCGCCGCCGACCTGTAAGCGGCAGACCCCACCTTTGTCGGGAAGCCCCGCCTAATGGGTTGCGTGACCGGAATCCCCCCGCTAACAGCGCCGAACCCCTTTCGAGGCCGATTCATTTGGGCCTCAGTGGGCGTGTAGCTCAGTGGTAGAGCACTGTGTTGACATCGCAGGGGTCGCAAGTTCAATCCTTGCCACGCCCACCAGAATTAACCCCGCTAGCCCAATGGGTTGGCGGGGTTTTTCATGCTCAGTGACGGTTTGCGCGCTACTTCAACGTTTCGGCGGTCACCAGATGCGGGGCAATCGAGACCGACTGCGCCTTGCCGCCCTTGATCGCCTGTACGATTGTGGCGAGCGCCGCCCTGATCTGCGCGGCCGCATCCTGATCCACCGTGGCGGCGAGTTTGCCCGCTTTGATATTGTCCAGCGCCTCCGGGATGGCGTCGAAGCCCAGCACCTTCACCGCGCCGGGCGCTAATCCCGCTTCCTTGAGCGCGGAGATCGCGCCGAGCGCCATATTGTCGTTGAGGCAGAGGATCGCGTCGGGGCGGTGGGCGGGCCCGAATGACGTCAAGAGGTTCTGCACGACGGTCAGGGCCTGATCGCGCGATGAGTTGGCGGTCTGCTCCGCGACGATCTGATACTTGGCTCCGCCGGCCGCCAGGCCTTCGCGTACGCCCCGGCTCCGGTCGAGCTGCGTGCTCGTTCCCGGCTCGTTGGTGATCACGATCACGTGCGCGCCTTGCGGAAAGTGTTCGACCACCCAGGATGCGAGCAATCGTCCGCCCGCGACATTGTCTGCGCCGACATAGGGCACGGGAGCGGCGGTGCCATAGATCCGCCTGTCGACCGCCACCACCTGGACCCCGGCGGCACGCAGCCGATCGACCTCAGGCGCCAGCGCCTTGCCGTCGTTCGCGGCGAGGATGACGCCCTGGGTTCCGTCGGCGGCGACGGTTTCCAAGTCCGATCCCTGCTTGGCCGAATTGGCCTGGCCGTCGAGCGCAGTTATCGACACGCCTGCCGCGGGCGCATATTTTTCGGCCGCCTGGCGCATCGTGATGAAATAGGGCGTCGAGAGCGAACTGAAGCTCGCCGTCACGCGCAGCCGGTTGTCGTGCGATCGGCCGCAACCGGCCAATGCCAGGGCGATGAGGGCGGGAAGGGCGAGCCTCACCGATTTTCCGAGCAAGCGCATATATTCCCTCTCGTGTGACGTCTCGTTTCAGGCGTCCTGGCTGTTCGCGGGCCGAAGGCCTGCCCGAACGCGATCGATCTGGTGCGTGGGATCGCGCCGTTGCGCGAGCAAAGCCGGCACGATCTCGCAATAGGCGTGCAGCAGGCTGCGCGCGGGCGGTGGGCAGTCTCCGGCGATCTCGCGGTGCAGGTCGGGCAGCGCGTGATAGGGCACCAGCGGGAACATGTGGTGCTCCAGATGGAAGTTCATGTTCCAGTAGAGGAACCGGAAGACCGGATTCATCCGGACCGTCCGGCTGTTGAGGCGATGATCCTCGACATCCTCCGCGAGGCCGCCGTGCTGCGCGATGCCGAAGATCACCTGCAGCCAGGCGCCGTAGAAGCTCGGCAGCCCGACGAGCATCGCCGGCAGGATACTTCCCGAAACGATGCAGGCGGCGGCGACGGCCGCATAGATCGAAAGCCAGATGCGGGCGGTGCGAAACACCGACGGCCAGTCGGATTTGGGAATGAAGGTCGCCTCGTCCGCCCCCCTCCGGCCCGCCGCGTGGCGGACCATGCTCGCGAAGGCATGTGTGCCGCTCCTGATCGCGAACAGGTTGAGGAACAGGCCGAACAGGCTCGGTGGCCGCTCGACCGCGATCTCTGGATCCCACCCGACGATCAGCGTGTTGGTGTGATGCCGCGCATGGCTGCGGCGCCACACGATCGGTTCGCGCAGGATCATGAAGCACGCAATCTGGTAGACCGCGTCGTTCATCCATTTGGTCTTGAACGCACGCCCATGCCCGCATTCGTGCCAGCGCGAGTCGGAGGCGGTGCCGTAGAGCAGCCCGTAAGCGATCGCGAAGGGGATGCACCAGGCCGTTGGCCAGGTCGCCGCCAGCCCGGCACCGCTCAGCGCCAGCAAGGCGAACCACAGCAATGTGTCGCGGATCGCCGGACCGTCGCGACGCTCCATCAGCTCCGCGAGCCGCTTTCTGGGGAGCGGCGGTGCGTACCAGCGGATCATGTTATGCCCGCGCTTCGCCGCAAGCGCGTTTTCGGGCCCTGTCAGTCGATAGTCGCGTTTCCGCTGTATCATAGTGGCATGGTATAAGCTGCACATGAATGTGCAACCTATATTATAGCTTTATCGGGTTACTGCCACTTCGCTTGATCGCGTTCTACGGCCTTTCCGTGAGCATTTGCGGGTTGGCGACACCACAGCGTGGGTCGACGCCGGAATTATCGAAATCGAAGCGTTTCCCAGACAAAGACCGGTGAATATCTCCACCATGTTTCCACGTCGGGCCCGTGCCACCCATCACATCGATTGAGAAGCCGTCATCAAACTCAAGTATGAAACCCGGCTCCCAGGAATTTTTGGCGGCGCGTTGGCAACTGGTCGTTATCTTGCGCACGTCGTCCCAGCGATGACTTTTGGGAAGTGACCAAGGGTAGGTGCGGCTTACAATTCTGTCTGGCGCCAGGCAGAACTCGCTAAAGCTACTTGTTGTGCTGATCAGCAGAGGGATTAGCACTGGTGCTATATATACAGAGATTATGCTGAATTTTCTCCTGAAGCGCTTCGAGTATCTGAAGCTTACACCAGTCCTGTGATCGGCGTCTCCGTCGAAAAATCGTCTTGTTCCGGCCGTCACGCCCGTCACAGCGTTGGAGAGTAGCAAGCCTGGGACCAGGCTGGCAAAAAGCAACGGCAACACCACGAAGATGGCGGCCAATTTACCGGAGCCAACCACATATGAATTTAATGGGCATCCCAGTTTTTGAAGATAGGAAACTATTTCGTAAAGGCAGACACCGACGGCTCCTGTCATCAGGAACCAGATCGTAAATTCGATCGTGAACGGAAACCATTTCCTCTGCAGAGTTGCTTGTTCGGGTTTCGCCTTCATGCGAATGGCCTATCGGCTAACTGATGTAATATCAACAATCCGAAAAACAGCATTGGCAATTGCAATCCTCAAACCCACAGGCTCAGCAACAACACAAACCCCAGCCCGAACGTCCCCACGATCGTCTCCATCGCGGTCCACGACCGGAACGTATCGCGCAGGCTCAGCCCGAAATACTCCTTGAACATCCAGAAGCCGCTGTCGTTGACGTGGCTGCACATCAGGCTGCCCGCGCCGACCGCCAGCACCATCAGGTTCGGATTGGCATGGCCCGCCAGCACCAGCGGGCGGATCAGGCTCGCCGCGGTCAGCCCGGCGACCGTCGCCGAGCCCAAGGCGATCCGGATCGCGAAGGCGAGCAGCCAGCCGAGCAGCAAGGGCGGGATCGGGAGGCCGCCCAGCATCGCCGCCAGCTGCGCGTCGGTGCCGCTGTCGACCAGCACCTGCTTGAGCGCGCCCGCGCCGCCGATGATCAGCAATATCGCGGCGATATCGCGGATTGCGCCGCCGAACCCGTCCATCACCTCGCGCAACGGTTTGCCGCGCGCGGTGCCGAGCGTCACCGCCGCGATCGCGAGCGAGACCAAAAGCACGATCGTCGGATTGCCGACCAGAGTCAGCAGCGATTTGGTGTTCGGATCGATCCCCGGCCAATAAGCGAGCGCGGTCGTCGCCGCGATCAGCACGACCGGCAGCAAGGCGCAGGCGAAACTGTTGAACGCGCCGGGCAAATCGGCGCTCTTGGTCTCGGACGGCTTGAACAGCGCCGATGGCTTGACCACGATCCCCTTGAGCGTGGTCGCGAACAGCGGTCCGGCGATCAGCAGCGTCGGGATGCCCACGATCAGGCCGTAGATGAGCGTCAGGCCGAGATTGGCGTTGAACTGCGTCACCAGAGCGGTGGGCGAGGGGTGGGGCGGCAGGAAGCCATGCGCGATCGACAGCCCCGCGAACAGGGGCATGCCGACATAGATGGCCGGCAATTTGGCGCGATAGGTGATCGAGAAGACCAAAGGCACCATCAGCACGAAACCGACATTGTAGAACAGCGGAATGCCGACGATGAACCCGGTCGCGGTCATCGCGATCGGCAGGCGCTTCTGCCCGAACAGGCTGATCAGGCTTTCGGCGATGCGTTGCGCGGCGCCGCTGTCCGCGATCAGTTTGCCGAACATCGCTCCCAGCACGATCACGCCCGCGAGCCCGCCGAGCAAGTCGCCAATGCCTTTTTCGATGCTGCCCGGTATCTTGGCGAGCGGCATGCCCAGCATCAAAGCCGCCGCCAGCGCCGCGATAATGAAGGCGACGAACGGCGGCACCTTGCCCGCCGCGATCAGCAGCACGAGCAGGGCGACGGCGGCGATGATCGGGAGCAATGTCATGGCGCGGGTCTATCGGCCCGCCGGATCACGGTCGAGGGGGCCTTTAGTCGCAGTGCCCCGCCACCGTCATTCCCGCGAACGCGGGAACGTAGCGGCGATCAGCGACATGCCGGGGGCATGTCGCAGCCGCGAAGTCGCTTCTTCTTTTTTTCGTCACCCTGAACTTGTTTCAGGGTCCATCGTGCCACAGGCGGGGCGGTGCGGATGATGGCGCATCCGCGTGCACATCAATTCCTCCGTTTCTCCTTACCTCCTGCACAGGATGCGCATGCTGCCCATGCTAAGTCCTGCCAGGATCAGGACTATGTTCACACCGGAGGCAAGCAGATGACGGGATCGAGCGAACGGGCCGGCGCAAGTCGCGCTTACGGCGGTGGCCTTGCCGTGGCGCTGTTGGCGTCGTTTCTGACCGTGTGGACCACGCTCGTTCGCGACGATGGCACCGGCATGAGTTTCTTCCTCCTGATCATGGCCGCGGTGGTCGGTGGGTTCTCCGCCTGGTTCCGGGCCGCGGGCATGGCGCGGACCATGCTTGGCGTAGCGGTCATGCAGGCCTTGCTCGGCATAGCCATCGCGACCGCCCCTTCGACCGCGACCATGCCGGGCGGCGTGTTCAAGGCTTTGTTGTTCGGCATCTTCACGGCGCTGTGGCTGATGTCGGCAATCCTTTTCCGCGCGGCAGCGAAAGCGGATCGCATGGCGGCGCCTCGCCCGTAGCGGGCATCGCGCACCTGCACGCCCTCAAGAGGTGCGGGCGCCCTCGTCCTCTCCATACATCGTGCGGCTATCCGCTTCCGGCAGCGCCTCGTACCAGGCCCGGAACTCGGCCGAGTGCCATTGTCGCCGCAGCTTCCACCAGCTCTTTATGCCGGGTTGCGCGGCAAAGCTGGTCGCCTGGCGTTCGATCATTTGCCAATGCTCGTCGTCCAGCTGCCCCCGCAGCCATTGCGCGCGCGAGGATTCGTAAAATCGGAATATGCTGCTCGCGAGCGCAATGAAGCGGACCTTGGCATCCGCGTCCTGCCTGTCAAAATCCGCCAATGATTCGCGCCAGATATGGGCCAATTCGCCGTTGTCGATGATGCTCGCGTTGATCGCATAATAGAGCGCCGAATGCGCTTGCGATGCGGAGCTGCGGACCGCCTTGGTTCCCTGGTGCAACTGGATGCCGACGAAGACCAGGGAGGCGATGACGCCAAACGCTCCGATCAACTGACCGATCGCGGCCCAGGCATCCCACGTCATCGAACGGCCCCCCGGCTCAAAGCGCCAGTCTAGCCGAAAATGCGGCAATAGTCAGCCGCAGGCGGTCGATGATGGAGGGGTCGGGGTCGGCGGACGTTCAGAAAACCGCCGACCCCGGTCCCTCCAGCCGCCGGTCCCGCAACCGCCCGCTGCCGCTCAGGCTGAAATTCCGCACATCCTCCAGGCTGAACACCGGCCCCTTGGGCGCGCGCACCCGGAAGAAATCCGCGCCGTCGACATGCTCGATCCGGAACGCCGGGCGTGGATCGGCGGTGGCGACCGCGACCTCGACATTGCTCATCTCGACGTTGCGCGCATGGCGGATGAAGAAGCCGCTCGCGGGCAGGTCGCCGAACATCTTGGGCTCGGGATACATGTCTTCGTTCGCGGGCGGGTTGAGGTGCGCCATCGCCTCCGGCGCGCCGCCGCGCTGGTGGAGATAGACATCGCTGATCTTGACGTCCTCCACCGGATGGTCGGGCAGCCCGGCGATGATCGAGGGCAGGAAGCCCGCGCCCGAGCTCGTCACATTGCTGATCATCACGCGCTTCAGCGTCCCGATCGGTCGCCCCTTGGGCCCGCGCATCCGCCGCCCCAGCCGCAGGAAGAAGGGCGAGGAGAAACTGCCGCGCATCGTGATGTTGCTGACCGTCACATCCTCCATGTTCGCGCCGTCGACCGTCTCCAGCGCCAGCCCCTGGCTGTCGTCGAACGTGCAATTGTCGATCGTGATATTCTTGAAGCCGCCATTGCTCTCGGTGCCGAACTTGATCCGGCCATGGACGTTGCCCGCGAACTCCGGCCCCATCTTCTTCCACGTGCCGTCGAGAACCGATCCGATCACGTAATTGCCCGTCACCATGCAA
>NZ_DATHFV010000114.1:0-10104 GCF_035317925.1 Sphingomonas sp.
CATCCGCGGCTTGGGCTATAGCCTCGAGGAACCCGCCTGACATGAAATGGCCAGCGCCGGCGCGTTGGCTTGAGCTGCCGGCGAACTGGATCAGGATCATCTTCGGCCGTCCGCTCGTGTTGAGCGGGGTCGAGGGCGGACCCGCGCGCACGACCAGCGAGACGACCGGATCGCTGACCCGGCGCATGCTCGGCATCGCCGCACTCTGGATCGGGCTGCTGCTGGCGGGCGGCGGGCTCGCGCTCGATCGCGTGCTCGACACCGCGATCACGCGCAATTTCGATTCGCAGCTGCAATATGTGCTGTCGGCGATGATCGCGTCGGCCGAGCTGGATGAGGATGGCGAGATCCGCTTCAACCGGCCGCTCGGCGACCAGAGATTCCTCGAACCCAATTCGGGCCTCTACTGGCAGGTGTCGGCGCCCCACCACGAGCCGTTTCCGTCGCGGTCGCTATGGGACCGGCGGCTGCAGGTGCATGGCGATCACCGCGACGAGGCCACGCACATCTATGACAGCAAGGAATTCGGCCAGGACGAATCCCTGCGCGTGATGGAGCGTGACGTGCGCCTGCCCGGATCGATCGTGACCTGGCGCTTCCAGGTGGCGCAGGACCGCAGCGGGCTCGACGCGCAGATCGCGATCCTGCGCAAGACATTGGTGCGATCGTTCGCGATCCTTGGCTTCGGACTGATCATCATGTCGGCGCTGCAGGCGACGTTCGGCCTGTGGCCGTTGCGCAAGGTCCGCCGCCAGATCGCGGCGGTGCGTGCCGGGCGGATGGCGCGGGTCGATACGCGCCTGCCGATCGAGATCGCGCCGATGGTCGAGGAATTGAACGATTTGCTCGCGCACAATGAGCGCCAGGCGGAGGAAGCGCGCACGCATGCCGGCAACCTCGCGCATGCGCTCAAGACACCGCTGACGGTGATCATGAACGAGGCGAGCGCGAACAGCCCCGAATTGTGCAGGGCGGTTATCCGCGAGGCGACGACGATGCGGCGCCAGGTCGATCACCATCTCGCGCGCGCGCGCGCGGTTGGGCGGCGCGCGTCGGGCCAGAGCGTCGCGCCGGTGTGGCCGAGCCTCGATTCGGTCGAGCGCGCGGTCAGCCGGCTCTATCCGGCGGTGACGATCGATCTGGCGGGCGACCGCAATGCGCGCGTCCATGTCGAGCGGCAGGATCTGGACGAACTGGTCGGCAATCTGATCGAGAATGCGGCCAAATATGGCGGCGGGCGCGTGTTCGTGACGGTCGAGAACCGCGCGAACTTCGTCGAGATATTGATCGAGGATGACGGGCGCGGCATTCCCGCCGAACAGCGCGGCGCGATCTTCGAACGCGGCGCGCGGCTCGATACGGAGAAGCCAGGGACGGGGCTCGGCCTCGCGATCGTGCGCGACGTCGCCGAAATCTATGGCGGATCGGTCGCGCTGGAAGAGAGCGAGGATCTGGGCGGGCTGCTCGTGCGGCTGCGCCTGCCCGCTGTGAAATAAAGCCTCGTCATTCCCGCGAAGGCGGGAATCCATATTTCTAGACGTTCGCGTTTTTTCACAGCGATGCGGCTTATGGATCCCCGCCTTCGCGGGGATGACGGATTGATTCAGGCGAGCTTGAGCGCGCGCACCTGCATGATGCTGCTCCGCGCTACCGGAACGATCAATCCGCCGTCCAGCACCAGCCGCCAGTTGCGGCCTTCCTGCTGCACGTCCCGAATCGCGTCGCGGGCGACCCACCAGCTCCGGTGCACGCGAAGTCCCTCCGGCCCGCCATAGCGCGCGATCGCGGCCTTCATCGGCATCAGTTCGATCGATGAGCCGCGCGGCGTGTGGATGCGGACATAATGATCCTCCATCTGGAGACAGAAGACATCGCCCTGCGCGCTTGCGCGGGGCGCGGCCAGCACCGGTACCGGCGCGCCGCGGCCGCGCCTTAATTGTTCGAGCATCACCCAGCCGGCGACGATGAACGCCTCGACCAGCAGCGTCTTGATATACCAGTCGGCGGGCGACATCCGCCCGACCTCCTTCGGCCAGGCCCAGGCGCTGAACAAAGCCGCGACCAGCGCGATCGGGGCGGCAGTGACGGCGATGGCGAGCGCGGCGGACAGGCCGAGCGGAAGCCCGAAGCGGCGCCCGGTCCGGATCGCGCGGGGCAGCAGACCGGCGGCGAGCGCGGTGCCGATCACGATCATGCCGGTCCAGTCGAACAGGCAGATCAGGAGGTCGCCGCTGAGGAAGCCGATCACGCCGACGCTGCCGCCGGCGAAGGCCGCGAACAAAAGCACGCGCATCCACCAGCCGGGCCGGCCGAGATCGCTCTCCCAGGCTTCCGCGCCTATGCCAGATTTTGCGGCGTCAGCTTTCAGCACGAATACCCATTCCCGAACCCGTTCGCCCAATCGCGAAAAGCCGTTTGCAACCCGGCGATCGCGCTCCGACGCCCTGCATATCAATTCCGGCGGGAACTGGAAGGAGCGGATATGAAGGCGTTGATGTTGGCGCGGTGCGGGCTGGGCGGGATGATCCGGGTCGGCGTGATCGCGCTGTCTTTGTCGTTGGGCGTGGCATCGGCCCAACCGGTGATGACCCATGACGGGGCGCATGATTTCGACTTCCTGATCGGCGACTGGAAGGCGCATGTCCGGCGGCTGCCGGAGCGGCTGACCGGCTCAACAGAATGGGTCGAATATGACGGCATTTCGAACCACAAGAAGCTCTTCGGTAGCAATTCCAATCTCGAGGAGTTCGAGGTCGATAGCCCGGACAAGCATCTGCACATCAAGGCGCAGACTTTGCGCCTCTACAATCCGGTCACGCACCAATGGTCGATCTTCCTCGTCGACGTGGACAATGGCACGCTCGGCCTGCCGCCGGTGGTCGGCGAGTTCACCGGCAAGCGCGGCGAATTCTTCGATCAGGAGAATTATAAAGGGCGGGCGATCCTGGTGCGCTACGTCTGGCTCGACATTTCCCCGCATGCGGCACGCATGGAGCAATCCTTCTCCGCCGACGGCGGCAAGAGCTGGGAGGTGAACTGGATCTGCGAATTGTCGCGCTAGGCTGATGCGGATCGTTCGGTAAATCCGGACGGCGCGGCTATGACCGGTTCATGCAGCGCCTGCCGTTCGGTTCCCTGATATTGCTGGCTGCGGCGGCGCAGGCCATGCCGACGCCGCGCACGATCGCGGCATTACCGCCTCAGGTCAGTGCCGGACGCGGCGCCGCTTTGCCATTCGACGAATATGAAGCGGAGAATGCCGTTACCGACGGCATTTTGGTCGGGCCGGATCGTCGCTTCACGACGCTGGCCGCCGAGGCATCGGGACGGCGCGCGGTGCAGCTCGCCAAGGTCGGTGCCTATATCGAGTTCACGCTCGCGCGGCCGGCCAATGCGGTCACGGTCCGCGCCGCGATTCCCGACGGAGACGAGGGCGAAGGGCGCGACGTCACGCTCGGCCTGTTCGCCGACGGCAAGCCGCTCGGCGCGCTCGCGCTGACCTCGCGCTACGGCTGGTATTACGGCGCCTATCCCTTCACCAACCGGCCCGGGGATGGTCACGCGCACCATTTCTTCGACGAAACGCGGCTGCTGTTCGGACGCACGCTCGCGGCGGGCACGCATGTCCGCCTGCAGGTGCGGCCGCAGGATCGCGGCCCCTGGTATGCGATCGACCTGGCCGATTTCGAGCTGGTGCCGCCGCCTTCGCGCCCACCGCCACGCGCGGTTTCGGTCGTCGATTTCGGGGCCGATCCGTCGGGGGAGAAACCGTCCGGGCCGGCGTTCGAGCGCGCCATTGCCTCCGCGCGAGCGGCCGGGCGGCCGGTCTGGATCCCACCGGGCAGTTTCCGGGTCGATGGGCATGTGATCGTCGACCGCGTACATGTTCGCGGCGCCGGTCCCTGGTATTCGATCGTGCGCGGCCGGGGGCTGGGCTTTTACGGCAAAAGCGCGCCCGACCAGTCCACCGACGTTCGGCTGGAGGATTTCGCGATCCTGGGCGAGGTGACCGAACGGATCGACCACGATCAGGTCAACGGCATCGGCGGCGCGATCGGCGGCGGATCGCTGATCCGCAACCTGTGGATCCAGCATACCAAGGTTGGCCTGTGGTTCGACGGGCCGATGCACGGGATCGTGATCCGGGGCCTGCGCATTCTCGACACGATGGCGGACGGGCTCAATTTCCATCAGGGTGTCAGCGACGCGGTCGTGGACGGCAATTTCCTGCGCAATACGGGCGATGACGGGCTCGCCGCCTGGTCGCATGGACAAGCCGACCATCATATCGTGTTCCGACATAATACGATCATCGCACCGGTGCTGGCCAACGGCATCGCGCTGTATGGCGGCCACGATATCGAGGTCAGCGGCAATTTGATCGCGGACACGCTGACCGAGGGCGGGGGACTGCATCTCGGCAACCGGTTCAATGCGGTGCCCGCATCGGGGCCGATCCTGATCGCCGACAATCTGGTGGTGCGGTCGGGCAGCTTCGATCCACGCTGGCATTTCGGCGTCGGTGCGCTCTGGTTCTATGCGCTCGACGCGCCGATCGCGGCCGACGTGACGGTACGCGACACCGTCCTGCTCGACAGCAACGAAGAGGCGATCCAGTTCCTCGGCAAGCGGATCGGCAATGTGCTTCTGGACAGGCTGACGATCGAACGAACCAAGGGCCCGGCGATCCAGTTGCAGAGCGACGGCGCGGCGACGATGAAGCGCAGTCTCGCGACCGGGCTCGGCGGCCCGGCGGTGTTGCGCTGCAATCGAGATTTCAAGCTCAGCCGCGACGCCAAGCTGGAGGGCGAAA
The DNA here is from genome assembly GCF_035317925.1 of Sphingomonas sp. Taxonomy (GTDB): domain Bacteria; phylum Pseudomonadota; class Alphaproteobacteria; order Sphingomonadales; family Sphingomonadaceae; genus Sphingomonas_I. The sequence goes on from NZ_DATHFV010000114.1 coordinate 4,814, forward strand.
GCGAAAAGGGCTGCCCGCCGTCCTGACCGGCTATGGTATCCGCCTGACCGCGCTCTTTTCTATTGAACCGCACGCCGCTTCCGATCAGCTAAGCGGACGACGCGGCTCGGAGGAGAGAGCGATGCGCTACGATATTTCCGGAACGGTGATGCAGACGGTCTCGATCGATCTCGATCGGGGCGAGCGAATCTACAGCCAGACGCATCAGATGGCATGGATGAGCGACAGCATCGTGATGGACACGCATACCGGCGGCGGCATCTTCGCGGGCCTCAAGCGCGTGATGAGCGGCGGCAGCCTGTTCATCACCGAATATGGCGCGGAAGCCGCCGGCCATGTCGCGTTCGCGCCGCGCTTTCCGGGCACGATCCTGCCGATGGTGCTGCGCCCGGGCCAGTCGCTGATCTGCCGCAAGGAGACGTTCCTGTGCGCGGAGATGTCGGTGACGCTCGACATCGCGCTGCAGCAGCGGTTGGGCGCGGGTTTCTTCGCGGGCGAGGGCTTCATCCTGCAGCGCGTGACCGGGCCGGGTACGGTGTTCCTCGATCTTTCGGGCGAGGTGATCGAGAAGACGCTTAGCCCTGGAGAGCGGCTGCGCGTCCATGCCGGCCATATCGGCGTGCAGGAACCGACGGTGGATACCGACATCCAGATGGTGCGCGGCTTCCGGAACGTTCTGTTCGGCGGCGAGGGCCTGTTCCTCGCGACGCTGACCGGGCCGGGCAAGGTGTGGCTCCAGTCGATGCCGATCCTCAACCTGGCCGAGGAGATTGCCCGCTATCTGCCCGGCAATGACGAGGGCCGGGGCAGCAGCCTTGGCGGGGCGATCGGCGGCGGGGCGGCGGGTGTCGCGATCGGCGGTATCCTCGGCGGCTTGCTGGGCAACGAGTGACGCCGACGCGGCGCTTCACCATCGGCGCGTTCGGGATCGATCCCGGTCGCAATGTCGTGGCTGGACCGGACGGCGAAGCGACGCTCGAACCCAAGATCATGGATGTGTTGTGCCTGTTGGCGAACCACCCGGGCGAGGTCCTGTCGCGCGAGACGATCATCGACCGTGTCTGGGGGCATGCCTTCGGCGCCGATGAAAGCCTGACCCGGGCGATTTCCCGGCTGCGTAAAGTGTTCGGCGATGCGCGCACGCCGGCGCAGGTGATCGAGACCATATCCAAGCGCGGCTATCGGCTGATCGCGCCCGTGACGATTGAGACCGAGGAGCCTGCCGAACCAAGGCTGGTCCGGCGTTGGCGCTGGATCGTGCCGGCACTGGTGCTGCTCGCCATCCTCGCGGCGGCAGCCTGGTATCGGCTGGGCAGCGCCCCACCGGCCAGTCCCGCCACCGAAGGGCTGCAGGTGTCGATCAAGCCGTTCGATGTGCTTGGACCGGCGGATGCGGTCGCGGCGCGGGCCTTGTCCGACCAGGTTTCGATGGCGCTGTCCCGGGCCAGCCTGCTGCATGTCGGCAAGGGTAACGCGCCGGCTTCAGATGGCGGGCAGGCGTATGCGGTGCGTGGCAGCGTCGCGCCGCTCGCGTCGGGTATCCGGATCACAATCTCCCTGCTCGACGCGCGCAGCGGCGAGAATCTGTGGGCCGGCAATTTCGATCGGCCCGCCGCGATGGATGCGGCCGCGCAGGACGAACTGGCGGGTGCGATTGCGGGGGAGCTCACCGATCGGCTGTTGGTCGCGGCCAAAAGCGCGATCCGGCGCAAGCCGCCTTTGTCGTTGAAGCCATGGGAACTGATCTTGCTCGCAACCTGGGTGCCGGGCAGCGACGAGGTCTTCCTTCAGCCGCACAAGGCCGACGCCTTGTGGCCGCAGCAGCGCGCCTTGCAGCTCGATCCGGACTATGCGCCCGCGCATGCATCGCTCGCAAGCGCCTTGGCTTATCGGGCTATGTTCACACCCGGTGTTAACGTTGCCGCGTTGCGAAGCGCCGCCGCGCGCCATGCGGAGCAGGCCAAGGCACATGCGCCGTACGATGCCGGCGTGCTGTACGAACTCGCCACTTATTACCGGCTGATCGGCGACCGGAACGGGGCGCATGCCGCGCTCGAACGCGTGCTCGCACTCCAGCCCAACCATCCGGTCGCGCGATACGATCTGCCGTTCGTGGACGGGCTCTGCACCGCGCGCGGCGCGGCTTCGGTCGGCGCGCTCGATGCTTTGCTGGGGCGGCTCTCGACCGACAATCCGGTGCGCTGGGTCATATTGTCGCACCTTGCCGATCTGCAATTGGCGCAGGGCAATTATGCCACGGCTGCCGACGCGGCCGGCCGATCGCGTCAGATCGTGCGCATGACCTGGTCGGGCATCACGCTTGCCGCTGCGTTGGCGAAGACGGGGCAGGTGGCGGCGGCGCGCGAGGTTTCGAACGAGACAAAGCTGGAATGGCCCGGTCTGGACTGGCGACGTTTTGCCGTGCCGGTCTGGTGTCTGGGTGGCGTTCGTCAGGCGCCGGCGGCAGCGGCTTTCCGCCAGATCGCTGCGATCGAACAGGCGCGTTAGGGCGCCCTCCATAAGGACATCAGGAAAACATCGGCTCGACCTCAGGACCTGGCTGAATGCGCGCTTTAGCTGGAGCACCTCGCTTGCCCGATCCGAGGTGTTCCCATGCCATGCCGAAATTGCCTTTGCATTCTGGTCCTTTCGCTGGCCGGTGCAGCCCAGGCCGCGCCGCCGGGTGACGGGGTGCCGCTCGATTTCCCGGCAGGCTTCTTTGCCGACTTCCATCCCAATAGCGCGCTCGACATGGTCAAGCGCATTCCCGGTTTCACTTTCGATCCAGGGGACGCGACCTTGCGCGGGATGGCGGAGGCGGCGGGCAATGTCGTGGTCGACGGCAAACGGATCACCGACAAGAATTTCACGCTCGATCAGGTGCTCGACCGCATTCCCGCGGCGCAGGTCGACCATATCGCCCTGATCCGCGGCGGGGCGCCCGGCATCGACATGCTGGGCCAACCGGTGGTGGCCAATATCGTGCGCAAGGCGGCCGCCGGCGCGACCACGGCGGTGACCGTCTCGGACGGGGTCTATGCCGACGGCCGGACGATTCCGGGCGTGACGATCGAACGCTCCACAAGCTCCGGCACCGGCCGCAGCCTGTCGTGGAGCGCGTCGCTGTCGCGTTATGTGGAAGTCAACAAAGGCGACGGCAGCAGGCTGCGCACCGACGCAGCCGGAGCACCGATCCAGCAGGCACGGGTCGATGCGGCCGCGGGCGGGCTTACCGGTTATGCGCAGGGGACGTTCGAGCTGCCGGCCTGGAACGGCCAGCTGCGCCTCAACGGCACGCTCACCTGGACCGACTATCACGACCATCAGCGCGACCGCCAGTTTGTGCCGGTGGCGGTGGTGACGCGGCTCAACGAGGATCTGGGCGGCCTTGGCGGAGGCCAGGCGGGCGCCGAACTGGGCGCACATTTCAGCCGGACTTTCGGGCCGCTGGAAAGCGAGACGACCGCGCTGCTGCGTTTCGGCCGCAAGCGTTATGCTTCGCTGCTCGATTCCCCGGGAGCGGCGCTCTCCTTCGGCGAGCGCGATCGCACCAGCGAGGCGCTGCTGCGCAGTCAGCTGCGTTACAAGGCAAGCGCCGATCTTTCGGCCGCCTTGAGTATCGAGGCCGCTTACAACCATCTCGACACGAGCAGCATGCTGGCTTTCAACAGCGCGCCGATTTCATTGCCCGATGCGGTGGCACAGGTCAGCGAGGCGCGCGGCGAGATCGGCGCGCAGGCGACGTGGCAGGCGGCACCCGCGATCCAGATCGAGGCCGGCGGCCATGTCGAGCTGTCGCAAATCCGCGCCGACGCGGACCAGCGCCAGCGGCGTTCCTACGTCTATCCCAAACCATTCGTTCGGCTGACATTATTGCCAGGCCGAACCCAGCAGATACGGCTGCGGTTCGAGCGCGAAGTGGGGCAGCTCGATTTCACCAATTTCATCGCCGCGGCGACGCTCGACAAGGGCTCGGTGTCGTCGGGCAACAGCGCGATCCGGCCCAACAATAGCTGGGTCGCCGAAGCCGCCTATGAATGGCGCAAGGACGCGACCGCGCTATCGCTGACCTATCGGCACAGCTGGCTCAGGGATGCGATCGATCGCGTGCCGGTGCGGCCAACCGACGGCGGGGCGGTGTTCGACGCGCCCGGCAATATCGGCAACGGGCGCGAGGACGATCTGATCGGCGATATGACCTTGCCGTTGAGCGTGGTCGGCCTTGCGCACGCCACGCTCAAGCTGGACGGGACCTGGCGCCGTGCGCGCGTGACCGATCCGACCACCGGGCACGCGCGCGCAATCTCCAACCAGAAGCCGCTCCAGTTTACCGCCGATTTCCATCAGGATCTGCCGCGCTGGAAGGCGGCGTGGGGCGCGACGCTCGATGCGGGCTGGTCGACGCACACCTATCTGTTCGACGAGGTCGATCTCAACAAGGCCAGCGCGTTGCTGACCGTGTTCGCCGACTATATTCCGCACGCCAACCTGTCCGTCCATATCGAGGCGAGCGACGTGCTGGGCCGGCGTTATAGCCGGGTCATTTCCGTCTATGACGGGCTGCGCGGCAGCGGCGGGCTCGCCTATCGCGATGCTCGCCGGTTGCGGCTGGGCCCTGCGCTATCGCTGAAGGTGCGGCGGGCGTTCTGACGGCTACCAGTTGAACATGGTGCCGTCTTCGAGCCGGTTCACGGGCAGGAAGGCGCGTTTATATTCGTACTTGGCGGCGAGGACTTCATCGAGGTCGACGCCGAGGCCGGGCTTGTCGCCGGGGTGCATCATGCCGTTGTCGAAGCTGTAGGCATGCGGGAAGACGGCGTCGGTCTCGGCCGTGTGGCGCATATATTCCTGCACGCCGAAATTGGGCACCGAGATGTCGAAATGCAAAGCCGCGGCCATCGTGACGGGTGAGAGGTCGGTCGCGCCATGGCAGCCGGTGCGGACCTGATAAAGATCGGCGAGCGCGGCGATGCGGCGCAGATGGGTCAGGCCGCCGGCATGGACAACGGTCGCGCGGATATAGTCGATCAGCTGATTCTCGATCAGCTCGCGGCAATCCCAGATCGAGTTGAAGATCTCGCCGACCGCAAGCGGGGTCGTGGTGTGCTGGCGGATCAGGCGGAACGCATCCTGGTTCTCGGCCGGGGTCGCATCCTCCAGCCAGAAGGGGCGGAAGGGCTCGAGATCCTTGCCGAGGCGGCCGGCTTCGATCGGGGTCAGGCGATGGTGGATGTCGTGCAGCAGATGCACGTCCCAGCCCAAGGCCTCACGCGCCTTCTCGAACAGCGGCA
>NZ_DATHFV010000115.1:0-3342 GCF_035317925.1 Sphingomonas sp.
CGGATTCAGGCCGGGGACGCGTCTGCCCGGGGCGATGCGCGTAGAAGCTTTCTTACGCCTACGAGCGCGACCAGAAACGCGATGGGATGCAGCATGCCCATCAGCAGGAAGACGTGGTCATAGGATCCGCCGGCGATCAGCGAGCCGACCAATTGGGTCGAGATCATGCCGCCCAATCCGCTGCCGGCCGCGATCAGGCCGAACACGGTCGCGACGGTCCGGACCGGATAGATGTCGACGATCAACGTGCCCATGTTGATCTGGAAAACGAGGTGAGCGAACGCCACCAGCGCGCCCAGCGCCAAGGTCGGGGCGATGCCGACATGCGTCGCGATCAGCATGCCGAACGGCGCGAGGCAGGCGGCAAGGCCCATCGCGATCATCCGGCTGCGCGCGGGGGCGATGCCGCGCCGGATCAGGCGACCCGAAAACCAGCCGCCGCCGACGCTGCCGATGTCGGCCGCGAGATAGACGATCCACGCCAGCTTCGCGATGCTGAGCAGAGACAGGCCGCGTTCGTCGGTGAGGTATTTCGGGAACCAGAACAGGTAGAAATACCACACCGGGTCCGCGATCATGCGCGAGAGCGCCAGCCCCCACACCGCGCGGTCGCGCAGGATCGGCCCCCAGGCGATCGGCTCGCGGGTCCGGGCCGGGCCGCCGCTGCCCGGCGGGCTGCGGTAGATCAACAGCCAGGCGACGACCCAGACGAGGCCCAGCCCGCCGGTCACCACGAAGGCGGAGCGCCAGCCATAGGTTATAGCGAGGCCGCCGATCAGCGGCGGCGCCAATGTCGCGCCCACCATCGCGCCGGCGGTATAGACGCCGAACGCGAAGCCGCGCTGCGCCGGCTCGAAATGCTCGGATACCGCCTTGGGACCGGCGGTGTAGACGCCCGGTTCGCCGACGCCGAGCAGGACGCGGGTGAAGCCGAGCTCGGTCGCGTTGCGGACCAGCCCCGTCGCCATGTTCGCGAGCGACCACCAGCCGAGGCAGAGCGCGAGCGTGACCCTCGCGCCGAGCTTGTCGGTCACCCAGCCGGTGACGAGGTAGGAGAGGGTGTAGGCGATCAGGAAGCACTGGACGATATGGGCATAGCCAAGATTGGTGATGCCGAGATCGTGCTGGACCCGCGATGCCAGGATCGAGAGCGTCTGGCGGTCGATATAATTGAGGACGGTCGCGCAGAAGAGAAGCGCGAGGATCGCCCAGCGCAGGCGCCCCGGCCGCGCGGTTTCCACCCTTAGCCGCCGATCTCGATGGCGGCGGCCCGCAGCGCTTCGACGATCGGCAGGGTCGCGGTTTCGGGGATCCAGCCGGACAAGGCGACGCCCGCATGGGCAGGGTCGCCGGTCGAAACCGCGATGATGTGATGATCGCGATCGTCGGCGACGTGGACGCGCGCATAACCGAGCTCGCGCACCTCGGCGAGCTTGGCGAGAAGCTGATCGATGCCCTCGGGGAACATCGGGATGTCGCGCTCCTTGTAGAGATCGCGCACGTCCTCATCCTCATATTCGGACAGGAGCAAAATGCCGATGCCGCTGGTCGTCGCCGGCAGCAGGCCGATACGGCCGAGCCCGCGCGATGCCTCGATCCCCGGCGGCGCGTGGAACAGGTAGCTCACATTGTCTTCCCACAGCACGCCCAATGCGACCGTGTGGCCGAAGCGGCGCAGCGCCTCGAGCGCGGGCAAGGCGCGCCGGATCAGGCCCGACGCGAACAGGCTCTGCGCGGCGAGCACGTGCATGCCGGGGCCGGCGGTGTATTTGCGGTCGGCGGTCTGGCGCGCGATGCCGAGATAGGCGAGCGTCTTGAGCAGCCGGTTGACCTTGGTCGCGTCGGCGCCGAGGCGGCGGGCCAGTTCGCGGCAGCCGACCGGCTCGGGCGATGTCGCCAGCGCCTGGAGCGTGGTGATGCCGTCGATCAGGCTCTGGTTGGGCTGCGCGTTGAGTTTAGGCCGCATGGAGACGGTCTATGCACGGCAAAATGTTCATGGTCACGCGACCGCCTCCGCATGATCCCACAAGCGCGCATTGGGCGCGGCGCCAAGGCCCGGCGCGGACGGCAGGCGGTAGGCGCCGTCGGCATAGCCCATGTCGCTGTCGAGGAAGGCGAGATTGCGGCTGAAGATCGAGTGCTGCCACTCATGTTTCCACAGCTGCGGCAAGGTCGAGGAGACTTGCAGGCTGGCCGCGAGAAACAGGCCGGTGCCGACGGTCGCGTGCGGTGCGATCCGCGCGCCGTGCCGGGCGGCAAGCGCGGCGATGCGGAGGAACTGGGTGATGCCGGTATGGCCCATTTCGGGCTGGAGGATCGCGACCGGCCCCGCCGCCAGCCGGTTGGCGGCTTCGTAGGCGGTATACCATTCCTCGCCCGCCGCGATCGGCACCGGGCTTTCGCGCGCGACCCGGGCGAGGCCGGCCATATCCTCGGGCTTGACCGGCGCCTCGACGAAACCGGGACGATAGGGTGCGAGCGCCCTGATCAGCGCGAGGGCCTCATCGGCGGAGAATTTCCAGTGGAGATCGATCAGGATTTCGGCGTCGAAACCGAGCGCCTGGCGCAGCGCCGCCATCTCCTCGACAATGCCGTCATGGCTGACGACGGCGGCGAATTTGAACGCTTGATGGCCTTCGCGCTGCATCGCGACCGCGAGCGCGACGCGTTCCTCCAGCGTCGCCGCCGGCAGCCCGGAGACATAGCCGGGCACGGTCGCGTTCGCGATCGGCCCGATCAGGTCGCGGATCGGCTTGCCCGCCGCCTGTCCGCGCAAATCCCATAAGGCGATGTCGAGCGCGGCGAGCGCATCGCCATGGAAGCCGCCGGTACAGCCGCGCACGCGCATCAGATCATAGAGCCTGTCCCAGATCGCTTCGACCGGCTGCGGATCGCTGCCGATCAGGACGGGTGCGAGCAGATCGTTGATGATCTCGCAGGTCGCGCGCGGCGCGCAGATGCCATAGGTCTCGCCCCAGCCGACCGCACCTTTTTCGGTGGTGACGCGCACCACGATCGAACGATCGACAATCGGGTAGATCGTGCCGTTGCCCTTGCGCACGATATAGCCGCGCGGGTTGATGGTCTCGCCGGGGCCAAGCGGACCCAGATAGGGCGTGTCGCGCGGGACGGTGACGATGAACGTCTCGACCGAGGCGACGCGGTCGCTCAAGCGGGTACCGCGTCGAGCGGCAGCAGATCCGACAGGCGCGCGAGCAGGGCGTCGAGTTCGCTCAGATCGTAGCGGTCGAGTTCGGGGCCGGGCGCCCGTACGAAATCGCTTTCGATCAAGCCGCGTTTCTGCAGCACTTTCTTGGTCAGCCGCCAGCGGAAGACCGCCTG
>NZ_DATHFV010000116.1:0-21334 GCF_035317925.1 Sphingomonas sp.
CGCAGGAGATGCGCACGCACCAATGGGGGACATCGCTCCAGGCCGACTGGGATCTTGGTTTCGCCACCGCGACCTCGATCACCGCCTATCGCCATTGGTATTTCAACCCGCTGCAGGACAGCGACGGCACGCCGCTCGACGTGATCCAGGTCAATGTCGCGACCACGCGCGACAAGCAGTTTTCGCAGGAATTCCGGCTGGCATCCGGCCCGGGCCGGTTCAACTGGCAGGCGGGCGCTTATTATTTCCACCAGCGGCTGCAGGATCATTATATCCTGAACCAGTTCGGCTATGACGCCTCGGCTTTCTACACGACCTATGCCCGGCTCGCGAACCCGAACGCCGCCGCCGTGACGATCGCGCCGGGATCGCAATATATCGACGATGTCGACACGCACACGACCAGTCTCGCCGCCTTCGGCCAGGCCAATTTCGAGATCACGCCGCGCCTGATCGCGACGGGCGGCATCCGCTACACGCACGACAAGCGCGACGGCGTTTCCGACACATCGAACGTGGGCACGCCCAATCCGGCGACGTCGCTGCCCTTCCACTATGACGTGGCGGTGAAGAACAACAATCTGTCCTGGCTCGGCACCCTGTCGTGGAAGCCGGTCGATGGCTTGCTCGCCTATGTCACCTATTCGACCGGCTACAAGGGGGCCGGCCTCAACCTCAATGCGGCGGTGTCGGCGGGTACACCGCTCGTGCTCCAGCCCGAAAAGGCGCGCAGCTGGGAAGCAGGCCTCAAGCAGCAATATTTCGACAATAAGCTGACGCTGAACGTCGATGTCTATCGCACCACTTTGTCGGGCCTCCAGGCGAACATCGTCCCCAGCAACGGCAACCGGTCCTACCTCGCCAATGTCGGCGATGTGCTCGCCAAGGGCGTGGAAGCGGACGCGAGCTGGCGGGTCGCCCCGATCCTGACCCTGACCGCGAACGGCGCCTATAACGACGCCAAATACAGCCATTATACCAACGGGCCCTGCCCGGTGGGTGTGAGCGGCATCTGCGATCTGACCGGCAAGCGCGTCTATCAGGCGCCCAAATGGACCGCCAACGCGATTGCCGACGTGCATTTCGAGACGGCGAGCGGGGTCCGGCCCTATGCGATCGGGCGCTACGCCTATCGATCGAACATGTTCGGCACCGCCGACGATGGCCCCTACACCGTGATCCCCGGCTACGGCATCGCCGAATTCCGGGTCGGCGCGGCGTTCAAGCAGGGCAAATATGATCTGTCCGCCTGGGTCGAGAATGCGTTCGACAAGAAATATTATCAGAACCTGTCGACCACATCGATCGTGGGCGCCTCGCCCTTTGCCTTCGCCGGCCAGCTCGGCACGCCGCGCACCTACGGGCTGACGCTGCGGGTGACGCTCTGAGCTAGCGGGGATGGCCTTTCGCCAAGACTATCCCCGCGAGATTTTTCGACCGGGGAATAAAGCGCAGCCGGACATGGGGGATCGCCGCGATCGCCGCACGATAGGCGTCCAGATGTTGTCGTAGCGTAGCGTCGCGGCACTTCCCCGCCCCGTTCGCCTGATTGATCACGGAGCGGGAATCCCCGACCAGTTCGACGTCGTCCGCGCCGAGCCCGACCGCGATCCGGACGGCATGGAGCAACGCCAGCCATTCGGCCTCTTCGCCGCTGCCCTGGCCGATATCCTCCCGTTTGTAGGTGATCCCGCGCGCCACGGCGGCGATCTCCATCCTGCCCGGATTAGGCCGGCAGCCGCCGTCGAAGAAAATCCGCAGGCGGCCGGTTCGCGCTGTGCTCACGATGCGGGAGGCGCCGGCGTTGTTTTATTGTCCTTCGGTGCCGCCGACCTGCTGCCGATCGATGCATCTATCCGGCCGAGCAAGGCCTGCGCGGCGGGCCGTTCGGGCGTGGCATAAGCGCCCACCGCGACCGGCATGATAACGGGCCGCGCGACCGCGAATTGTCCGCGTTCGACCAGCGCCCTGGCGAGTTCGAGCCGGGTTTCTGGCGCGGCGGGCACCTCCTCCATCGCCTTCTGCAGGCCGTCGATCGCACTGACGGTCGGCGCTTCGCCGGCGCGGGCGAAGCTCTCATAATAAGCCAGCAGCGGCCCGATCGCCTCATGATCCGTCTCGTTGGCCTTGACGATCAGCGCCCTGGCCGCGGCCAGTTGCGCCGCGCGTTCGGCGGTGGGCGCCGCGGCGGCCTGCCCGACCATCGCGATAGCCTTCCAGACGAGCACGCGCGGATCGTTCGGCGCGATCGCTTCCGCTCGGCTGGCCGCAGCGAGGCACTCGGCGGGGTTGCCGCTGCGGCATTCTGCCTCAGCCAATAGCAATTGCGCCTCGAGTTCGCCCGACCAGCGGGTCGCGTCCCGGCGCAGCCCTTCCAGCCATTGCGCGCGCTGCCGCAGCGCTTCGTCGCGCGCCTTGATGACGGCCCTTGCGATGTCGGGGGCCGTATTGGGCGGCGGCGGCGCCGGGATCACCACGCGCGCGCCCAGTTCGAGCCGGCCCCGGACGAAGGCGGCCTCGCTTTCGCGCAGCCGCCGGACGATCGGCTGCTCGATCTTCGAGCCGTCATAGGTGATCTGGAGATAGGGTTTGCGCGTCGCGAAATAGCTGCCGAGCTCATGCGCGAGTTGCTTCTGGTCGCCGAAGACCTTTGCCGCCGTCTCCGGATCGGCGCCGTCCGCACGCGCGGCCAGATATTGGCGCAGCTGCGGCCGCCTTTTGTCCGAGAAGAACAGGAAGTGCGTCAGCATCCAGGCGTGGATCGGAGTCCAGCCGGTCTTGTGTGGCTTCTCGGTCAGATAGGCGTCGTCGAGCACGTCCTTGATCGGATAGGGGCCGAATTCGTGCATCACCGCCTGCGCCCCGTTGGGCGAGCGCCCGAATTCGAGCGTGCCGTCCCCCTTCACGGCGAAGGTCGCGAAGATCTGGCCGAAGCCGTCAAGATACCAGCGCGGATAGGCGGCCGGGAAATAGGTGAGCAGATAATGCTGCGCGTAGCCGGCATAGAGCAGGCTTTCGGCGGACATCTCCATCGCCTTTTCACCGAAGGTGATCCCGCTGTCGTGCGGCCCCTTCAGGCCGGACATGGCATCAATGTTGCCGATCGCGGCGAACATCTCCGCACGCACGTTGGGATCCGCCGTCGCCGCCGCCACCGATCCCAACGCCCGTTCCACCGAGCGGGCATTGGCCTGCGTATGTTCGACCACCACGCGCTGATCGACGCGCGTGCTGGCCATGACCGCCCCGTCCGCGCGCGGATCATAATAGCGGCCGATCTGGAACAGGTCGTTATACGGCCCCTGCTGCCAGCGCACATTGTGGAGGTCCATGGCGTCGAACTGCGCGACCTCGCCGATCAGCGTGATGCGAATCTTGACCGTATCGTCATCGGCCGCGCCGCGGCTCATCAGCCCGGCAAGCAGGAAATGGAGCCGTTCGAGGTTGCGCGTGAGGCGGACCAGCTCCTCTTCGCTGCCGTCGCTGAGCATGATGACGTGGCTGGTTTCCGCCTCGCGCCAATTGCTGAGCCTTGAGCGGACGCCCCGGACGACGATATCCGAATTGGCGCCCGGCACCGACTGGGCGCCGGCGGCACCAGCCACCAATGCCATCGCGCCACCGACCATGATCAGGCGAGACCAGAGCTTCCGAGCCATCACTGCCTCCCTTTTCCGGCTTTAGATCAGATAGGCCTTGCGCATCGGCCGGCTGAGCCGGGCATTGGCTTCGTCATTGCCGGTGAAGCGCTCCGCGACCGGATCCCATTTGAGGTGCTGGTCGGGCAGATGCATCGCGATCGAATGGACGAGGCAGGTCGAGCAGGCGCGGTGGCCCAGTTCGGCGGTCGCGATATTGGGCTGGCGCGAGCGGATCGAATCGAGCCAGTTCCGATGTTGTTCGGGGCTGCGATAGAGATGGACCTCGTTCGGCCCGATCACGCTGTCGAGGATCTTGGGGTTGCTCGCTACGAGGGGATCGATCTGCGGACCCGACGGATCGCTTGGCGTTACCGAACCGCTGCGCGTCACGAACAGGCTGCCGTCGCTGCCGATGAACTTGACCCCGTTGGGCAAAGCGCCCGAGATCGTCATGGTCACGCCGTTGGCATAGATCGCATGTGTCTCGAACGGCCCGTGCACGTCCCACAGCCCGCTCTTGGGGAATTCGGCGCGGCCCCACACTTCGATCGGGCCGGTATGTTCGGTATCCATGCCCCAATGCGCGGTATCAACATGGTGCGCGCCCCAGCCGGTGATCATGCCCGCGCCGAACTGCTCGCAGCGCATCCAGCCCGGCCGGTCGAACGAGGCGTCCTGCGGATGGACGCGGATCTCGGTATAATAGGCTTCTGGCGTCGAGCCGAGCCAGGCGTCGTAATTGAGATTGGCCGGGATCGGCATCGGCGGCGCAGCCGGGCCCGACGGATCGCCGGGCAGGCCGATCTCGACATGCTGAAGCTTGCCGAGCCGACCGTTGCGCACCAGCTCGCACGCGCGGTGGAATTGCGGCCACGGATCGAGGCTGCGCTGCTGCGATCCGATCTGGAGGATGCGGCCCGATTTGGCGACCGCATCCGCCATCGTGCGGCCTTCCTGGATGGTCAGCGAGGCGGGCTTCTGGAGATAGACGTCCTTGCCGGCGCGAACCGCATGCACCGCGAGGCGGGCATGCTGATGGTCGGGGGTGGAGATGATGACCGCGTCGATATCCTTGGCCGCGAGCACGTCGTGATAATCGGCATAGCCGCGCGTGCCGCTGTACGGCTTGCCCGTCTTCTTGGCGTAGGTCTCGTCGATCAGCTGCTGGCCGAGCGCGATCCGCTTGGTGTCGAGATCGCACACCGCGACGATATGCGCGTCGTCATATTGCCAGGTGGAGGGCAGATCGTGCGTCCGCGAGATGCGCCCGACGCCGATCGCGCCGATGTTGATCCGGTTGCTGGGCGCGGTCGCGCCGAACACGCTCGACGGCACGATCGCGGGAAAGCCGATCGCGACGGCGGCCCCACTCTTGATCAGTCCGCGGCGTGAGATGCGGTTCTGCATGTCCCTCTCCCCTGTCAGGCCGCTATCGGCCGTGTGGCGTTCTTCTGCGCGGTCAGCACCAGCTCGGCGGCGAGCAGTGCGCCGTCCTGATCCTGCGCGGTCGATGTGCGCTCGATGATGTCGGTCACGAACTGCGGCCCAAACGGCAGGAAGGTCTTGCCGCAGTCGAGATAGCGCATGCCCTTCTTGTCGCAGAGGAACAGGTGGTTGCCGCCCGGCCGGCCCGCGATATCGACATATTTACGAAGCTCGATGTAGCCCTCGGTGCCGAGCAGGAACAGGCGCCCATCGCCCCAGGTCGGCAAGCCATCGGGCGTGAACCAGTCGACGCGGACATAGCCGGTGCCGCCGTTGCCGGTCAGCGTCATGTCCCCGAAATCCTCGAAGTGGGGATGCTGCGGATAGGTGAAATTGCCGGTCTGCGAGGCGACGACATGCGCGCGCGTCGATTTGGTGAAATAGACGAACTGGTCGGCCTGGTGGCTGCCGATGTCGGTTAATATGCCGCCATAGCGGGCCTTATCCCAGAACCATGCCGGGCGCGTCGGCGCGCTCACGCGGTGCGGCGCGATGTTGATCGTCTGGACGACCTTGCCGATCGCGCCCTGATCGACCAATTGCCCCGCCGCGACCGCCGCCGGCACCTCCAGCCGTTCCGAATACATGATCGCGAACTTGCGACCGGTCGCCTTGATCGCGCGGCGCACGTCGGCGAGTTGCTGGAGCGAGGTAATGGCGGGCTTGTCGCTCAGATAATCCTTGCCCGCCTGCATCACGCGGATGCCGAGCGGCGCGCGCAGATCGGGAATCGGCGCGCCCGCGACGAGTTTGATACTCTTGTCCTCGAGGATCTCGGCTTCGCTCCGCGCCAGTTTTACGTCGCCATAGCGTTTGCGGAAGGTCGCGATCTGCTCCGGATCGGCGGCATAGAAGCCGGTCAGCACACCGCCGCCGCGGATCACCGCGTCGGTGATCGAATAGATATGCGCATGGTCGAGCCCGATCACCGCGAACGGCACGCGATATTTGGCCTGCGCAACCGGCCCGACCGGCGCGGATTCGGTGGCGACGGCGTTGCCCTGTGCGGCGGTCTGGGCGAACAACTCGCTCCCCAGCGTCGAAGCGAGGCCGGCAATCCCTGCGCCGGTGAGGATCAGGCGGCGGTCGATCGGGTCCATGCAGGCGTGCTCCGATGTCAGTTGGCGGGGGTGGTCGCGCTCTTCCAGTTGATCACATGATAGACCGCCGGCGTGGTGCCGACGTTGCGCAAGGCGTGCAGCGAATTGGACGCATTGAAGATGACCGATCCCGGGCCGACGCGCTTCCACACCCCGCCCGACAAGGTCTCGACCGTGCCTTCGCGGATGATCACCAATTCCTCGTTGGGATGCTTGTGCGGCGGGTGCGAGGCGACGCCCGGATTGAGCGTGGTGATGTGCATTTCGAGCTCGTCGAGCGTGGCGGTCGGTTGCTTGACCACCTGCCGCACCTCGCCGGTTTCGTTCTTGGTGACCGGCAGGCTGTTCCAGTCGAACACCGCCGGCCCGAGGATGGCCCTGTCCGTTTGCGCAAAGGCGCCGACCGTGCAGGTCAGCGCGACGCTGACGGCTGCGATCGACATGTCGCGACGCGTGATCCGCATTTGCCTCTCCTGGCGCAACCCGCTTCGGCAGCGGCTTCTGATAGCGCTATCGGATCAGCTAGGCCCCTGAAAAGCGGGCCGTCAACGCGCTATTGGTCGTGCTTCACATATTTATCGAACCAGGCAACCGTGCGCTTGCGCATGTCGCCACTGTTGGCGGGATCGCGCAGGCGATGGCCCTCGCCCGGATAGATGACGAGACTGGTCGGCACGCCCATCGCCTTCAGCGCGTGCCAATATTCGATCGATTGGGTCGGCGGCACCTCGATGTCGCGCTCGCCGACGTAGATGAAGGTCGGCGTCTTCGCCCGCTTGATGAACTGGATCGCGGACACGTCCCAATAAGCCTTGGGATCGTCATAGGCCGACGCGCCGAAGAAGGGGATCATCCACTGATCGATGCCGTTGATTCCGTAATAGCTGATCCAGTCGGACAAACCGGCCCCCGCGACCAGCCCCTTGAAGCGGTTCGTCTGGGTGTTGACCCACATCGCCATGAAGCCGCCGTAGGAACCGCCCATCAAGCCGAGCCGATCCTCATCGACCGGCGCGATCTTCTCGACCGCGTCCACGCCGGCGAGGATGTCCTTGAGATCGCCGCCACCGAAATCGCGCTTGTTGGCGGCGGCGAAGGCTTCGCCCTGCCCGTAACTGCCGCGCGGATTGGGCAGGAAGAGGTAATAGCCCGCCTTGGCGAGATCGGCGGTGATTCCGGTCGACGCGATATAATTGGGCGTGTGCGCCGCAGCCGGGCCACCATGGACGCTGACGATCAGCGGCGCGCGGGCGGCCGGATCGGCACCCGCGGGCGCGAGCAGCCAGCCCTGGATAGCATGGCCGCCATTGGTCCAGCTCACGCTCCGCGCGCTGACCAGAGCCGGCAGCGCGTCATTGTCGTGCGTGATCTGGCGGAGCGCCTGAACGGGGCCCGCATAGATGGCTGAGGCATGCTCGAAATCCTGCACCACACTCGCGGCGACACGGCCGTCGGCGCTGAATGCGACCTTGGCGTCGCCCGCCATCAGCCCGGCCGGCTTGCTCCACAGGACCGCGCCGCTCTTCTTCGGATCGAAGCGGACGATCGACGCGTCCGGGCCCGACAGGATCGTGCCACGCAAGCCGTCCGCCAGCCACACCAGCGAGGTGACGGTCGCCTTGTAGCCGGGCGTGATATCGTTGGGCGTGCCGCCCGCAAACGGCACCGTCCAGATATCGCCACCAACTGAGCCGTAATCGCTCATCAAGCCGCCGACATAGGCGACCGTCCTGCCGTCGGGCGACACGCGCGGAAAGCGGACCTGGGTTTTGGGCTGCGCGATCGGGCGGACCGCGCCAGTCGCGGCGTCGATCGCGTCGATCGTCGCCACCCACCAATTATTGTCGCCATTGCCAATCGCATCGCTGGCAACGAAGCCGCGCCCGTCGGGCGTCCAGTCATATTCGTAGATGTAGCGGCCGGCCGGCGAGACCGGTTTGATCGCGTCCGCCGCGACCGAGCCGCTCAGGTCGAACAAAGCGATGCGCTGTTCGTCGCTGCTTTCGCCGATCTCGCCGACCTGGCGCACGCCCGCCTGGGTCGCGCCGACTTCCTTGGCGGCATTAAGCGTCACCAGCGCAGCAATCCGCTTGCCGTCGGGCGAGAAGCGCAGCGTGTTCGCGACGCCCTTGATCGTGGCGATAGCGTGGATCGTCCCCGCCCGATCCACGTCGAGCGCGGCCGTCCCCGCGGCACGATCCCGGCTGACGAACGCGAGCGCGCCGCTCGGGCCGAACGTCAGATCGGAATAGAAGCACTTCGCACAGGGATCGATCGTGCGGACGACCTTGCCATCGACAACCCTGCGAACGACGATGACGTTGTGGACGGCGAGGTCCTCGCTCGATTCCACGGCCGCGAGCAGATCGCCCTTGGGCGCAACGGCCAGGTCTTCGAACTTGTGCGCCACTTGCGCCTGGGCAGGTGCGGTGGCGGCGAGAAGCAGAGCGAGAGGCAGGCGCATGCAGCGAGATATCCCATGGAAAGCCGTGGCGTAGCGCGCGCCGGGCGGCGAGGCAAAGCCCCCTCGCCTGCTAGGCGAAACGGCGCTCCAGCGTCCCCATAAGCCGCAAGATCGCGGCGGCGACAAATACCGAGACAGCGCCGAGACCGAAGAACAGGGCTGCGGGGATTGCACCCCAATAGGAGCCCATCACGCCCGCCAGCAGCGTGCCGAGGAACTTGGCAATATACCAGGCGCCCATTGCGGTCGCGGCGAAGCCGGCGGGCGAAAGCAGGTCGACCAGGGTCAGCCCGACCGGGATCACCAGCAATTCGCCGATTGTCAGCAGCACGAAATAGACAATCGTCCACCAGGCGCTGACCGGCAGGCCGCTGCGCGCATTGACCAACGCCGCGAGCACCATCACCAGCATCGAGCTGCCCGCAATGATGCAGCCGAGGCTCATGCGGTGCATCAGCATCGTCGTCGAAGCCTTCTTCTCCTGCTTGCCCCAATGGCGGATCAGGAGTGGGGTCAGGACGATGATCCCCAGCGGATTGATCGCCTGGAACCAGGTGGCGGGAATGGTGAGCGTGCCGAACAAGCTGCGGTCGGTCTGGTCGCGCACCCACAAGGCGATGACGTTGCCGCTCTGCTCATAGGCGATGCGGAACAGGACTACGACCGCGACGACCGTGATCAGCAGGCGCACCGCGCGCGCGTCGATCGCGATGGCGGGCGCATCGGGCGCGGCGCGGGCCGCATCGCGCGGATCGGCGGGCAGCAGCCGTTTGAAGCCAAGATAGATGACCAGCCCGGCAAACATGCCGATGCCGGCGGCGGCGAAACCCCAATGCCAGCCGAGCAATTCCCCAAGCGAGCCGCACACCAATGGCGCGAGCAGCCCGCCCAGGTTGATGCCCATATAGTAAGCGCTGAACGCATAGGCCTTGCGCGGATCGTCGTCGGCGTAGAGCGCGCCGACCTGGACCGCGAGCGGCGGGATGAAAAGGCCGTTGCCGAGCGCGACCAGGGCCAGTGCCGGAAACAGCAGGAACGGAAAGGCCATCGCGAAGTGGCCGCACATCATCAGCACGCCGCCGAGCACGACGCTGCGCGTCCGCCCGAGCCATTTGTCGGCGATCATTCCGCCGAAGAAAGGGCTGAAAAAGGCGGCCGCGCCATAAGTGCCATAGATCAACGAGGACTTGGCCTGGCTGAAGCCAAGTTCACCGGTCATGTAGTAGACCAGCAAAGCCTGCAGGCCGAAATAGGAGAATTCGGCCCACATCTGCGTCAGGAACAGGACGGTCAGGCCGGGCGGGTGGCCGAAGAGCGGCTTCTGCCTTGCCGGAAGCGTGCCGGCCGCGATGCGCGCCACTCTAGGCTCCCAACCGGATCATGCGTGGCCCCACAAGCTGGCAGGCACCATCACCATACCGTCCGAATAAATCTGATCGGCCAGCGGATCGTTGGCGAGCGAGGACGGTCCGTCCAGATCGACAAAGTCGCACAGTTGCGCGAGCACGAAGGCGGGTGCGGTCGAGAGCGTCGATCCGGCCATGTTGCCGACCATCACCTGCATCCCCATCCGCTTGGCCAGCGCCGCGATTTCGAGCGCCTCGGTCAGCCCGCCGCATTTATCGAGCTTGATGTTCATCACCTGGAACAGATGCCCGAGCCTCTCCAGCTCTTCCAGCCCAAGAATGCTTTCATCCGCCGCGACCGGAACGGGCGAGCGCCAGCCGTCGAGCGCCGCCTCGTCGCCGCGGCGGAGCGGCTGTTCGAGCAGACCGATCCGCTGATCGACCAGCATCGCCACCAGCGCGTCGAGATCCTTGGCCTCGAAGCCCTGATTGGCATCGACCCCGATCCACGCATCGGGCCGCGCCTTGCGCACGGTTTCGACCCGCGCCGTATCAGCCGCGAGATCGCCCGACAGTTTGAGCTTGATCGCCTTGGCATGCGCGAAACCCGGCAGCCGCGCCTGAAGGTAGGCCGGATCCTCGGCGGGCAAGGTGAAGGTCGTCACCAGCGGGCGCGGCGGGCCGACACCGGCCAGCTTCCACACCGGTTGCTCCTTCCGGAAGGATTCCAGCTCCCAGAAAGCGCAGTCGAGCGCGTTGCGCGCGCCGCCCACCGGCATCAGCTTCTGGAGCGCGATGCGATCGATCCCATATTCGATCACGTCGCGATAGCGTTCGATCTGGCTTTCCATGTGATCGGGATCGTCGTTGAGATAATAGACGCCGGCTGCCTCGCCCCGCCCCCGATATTGTCCGTCGTCCAGCGTCGCGGTCACCGCGGGAATACCCTCGAACAGATAGCCGGAGATGCGGAACGGCTCCTTCATCCGCATCGGATCACGGCGGTGATTGAGGACGAGGGCGGTGCGCGCTGTGGTTGCCATGGCATCCACATCCCACAGCCGGGAACGTGTTTCAACTATAGAAACATAGTTTGGCGTTTTTAGGGACTCAATCCTGGTCGCTATCCATTCCAGCTCGGGTCGGTCGTCTGCGCCAGGCGCTGGATGCCCGATCCGGCACAGACCGACAGCACGCGGCAGGGCGTATCGCTGGTGCGGACGTAGCCGTGCGCCATGCCGCTATCGAAATAGACCGAATCGCCGGCGACCAGCGGCAGCGGCGCATAGAGATCGGAGTGCAGTTCCATCGCGCCGGTCAGGATGTAGAGATATTCCTCACCGCCATGGCGGACGAGGCCGCCCAGTTCCTCGACGCTGCGCGCCTGCACGTCGATGATGATCGGCACCATCATCTTCCCCAGCAATTCCGACGCCGGATAGAAGTGCGAGTGGTGCTCCGAGATGGCCTTCATCCCGTCCGCGCGCAGGATACTGCGCCGGCCGATGCCGGGCGGCGGCGTCTCGACCGCCGGACTGCTCGAAACGAGCGCGCCGATATCGACGCCGAGCCCCTGGGCGAGCCGGACCAATTTGTCATAGGTCATCGCCATCTTGCCGTTCTCGAGCTTCGACAGCGTCGAGAAAGGCAGGCCGATCCGCGCCGCCAGCGCGCGCAGCGTGAGCCCCTGCTCGATTCGCGCCGCGCGCAGCGCCAGGCCGGGATGGGACGTGTTTCCGCCGCTTTTCTTCATCTTTTCCCCTCCCTGCCCGCATAGCGCAGCCCGACGCCCAAGGGAACAGATAGACCGGTTTCAGAAACCAGTTGCTATGTTTGAAACATGAGTCATTATGACAAGCACGTCATCAAGGGGCTTGTACGATGATTTCCCGATCCAAAGCTGTGTTGCTGGCAAGTGCGGCGGCGGTCGCTTTTGCATCGCCCGCCTTCGCCGAAACGCCCGCCGCGCCGACCGAGTCGGGCGCGAACGACCAATCGCGGGGCGAAATCGTCGTCACCGCGCAGAAGCGCGAGCAGCGCCTGCTCGACGTGCCGCAATCGGTGTCGGTCCTGTCCGCACAGGCGTTGAGCGACGTCCATGCCGAGCGGTTCGCCGATTATTTCAACCGCATCCCGAGCGCGAACATCGTCGAAAGCCAGGCGGGCCAGGCGCGCCTGGTGCTGCGCGGCATCAATTCGGGCGGCGTCGGCGCGACCGTCGCCACTTATGTCGACGAGACGCCTTATGGTTCGGCGACCAGCCTTGCCAACGGCGCGGTGCTGGCACCCGATATCGATCCGTTCGATCTGGCGCGGGTCGAGGTGCTGCGCGGCCCGCAGGGCACGCTCTACGGCGCCAATTCGCTGGGCGGCCTCGTCAAATATGTGACGATCGCGCCGCAGACCGATGCCTTCCACATGGCGGCCGAAGTCGGCGGCGAGAGCCTGGCGCATGGCGATGCCGGCGTATCGGGCCGCGCCGCGTTCAACGTGCCGTTGAGCGACGACATGGCGGTGCGCGCAAGCGGCTTCTACCGCAAGGATCCCGGCTATATCGACGAGCCCAATGGCGGGGCCGACATCAATGGCGGCAAGACCTATGGCGGGCGCTTCAGCGCGATCTTCAAGCCGACCACCCGGCTGACGATCCGCGCGACCGCCTTCCTCGAAAACCTGAACTCCGACGGTAGCAGCACCGAGGATGTCGATCCGGTGACGCTGGATCCGGTCACGGGCGCGCTCACGCAGAGCCGGATCGTCGAGCAACCCAACAAGATGCGCTACCGCATCTATAACGGCACGCTCGATTATGATCTGGGCGGGGTGCAACTCCTCTCCTCGTCGAGTTGGGGCACGCTCGACCAGTCGACCGTCCAAGATGCGAGCGGCCTTTACGGCGGCCTTCTAACCAGCATTTTCGGGATACCGCTGGGCGCCGACGTGGTCCAGTCGCTGTCGCAGCGCCGTTTCACGCAGGAAGTTCGCCTCGCATCGAGCCACACCAAGCTGCTCGAATGGACGATCGGCGGCTTCTACACACGCGAGCGCAACAACCTGCTCCAGGCGCTGAACGCCGTCGATGGCACCAGCGGCGCGCTCAATACCGCGCTCTCGCCGCTCGAGACGGTGGTCTTGCCTTCGACCTATCGCGAATATGCGGGCTTCGCCAACGCGACCGTCCATCTCACCAACCAATTCAACGTCACCTTCGGAGCCCGCTACAGCCACAACAAGCAGACGGTGAGCGAGACCACCGACGGACCGCTGGTCGGCGGCGCGACCACTATCACCGGCGGGTCGAGCGATCATGCGTTCACCTATTCGATCGCGCCGGAATATAAGCCCAACGACCGGACGACCTTCTACCTCCGTCTCGCCAAGGGCTATCAGCCCGGCGGGCCCAACGTGCTGCCGCCGCTGGCGCCGGATTCGGTTCCGCGCGTGTTCGGACCTTCGACCACGCTCAATTATGAGGCGGGCGTCAAAGCCGAACTGATCGATCGGCTACTGACGGTCGAGCTGACGGGCTTCGATATCGAATGGAGCCATATCCAGCTTCTCGCGGACATTGGCGGTTTCGGCGTCAACACCAATGGCGGCAAGGCGAAGAGCTCGGGCGTCGAGCTTTCGACCACGCTGACGCCCACCAGGGAGCTGAGCCTCTCGCTCAACGGCGCCTATGTGAATGCGCACCTGACCGAGGACGCGCCCGACATCGTCGGCGGCAAGGATGGCGATCCGCTGCCGTTCAACGCCCATTGGGCGGGCACGGTCAGCGCGGATTACAGCACGCCGCTGACCGACACGACCGACGGCAGCTTCGGCTTTTCGTGGCGTTATACCGGCAAGCGCGAAACCAATTTCGACACCACCTACGGCCAGCATGAGCTCAAGGCCTATGGCCAGCTCGATGCGCATGCCGGCGTGAGCTTCGACAAGATGCGGATCGACCTGTTCGTCCGCAACCTGACCGACAGCCGTGGTATCACGGATCTCGGCACGGCCGGTTCGGCGCTCAACGGTGCGATCTCGGCGGGTGTGGTGCGTCCACGCTCGGCCGGGCTCAGCATCGGCTATCGTTACTAGGATTTTGCCGCGATTTCCGAGCCGCCGGGCGAATCCGCCCGGCTAGAAATCGCTCTAAGGGAGCAAGAAGGATGCGTTTCTTCCGCAAACTGGGCTTGGCACTCGCCGCGCTCGCCGTTCCCGCCGTCGCGCAGGCGCCGAACCAGCTTCAGCCCAAACTGCCGCTCGTCCCGACCCATCAGGTCGCCACGCCGCAGAGCGTTCCGGTCACGCCCGGCGGCCCGGCGTCGCTCAGCAAGGCTGATGTGGACGCCTGGCTCGACGGCTACATGCCCTATGCGATGGCGACCGGCGAAATTCCGGGCGCGGTGGTGGTCGTGGTCAAGGACGGCCAGGTGCTGACCAAGCGCGGCTTCGGCTATTCGGACCGCAAGACGCATAAGCCGGTCGACCCGGACATGACGATGTTCCGTCCCGGTTCGATCTCCAAGCTGTTCACCTGGACGGCGGTGATGCAGCAGGTCCAGGCGGGCAAGCTCGACCTCGACCGCGACATCAACGACTATCTCGATTTCAAGATTCCGCCCGCGTTCGGCAAGCCCGTCACGTTGCGCAACCTGATGACGCACACGGCCGGTTTCGAAGAAACGCTGAAATATCTGATCACCGCCAATCCGAAGATCGTGAAGCCGCTCGGCCCGACGCTCAGCCGCGCGGTGCCGGTCCGGATCTTCGCACCGGGCGAGGTTCCGGCTTATTCCAATTACGGCGCGTCGCTGGCGGGCTATATCGTCCAGCGCGTCTCGGGCGAGAAGTTCGAGGATTATGTCCAGCACCATATCATGGTGCCGCTGGGCATGACCCGTTCGACCTTCCAGCAGCCACTGCCGCCCGCGCTCAAGGATGGCCTGTCGCAGGCCTATGAGCCCGGGTCGGACGCCCCCAAGCCGTTCGAGATCATCCCGCTGTCGCCGGCCGGCGCGCTTTCGGCGACGGGCGCGGACATGGCCAAGTTCATGATCGCGCACCTTGCAGATGGCGGACCGCTCTTGAACCCTGAGACGGCTCACCAGATGTACGCGCCGGCCAACGCCCCCGTCCCCGGTTTGCCCGGCATGGCGCTCGGCTTCTATCACGAGGACCGCAACGGCCAGATCATCATCGCACATGGCGGCGACACCAATTATTTCCACTCCGATCTGCACCTCTATCTGAAGTCGAACGTGGGCCTGTTCCTGTCGTTCAACAGCCCGGGCAAGGAAGGCGCGGCGCATGTCCTGCGCACCCGCCTGTTCGACGATTTCACCGATCGCTATTTCCCGCAGACCCCGGTCAACCTGCCCACCGTCGCCACCGCCAAGGAGCATGGCGCGGCGATTGCGGGCCATTATGTCAGCAGCCGCGGCGCGCAGACCGATTGGCTGAAATTCATCGGCGTGGTGAGCGAGACCAAGGTCACGCTGAACCCCGACAACACGATTACCGTGTCGGACTTCACCGATCCGGCGCACAACCCGCGGAAGTGGCGCGAAGTCGGCCCCTGGCAGTGGCAGGACGTGAACGGTACCGCGCGACTGCATGCGATCGTCAAGGATGGCAAGGTTACCGCCTTCCTCAACAGCGACCTGCCTCAGATCCTGCTGTTCATGCCCGCCTCCGCGAGCACGAATGCCGGCTGGATCATGCCGGCTTTGTACCTGTCGCTCGGCGTCTCCTTGCTGATGGCGATCGGCTGGCCGATCGTGGCGCTGATCCGCAGAAGCTATGGCTACAAGCCGGCGCTTTCCGGCCGGGCGCTGCAGCTGCATCGCGCCGCCCGGATAACCGCCTGGCTGTTCCTGCTGATCGCGGCCGGCTGGGTAATGATCGTGAGCTCGGTCAGCAGCAACCTGGAGGCGTTCAACGGCGGCATGGACCTGCCGATGCGGCTGCTCCAGCTGCTGACGTTGGTGGCGACGGTCGGCACGGCCCTGTCCTGCTGGAACGCCTATGTTGCCTTCAAGGCGGCCGATCGGCGCTGGTGGAAATATGGCTGGGCGGGTCT
This sequence comes from Sphingomonas sp., assembly GCF_035317925.1. Lineage (GTDB taxonomy): Bacteria > Pseudomonadota > Alphaproteobacteria > Sphingomonadales > Sphingomonadaceae > Sphingomonas_I. The sequence continues at coordinate 16,107 of NZ_DATHFV010000116.1, forward strand.
GTTCGCGCTCTCGGGCCTGTTCCTGGTCTGGCTCGCTTTCACGATGAAGCTGATGACCTTCTCGCTCAACTATTGACCCGGGGGAACCGGAGAGGGCGAAGACTTTGTTTTCGCCCTCTTCCTCCCTGCCCCGACCTCCTTTACAATAGCCCCCGTCGCCGGAGGGGCGCGTGAAGGTTGCGGGGGATTTGTTTCGATGGGAATTGCGCCTTGAATCCGCAGCAGCTCGAAGCCTGCCTCGATCACCTCGAGGCAGCCGAGGCGCTGATGGTGGATGCCGGCGATCTTGCCGGCCTGACCCGTCTGTCGCTGGTGATCGAGATGCTGCGCCGCGCGCACGGCATGCCCGATCGCCCGATCGACCTGTCCGAATTCTCGCTCGGCGCATCCACGGTGGAGGGCGGGCCCTTATGAACGCGCAGCCGGCGGGGGCGCCCGGTCCGGCGGGCGACATCAGCGAGGCCGATCTGGTTCAGCTCGCGCGGCGCATCAGCCAGTGGCGGCGCAAGCGCGACATGCTGTTCGAACCGGTCATCTTCGCCGATCCCGAATGGGATATATTGCTCGATCTGTTCGCCGAAGGCGGCTTCGGCCGCCGGGTCAGCATGTCGAGCCTGTGCATCGCCGCCGCGGTGCCGACCACGACCGCGGTACGCTGCATCAACGCGATGATCGATCAGGGCGTGCTCGCCAAGTCGCGTGACTCGACCGACGCGCGCCGCGTGCTGATCGAACTGTCCGATGAGACGCGGACGAAGATGCGGAATTGGCTGATGCAGGTCGCACGCGGACAACCCGGCCGCTGATCCCAACCGGGGCTTATTGATCACCCCGCTGCGGCGGTACGTGAATCGTCCAGCGCGCGGACAATTCCACCTCGTCGAACAGATGACGCCCTAGCACCGCCAGCGCCGCCCCCGTGCAGGCGCTCGCCATTCCGATCAGCGCCAGCAGATAGGCCGAAGCCGTGACCTTGCCCTGCGGGTCGGGCGCGGTGAACAGGTGGCGAGCGACCAGAATCGCCACGCACAGCAAGGCCAGCCCCGCCAGCCGCAAGGACGCATCCGCATATTTCCGATCGTGCCATGCCATCGTCGCATCTCCCGAACGGGAGCTGAATTATGGCGCGGCGCATAGGGATTCGAGCCGGCCGCGACGGCGATCGCATAGGATTGGCATAAGCGGCCCTATTCAAAACCATATGCGAAACATATGTACGGGGTGGCTTCGTACCCTCGAAAGCTTATGGCGATCGGTCGATGCGCCGGAGGCGGATGCGATCCGCCCCTCTCGAAAGTATGCGTGCCTGATGTCAGCCTCCGCCTTGCCCGACGAGACTCCGCCGACCGGTCATGCACAGGAACCTCTGTCCTTGCTCGCCTTGGGCGCGATCGGGGTCGTGTTCGGCGATATCGGGACGTCGCCGCTTTATGCGCTCAAGGAGAGTTTCGCGGGCCATCATCCGCTGACGGTCGATCAGCCGCACATCTTTGGCGTGCTGAGCCTGATCTTCTGGACGATGATGCTGATCGTCACGCTCAAATATGTGCTGATCATCCTGCGCGCGGACAATCATGGCGAAGGCGGCAGCCTCGCCCTGCTCGCCTTGATCGCGCGGCGGCTGGGCGAGCGGCGCTGGACGGCGGGGATCGTCATGCTTGGCGTCGCCGCGACCGCGCTTTTCTATGGCGACGCGATCATCACGCCCGCCATCTCCGTCCTGTCGGCGGTCGAGGGGCTGAGCACGGTCAGCGACACCTTCACCGCCTTCGTATTGCCGATCTCGATCGTCATCCTGATCGGGCTGTTCGCGATCCAGTCCTACGGTACCGCCAAGGTCGGCATATTGTTCGGGCCGATCATGGTCTTCTATTTCCTCGTGCTGGCGGTGCTGGGCATCGGCAGCGTGATCACGCATCCCGCCATCCTCGGCAGCATCAATCCGATATGGGCGGCGCGTTTCTTCCTGGTCGATCCCAAGCTCGCTTTCCTCGCGCTGGGCTCGGTCGTGCTGGCCGTCACCGGGGCGGAGGCGCTCTATGCCGACATGGGCCATTTCGGGCGGAAGGCGATCAGCATATCGTGGCTCTACATCGCGCTTCCCTGCCTGCTGCTCAACTATATGGGTCAGGGCGCGTTGTTGCTGACCGATCCCAGGATGATCGAAAATCCCTTCTACCTGATGGCGCCCGACTGGGCGCGGCTACCGCTCGTCATCCTCGCCACGATCGCCACCGTGATCGCGAGCCAGGCGGTGATCTCGGGCGCGTTCTCGGTCACGCAGCAGGCGGTGCAGCTGGGCTTCCTGCCGCGGCTCAGGATCGTCAACACCAGCGCCAAGGCGGCGGGGCAGATCTACGTGCCGTTCGTCAACTGGTCGCTGTTGTTGCTGGTGATCGTGATCACGATCGGCTTCCGCAGCTCGAGCAACCTGGCGGCGGCTTATGGCATCGCGGTCACGGGCACGATGTTCATTACCGCCTGCATGCTGGGCGTGCTGACCTATTCGGTCTGGAAATGGCCCAAGCCGATCGCATTGGGGGTCACCGGTGCTTTCCTGATCGTCGACGGCGCCTATTTCGCATCGAACCTGACCAAGGTGCCCGACGGCGGCTGGTTTCCATTGCTGGTCGCGGCGATCGCCTTCACCCTGCTCACCACGTGGGCGCGCGGGCGGCAGATCGTGCGCGGCCATCTCAACCAGAGCGCGATGACGATGGAGATGTTCATCACGTCCAGCGTGCGATCGCTGAAGCGCGTCCAGGGCACCGCCGTCTTCCTCTCCGCCAGCTCCAAGGGGGTGCCTCACGCGCTGCTCCACAACGTCAAGCACAACAAAGTGCTGCACCAACGGGTCGTGATCCTGACGGTGCAGGTCCAGGGCGTGCCGGTGGTGCCGGAGGAACAGAGGATCGAAGTGGAGGCGCTGGACGACGGCTTTTACCGCATCATCCTCCATTACGGCTTCATGGAGGATATCGACATCCCGGCCGCGCTCACCAAAGTCGAAGGCTGCGGGCCGGCCTTTCAAAAGATGGATACGAGCTTCTTCCTCGGCCGCCAGACGCTCATCCCCTCGGACAAGCCGGGCATGGCAATCTGGCGCGAGCAATTGTTCGCGTGGATGGTGCGCAACGCCGAAAGCGCGATGGAATTCTTCAAGCTGCCGATCAACCGCGTGATCGAACTGGGCAGCCAGTTGGAGATCTAGGCGTTTTGATGAAGAGCGGCGCCGGCCGCTTCCGGTTCAGCCTGGCTGAACCAAACTTATGCCGCGCGGAGCCGATCCACGCCGGGCACATCCCTGTCTTCCGCCACGACCACCCGATTGCGCCCCGCCTCTTTGGCACGATAGAGCGCCGCGTCAGCCCGGACGAAAACCGTCTTCGGGTCGGCGCCGGACCAATATCGGGCGACACCGAAGCTGGCGCTCAAACGGTGATCCGGCGCGATCCCGGGCGGCGAACCGGCATGGAAGCGCTGACGGATCATTTCCGCGACGCTCGCCGCTTCGGCGGCATTCCGCACCGGCACCAGCAAGGCGAATTCCTCGCCGCCCATGCGCCCCGCACTATGGCCGGTGGTCTCCAGCAGGCTGGCGAAGGCGCGCAACACATCGTCGCCCACGGCGTGGCCGTAGCGGTCGTTGACCTGCTTGAAATGATCGATATCGCACATGATCACGAAGCCGCCGGCACGCCTATCGCGCGCGACCGCTAAATCGAAGCTCTGGCGGTTGAGCAAGCCGGTCAGGCCGTCGCGCTCCGATCGCATGCGATAGGTCGCGATCACGCCGCCGATCACCTTGACCATCAGCAGGAACGCCGTCAGCGGCGTCAATATGCCGGAAATGACAAGGGACACGCGCTGGAAGGGCGACGCCTTCACCACCGCATAATGCGAGCCCGGCTCGAACAGGATCAGGAAGAGCGGGATGCGGACAAGGAACACGGCCGCAAGCCCGCTGAGCGCGACGATCAGGCAGATGTCCACCACGTGCCTTTGCGGGGCGCGGACCAGCCGAATGACGCTTTCGGACACCGCAAGGGCGCAGGCGAGCTGGAAAGGCAGCGTCTGGTAGAGGAACGGCACATCGGCGAATGCCATCAGCAGCGCGACCGCGGTCAGCGCCAGAACCGTTCCGATCAGCGCGCGATACTGGCTTCGCTGGCCAAGGATGATGCGCACGGATTGCCCGACGCAGAGATAGGCGGCCGGCACAGCTATGGTGATCGTGGCCCATTCGGACAGCGATCCGCCTGCCTGGCCGACGATCAGCATGCCGATCGCGCCGCAGAATAAGGCCGCCGCCAGCCAGGCAAGCGAAGACTGGTTGCGAAGCCCGGCATAGATGGCGGCGCACAGGCAGGCGAGGAAGGCGAATATGCCCACCTGCACCAGGCTCAAGCTGACCATTGTTCCCATATTGGTAAGCCACCAATCCCTGCGGACCGCCTTAGCTTCCGCCGGCCGTTTCGCCGCTGTTACGAGCTCAAGGGTTAACGGCAGCTTTCCATTTCATGCCGAATCTTAACCATGGCGGTGCGTGTAGGGCCTCCGTGATTCTACGTATAGGCAATGATGGAAAGCCGGACACGGCAACGCCGCCGGTCGCGGGACCGGCGGCGTCTTAAGCAACACAACTGATACGGATTACTTCTGCAGGACGTACCCGTTGCGGCTGTTCTTCCGCTGCGGGGTCATGCGGATCGTGACCTGATCCTTGTCCTTCTCGGCCTTGGCGGCCGCGGGGTAGACCGGCTCGGCCAGTTTCGGCGTCGTGCCTGCCGCAGCCGCCTCGCGCTCGCGCTGGTCGAAGAAGCTGGCGCGCTTCAGACGACGCATGAGCGACAACGAAGGGTTATCCGGCGTCGGCCCCATATAGGCAGCCTGCGCGTGACGGCCGAACTTCGAAATATCGAACCCGCCAGGCAGGGTCTTCGGCGTGCGAGCCGGGGCGGCGACCGCAGTGCGCGAGGCGATTGCGACCGGCGCGGCTTCCATGACCGGAGCCGGCGCGACGAGCGCTTCCTGCTCAAGCAGAAGTTCTTCCTCGTCATCCTCACGGCGCTTGCGGCGCACTGCGAAGGCCGCGCCACCGATGGCGAGAACGCCGAGGCCGACGATACCGGCGATCGGCAGCGCCTCATTCTCGATCGACTGCTGACGCGTGGTCTGGGTCGTCGTGGCGACTGGAGCCGGCGCGGCTATGGGAGCCGGGGCGGCAG
>NZ_DATHFV010000117.1:0-3159 GCF_035317925.1 Sphingomonas sp.
GGTGGATGCCGGAACAAGTCCGGCATGACGGCAGAATATATAACCGCAGATCATCCGATTCCCTTTTCGCCACCGAGCCCCTACCTGACACGCATGAACAAGCGCGCCCGCGTCCTCCTCCTCAATGCCGCGCTCGGGCCGCTCGATTATCGGGTCGATCCGGAACACGATATCCAGCCGGGCTCGATCGTGCTCGCGCCGCTCGGCCCGCGCCAGCTCGCCGGCGTGGTGTGGGAGCCGGAGCATATGCCGTCCGACGCGGAGGTCGGCGACAATCGGCTGCGGCCGCTGGCGGCGGTCTACGATCTGCCGCCGCTCAAGGCGTCGCTGCGCCGCCTGATCGAGTGGACCGCCAATTATTATCTCGCCCCGCCCGCCTCGGTGCTGCGCATGACGCTGGCGTCCGCCTCGGCGCTCGATGGTGCGCGCACGATCATCGAGTACCGATCCACCGGCCACGTTCCACCCCGCCTGACGCCGCAGCGCGCGCAGGCGCTGGAGCGGATCGAGAATCGCCAGGGGATCGTGCGCGAGCTGGCGACGATCGCCGACGTCTCCGACGCGGTGATCCGCGGGCTGGTCAAGGTCGGCGCGATCGAGGCGGTCGAGGTGCGCGTCGACGATCCTTATCCTTTGCCCGATCCCGATCATGCGCAACCCGAACTATCGCCAGAACAGGCCGCCGCCGCCGCCCGGCTGACTCAAGCCGTCACGGACAAGGCGTTCGCGCCGATCCTGCTCGACGGCGTCACCGGATCGGGCAAGACCGAGGTCTATTTCGAGGCGGTCGCCGCCGCGATCCGCTCCGGCCGCCAGACGCTCGTATTGCTGCCCGAAATCGCGCTGACCGAGCCCTTCCTCAAGCGCTTCGCCGAGCGTTTCGGCTGCGCGCCGGTCGCGTGGCATTCGGACCTGCGCCAGTCCCAACGCCGCCGCGCGTGGCGCGCGATCGCGAGCGGCGAGGCGCTCGTCACGGTCGGCGCGCGCTCGGCCCTGTTCCTGCCCTATCGCGACCTCGGCCTGATCGTGGTCGACGAGGCGCACGAATCCAGCTTCAAGCAGGAAGACGGCGTGATGTACCACGCCCGCGACGTCGCGGTGATGCGCGGCTCGTTCGAGCAGATCCCGGTCGTGCTCGCCTCCGCCACGCCCGCGATCGAAACGCGCCAGCAGGTCGCCCAGGGCCGCTACGAGGAAGTGAAGCTTCCCGCCCGCTTCGGCGGCGCGACCATGCCCGATATCGCCGCGATCGACCTGACCCAGGACCGGCCCGACCGCGGCCGCTGGCTCGCGCCGAGCCTGGTCGATGCGGTGCGCGAAACGCTGGAGAAGGGCGAACAGGCTTTGCTGTTCCTCAACCGGCGCGGCTACGCCCCGCTCACGCTCTGCCGCCATTGCGGGCATCGCTTCCAATGCCCCAATTGCACCGCGTGGATGGTCGAGCACCGCCTGACCGCGCGGCTCGCCTGCCACCATTGCGGCCACGTCATGCCGCCGCCGCGCGCCTGCCCCGAATGCAAGGAAGAGGATGCCCTGGTTGCGTGCGGCCCCGGCGTCGAGCGCATCGCCGACGAGGTCGCCCTGCTCTTCCCCGACGCGCGCACCGCGATCGTCACCTCCGACACCTTATGGTCGCCCGCCAAGGCCGCCGAATTCGTCCACAAGATGGAAGCGGGCGAGATCGACATCGTGATCGGCACCCAGCTCGTCACCAAGGGCTATCACTTCCCCAATCTCACCCTCGTCGGCGTGATCGACGCCGATCTCGGCCTGTCCGGCGGCGATCTGCGCGCGGCCGAGCGCAGCTTCCAGCAGATCGCGCAGGTCGCGGGCCGTGCCGGGCGCGGCGCCAAGCCGGGCCGTGTGCTGGTCCAGACGTTCGAGCCCGGCGCGTCCGTCATCCAGGCGCTCGTTTCGGGCGACGCCGACAGTTTCTACGCCGCCGAAACCGAGGCCCGCCGCCATGCCAACGCGCCGCCCTTCGGCCGCTTCGCCGGGATCATCGTCAGCTCCGAAAATGCCGACGAGGCCGCCAGCACCGCCAAGGCGATCGGCCGCGCCGCGCCGCGCGTCGATGGCATGCAGGTCTACGGCCCCGCCCCCGCCCCGCTCTCGATGCTGCGCGGCCGCCATCGGCAGCGCCTCCTGGTCCACGCCAACCGCGCGCTCGACGTGCAGGACGTGATCCGCGAATGGCTCGGCCCGCTCGAATGGCCGCGCGGGGTTCGCGTCGCGGTGGATGTGGACCCTTATTCTTTCCTTTGAGAGGGGCGAAGGTGGGTATGTCGCGCTGCCCCGTCTGGTGGCCCGTTACCGAAGCGGCTACTCCCACGGTTAGACCGGGCTTGGCCCTGGACCATCGGATTTGGAACGGACCTGCGTGTGGCCATCTACGAACTCAAAGAAGACCAGTTGATCACCGCAGCCGAGACCAGCTTCTCAGCCGAAAACCTGTACGAGCGCCGTCACATCCAGCAACTGCTGCGCGCGCAGATCGAGGTGATCGGGCCGGATCTGATGGTTGTCGCCGAAGAATTTGGCGAATGGGTCGACAGCGCACGCCGGATTGATCTGCTCTGTCTCGACACCGACGCCAACCTAGTCGTGGTCGAGCTGAAGCGGACCGAAGACGGCGGCCATATGGAACTACAGGCGCTACGCTATGCGGCGATGGTCTCGGCGATGACCTTCGAGCAGTTGGTCGAAGCGCATGCGCGCTTCCGCAATCCCGCCCAGCCCGATGTCGATGCCGCGCAGACCGCTATTCTCGACTTTCTCGGCTGGACTGCGGCGCGTGAGGAGGAATTCGGGCAGGATACCCGCATCATCCTGGCCGCAGCCAATTTCAGCAAGGAGTTGACCACAGCGGTGCTCTGGCTGATCGACCGCGGTATCGACATACGCTGCGTGCGAATGCGACCATATCGCCTCGCTAACGGCACGGTACTGCTCGACATCCAGCAACTCATTCCGCTGCCCGAGACCGCAAGCTTCCAAACCCGAATTGGGGTCAAGCGGCAGGCCGAGCGCCGTAATCGCACCGAGCGGCACGAACTACGCTTCAAATTCTGGGAAGGGCTGCTTGAGATTGCACGCGGGCGCACGCCATCGCACGCTAATCGCAAGCCGACCCAGGACAATTGGATCGCGGGCTCGCTA
>NZ_DATHFV010000118.1:0-10405 GCF_035317925.1 Sphingomonas sp.
GCGCGCCGACAATTCCCCTGGGCGACGCCGGCTTCGACCGGCTGCCGAGCGAGCGGGTCGACAGTTATGAGATCGGTGCGAAGACCGCGACCGGCCGGAGGCTGCTGCTCGAGGCGGCGCTGTACCGCTACGATTATTCCAATTTCCAGTCGACCGCGCTGGAAGGCACACAAGTGGTGACGGTCAATCGCGGCAAGGCGCGGAGTTACGGCGCCGAAGGCGACGTGCGCTGGACGCCCTCCGGCGGATTCACCCTGTTCGCGAACTACGCTTTTAATCACAGCCGGTTCGCGGACGGCGCCCGCAAGGGCAATCATCTTCGCCTGGCGCCCGATCATTCAGTGGCGCTGGGGATGACATTGACTGCCGCTTTGGCCGAGATGCGGCTGAGTTTTTCGCCTACCGTCACCTATCAGAGCCGCGTCTTCTTCGACGACGACAATGATCGGCCCGATCTCCAGCAACCCCCGGCCAGGCTGATCCCGGACAATGTCCAGGACGAGACGCAGGGAAGCTATGCGCTGATGAATGCCGTGATCGGCCTCCACCCCGCCGGCAATCGCTGGCGCGTCGAGGGCTTCGTGCGAAACCTGTTCAATCGCAAATATGTGATCGACGCGGGCAATACCGGCGACGAAATCGGCCTGCCGACCTTCGTCGCGGGCCGACCGCGCTTTTACGGCGTCGGTATCGTCCTGAACTTCGGCGCAGGCTGACGGGACGCGCGCAGTCCCGCGCGGGCGACGTCAGCCCGCCGGCGGCGGCAGCAGCGCGGGCGGCCCGGACGGCACATCCCCGGTTGGCACATCCCCGGCCGCCGGATCCGGGCCCGAGAAAGCGAGCGTGATCGACATGCGGCGGTTGCGCGGATCGTAGCGGTCGGCCGGGATGAAGGGCTCGCGATCGGCGACGCCTTCGATCCGGTTGAAGCGATCCCCGGGCACGCCACTGTCGGCCAGCGCCCGGCGCGTCGCCTCGGCGCGCGCGCTCGACAGCGTCCAGTTGTTGACCGAACGGCCGGCCGCGTAAGGCAAAGAGTCAGTGTGGCCGCGCACGATCACGCCGTTGGGCACGCCCGCAATCACCTGCGCCACCTGGCCCATCAGCGCGCGCGCCGGCGGAAGCAGCGCATCGGTGCCGAGCGCGAACATCGAGAAATCGGCCTTGTCGACCAGATCGATGCGCAGCCCTTCGCGCGTATCGGTGAAGCGGATGTTGCCGGCGAGCTTCGACAGACCCTTGTCCGCCGTGATGCGCTGCATGATCTGCTTCTTGAGGAAGGCGAAGCGCACGCGATCGCGCATCCGTTCGGCGGCCGCCGCCTCGCTCGCGCCGCCGGTCGCATCCTTGGGGATGGTCAGCGACTTGGAGCCGGTCTGCGCCGCCTTGTGCGGATAATTGTCCTTGGCGATGATGCTGTCGCCGCCGAACACGCCGTTCGAGCCCGCGCTCTTGAGCTTCATCTCGATGAGCGTCGGCGCGAAATAATCGGCGATGCCCTTGCGCTGCTTTTCGGTCGTGGCGCCGAGAATCCACAGCAGCAAGAAGAACGCCATCATCGCGGTCACGAAATCGGCATAGGCCACCTTCCAGGCGCCGCCATGGTGTCCGCCATGACCGGCCTCGATGATCTTCTTGACGATGATCGGCCGTGGCTCGGGCTCGTTCCTGCCACGTTTTGCGGGTCCAGCCATCAGTTTGCTCCGCTCACGCGGAGGCCGCACCAGCCCGCACCCCCACCCGGCCTCCCATCAAGGATACCGTATTTGGGAGGCCGGGTGGGGGTGCGGGCTGGTGCGGTCTTCTCAGACATTAGCGGCCCCGCATGCCGTCGAACACGTCGGCGAACGCGGGCTGATTGCTGTGGCTGATGCCCGAACGCGCGGCTTCGATCACCAGCGGCAGCGGATGGCCGTGAAGCGACGCGATGATGATCTGCTTGACCACGCCATAGATGGCGGCGTCGGCCTCGACCACCTGCTTGCAGCGGCTCGCGAACGGACCCACGATGCCATAAGCGAGCAGCACGCCCAGGAAAGTACCCACCAGCGCCGAGCCGATCATCGCACCGAGGATGGCTGGCGGCTTGTCGATCGAGCCCATCGTCTTCACCACGCCGAGCACAGCGGCAACGATGCCGAGCGCGGGCAGCGCGTCGGCCAGGTTCTGCAACATGTCGGCCGGACGGATATCGTCATGGTGGTGCGTCTTGAGCGCATTATCCATCACATCCTCGACCGCATGCGGATCGAGCGTGCCCGACGAGATCACGACCAGCCGCAGCGTATCGGTGATCAGGTGGATCAAAGTCGCATCCTTGAGCAGCTTCGGATACTGGCCGAAGACGCTCGACGATTTGGGATCCTCGATATGCGGCTCGAGCGCGACCGGTCCATCGGTGCGCAGCATCTTCATCAGGCTGGAGACGAGGAAGATGACCTCCAGATAGTCCTTCTTGGTGTATTTCGGACCTTTGAAGACCTTGCCGAAGCCGCCGCCGAACTGCTTCAGTTCCTTCATCGAATTGCCGGCCAGGAGCGCGCCGATGGCCGCGCCGCCGATGATGATCATCTCGTGCGGGATCGATTCCAGGACCGGGCCGAGCGCGCCGCCCGTGAAAGCGAAGCCACCGAACACCATGCCGAGGAGGACGACCAGGCCGATCGCTGCAAACATTCGAAAACACCCCCGGATGGCGAAACTGGACAGAGCGTCCGGGACGTAAGTCCGGCCTCTCCAACATGATTAACGGCCTGGATTTACGCGCTTTATGGTGAAGATCGCGTTTACGCTGTTTTTGTGCGCCGATGGCGCAGACGGCACCGGCCCGCACCCCCACCCGACCTCCCATAGAATAACCTGTTGGGAGGTCGGGTGGGGGTGCGGGCCGGTGCCGCTCAACCCAAAAAGAGCGATCAGCCCATCAGGTTGAAGAGAGAAGTCTTGTTCGACTGGGCGAACAGGGTCTGCGCCGCCTGGAGCGCGGTCTGCTTGGCCTGGAACTCGCTCAGCGCATAGGTCAGGTCGGTGCTTTCCAGCCCGTTCCGTTCCTCCGACAGAGTCTCGCCGCTGGTGTCGAGATCGTCCTTGGCCGCATCGAACCGCGCACCGCGCACGCCCTGATCGCTGCGGATCTGGGTGATGTGCGCCGAACCGGCATCGATCGCGTCGAGGCTGGTCTGGATGTCGGTGGCACGGGTGGCGGCATTGCCTTCGACCGCGGTCGCGGCGTCGTTCAATATCTGCTGCAGCGTCTGCACGCCGCTGGCGGTGGTGACGTTGCCGAACACCTGATCGCGCTGCGCGGTCGCAGGCAGGCTGAGCGTATCAGACACCGGGATCGACAGCGGCGTGGCGGTCGGGAAGAGCGGCGCGCCGGTGGGATCGCTCGTGGTCGAGGCCGCGTTCAGATTGGCGACGATCGCCCGCAGCTGCGCCGCGATCGCGGTACGATCGCTGGTGGAGGTGGTGTCGTTGCGGCCCGACAGGAGCAGTTCCTTGGCCTGATTGAGCATGTCTTCGATCGAGCCGAGCTGGGTATCGGCCGCGGACGAAATCGACGCGCCCATATTGGTGTTGGCGGTCCACACGACCTGATCCGCCTGCGTCTGGCGGATTTCGGTGATGCGCTGCATCGCGTCGGGATTGTCCGACGATTTGGTCACGCTTTTGCCGGTCGACACGCTCTCCTGGAGCTTGGCGATCTGCTGCGACAGATCGGTCTGGCGGTTGATCTCGGCGATCGCGCGGTAACGGGTGGAGCTGATCATGGTCTAAAGCCCTCAGAACAGATCGAGTATCGACTGCAGCGTCTCGCGTGCAGTCTGGATGATCTTGGCGGAGGCCGAATAGGCCTGCTGGAAACGCATCAGATCGGCGGCCTCGGTATCGAGGTCCACGCCCGACACGTCGTCGAGATCGGAATAAGCACTATCCTTGGCGGCGGCCGCGCTGGTCGCCTGCGTGGTGGCGGATTGCACCTTCAGGCCCTGATCGGTGACCATCGAGCGCCAGGCCGTCTCGACGCCGTTGGCGCCGCGCAGGCTGGAAATGGCGAGCAGATTGCCATTGGCATTGGTCGCGTCGGCGGCGGCGACCAGGCTCGGATCGGTCACCGCCAGCGACAAGCTGGCGGCGTCGGTGCCCGACAGCAGATCCGCGCCGGGATTGCCGTTGAGATCGGTGCCCTGCGCGTTCCAGGTGTTGACCTGCGTGGCGAGGCTCGTCGCGAGCGCATCGAGCTGCTGGCGCCGGCCGGCAATCTGGTTGGCCGCCTCGGCATAACCGGCGAGCCCGCCCGAGGTCGGGCTGACCGCCGAGGTCGTGCCGCTGCTGGTGATGCTCATGCTGAGCGTGCCGCTGGCGGAGGTCTGCAAGCTGAGTTGCGCGGGCTCGATGCTGCTGCTGTCGAGCAAGACCGGGCCGCCGGCGCTGTTCATCCGGACGGTGGCCGCGCCGTACGTGTCCAGCGTGACGTCGATACCGACCTTGTCGCTGATCGTGCCGATGATCGTATCGCGCTGATCCTCGAGCGCGGCACGACCCGACGTCCCTTGCGGCGCGGTCTTGAGCGCGACGTTGATCTTCGCCAGCGCGGTCAGCGCGTCATTGACCTGCCGGACCGAATCGCTCGCCTGGCTCGATACGGTGCCGGCAACGCTGACCAGACTGGCGGCGGTCTTGTTGATCGAACCGGCGACATCCTGGATCGCGTAGAGGAAGCTCTGGCGCAAGGTCGCGTCGGTCGGATTGGCGGACAAGGCATTGGCGCTGGTGAACATCGCGGTGAGCTTCACGCCCACGCCGGAATCGCCGTCGTCGAGCGAATCCTCGACCTTGCCGTACCATTGCGACCGCATGCTCGCCTGCGAGTTGTCCGAATTGGCGCTCCACGCCTTCGAGGCGGTATATTGATCCCACACGCGCGTGACGGTCGCCGCCTGCACGCCGTTGAATGCCGACGAGGTGCGATAGAGGAACATCGGGCCGGAATTGCCCGCCTGCTCCTTCATCGTCACTTCGCGCCGGGCGAAGCCGTCATTGTTGGCGTTGACGACATTCTCGGAAATGCCGGCGAGCGCGCTCTGGTAGGCGAGCACGCCGGATTTGCCGATGGACAGCAGATCGCTCATTTCGCGGCCTTCACGTCAACGGAGGCGCCGGGCTGAGGCGCTGCACCGGCGGCGGCGGCAGGGGCCAGACGCGCGCCATATTGCTTGACCAGCATGTCCGCGATGTGGAGCGCGCCCTTTTGTGCCATCGCATCGGCGGTCTTGGCGTCAGCCATGTCCTGGAACTGCTTGGTCGCCTCGGAATCGAAGATGCCGTCATTGTCGGTGGCGGAGCGCATCGAGCCGATGAGCTGGCGCACGAACACCGCCTCGAACGCCTGCGCCGCCTTCTTGAGCTTCGCCTGGTCGGGCGAAGCCGTGGACGGCGCGGCGGTGGCCGCGTTCGTGGTGATGGGCGAGGTCGTCACAGGACCACCAGCTCCGCCTTCATCGCGCCCGCTTCCTTGAGCGCCTCGAGGATCGCGACCAGATCGGCCGGCGAGGCGCCGATCGCGTTCACCGCCTTGACGATATCGGCCAGGCTCGCGCCGGGCGCGAATTTGAACATCGGATTATGTTCTTCCTGAACCTCGATGCTGCTCTTGGGCACGACCGCGGTCTGGCCCTGGCTGAAGGGCGCGGGCTGCGAGACCCTGATGTCTTCGTTGACCTTGACGGTGAGCTTGCCGTGGCTGACCGCCGCCGGCGCGATCCGGACCGCGCCGTTGATGACGACAGTGCCGGTGCGGGCATTGACGATCACCTTGGCGGCCGCGTCGCCCGGATCGACCAGCAGATCCTCGATCTTGCCCATCAAGGCGGTGCGGAGCTCGGCGCCTTCCGGCGCGCTGATCGAGACCGTGACCGCGTCGATCGCGCGGGCGCGGCCCTGGCCGAGGCTGGCGTTGATCGAATTGGCGACCCGGCCGACCGTGGTGAGATCGGCTTCGGCGAGATTGAACCGGATTTCGGGCGTGGTCGCGAAACCCGCATCGACCGCGCGTTCGACCGTGGCCCCGCCCGGGATGCGGCCGGCGGTCGGCACGTTGACCGTGATCTTGGAGCCGTCCGCCGCATCGATGCCGAGACCACCGACAGCGAGGTTGCCCTGCGCCATCGCATAGATCTGGCCGTCCGCGCCCTGCAGCGGCGTCATCATCAGCGTGCCGCCACGCAGGCTCTTGGCCTTGCCCATCGCGGCGACGGTGATGTCGAGCCGTTCGCCGGGCTTGGCGAAGGCGGGCAGCTCGGCGGTGATGATCACCGCCGCGGCATTCTTGAGCGCGGGATTGACGCCCGCGGGCAATTGCATGCCGAAGCGCGAGGCGACGCTGTGCATGCCCTGCGTGGTATATTCGAGATTGTCGTCGCCCGTGCCCGCAAGGCCGACGACGATGCCGTAGCCGGTCAGCTGGTTGGCGCGCAGCCCCTGGAAGTGGCCGAGATCCTTGATCCGCTCGGCCGAGGCCGGGGTGGTCAGCAGCATCGCCACGATCACCAGCACCATGCCGACCACGGTCGGCATCAGGCGCATGCCGAACGCCTTGAGGCGCGGCAGCAGCTGCGCGGCCTCGGCGGCTTCGTCACGATGCGAACGGAAGGAGAAAGCGAGACTCATGCAACTGGTCCTAGAAAGGGCTCAGGATCGAGAAGAAGTGGTTGAGCCAGCCCTGATGGCTGGCCCGCGCGATCTCGCCGGTGCCGGCATAGGTGATCTTGGCGTCGGCCACGCGGGTCGACGGAACGGTGTTATCCTGATCGATGTCGACGCCGCGGACGATGCCCGAAATGCGGATCTGCTCGTCGCCGCGGTTGAGCGTGAGATGCTTCTCGCCCCGTATCATCATCGTACCGTTGGGATAGACGGCGGCGATGGTGACGCTGATCGCGCCGTTCAGCTGGTTCGACTGCTGGGCGGCGCCCTTGCCGTCAAACGCGCCGCCGCCGCTGGCGGTGAGGCTGGTCGACTTGAGGAACTTGAGCGGCCCCGTGGTCGGCGGGGTGATGCCGACATTGCCGGTACGGTCGGACGAGGCGCTGTTGCTCTTCACCGCCTGCGTCTTCTCGACGAGGATGATCGTGAGCACGTCGCCGACCTGCGCCGCGCGCGCGCCCGAGGTGAGCGGCGCGTAACCGGCGGCGGCATGGAAGATCGCGCCGTCGGCGGCGAACGGCACGGCCGGCGGCTGATAGGGCGTCGGCGCATATTCGGCGCGCACCTGAGCGTCGCGCTTCTTGCTGCCGAACAGAGCATGCGCGGGCGCGACGACGACCAGAGCCGTGCCGAGGCCGAACAGGATGAAGGCGTTGCGCATCATCAAAGCTGCTGGTTCGCGGTCTGGAGCATCTCGTCGGTCGCCTTGATGACCTTCGAGTTCACTTCGTAGGCGCGCTGGGTTTCGATCATGTCGACCAGCTCCTCGGTGATATCCACGTTCGAGGATTCGAGGCTGCCCTGCGCGATCGTGCCGCGGCCGTCGGTGCCGGGATCGCCGACCTGCGGCGCGCCCGAAGCGGCGCTTTCCGAGAGCAGGTTGTTGCCGTCCGCCTGCAGGCCCGACGGGTTCATGAAGCGCACCGTCTGGATCTTGCCGACCACGCTCGGCGCGTTCTGGCCCTGGAGGGTCGCCGAAACCGTGCCGTCCGAACCGATCGTGATCGTCGTCGCGCCTTCCGGAATCTGGATCTGCGGCTGGAGCGGCATGCCGTCGGAGGTGACGACGGTGCCGTCCTGCGTCTGGCTGAAGCTGCCGTCGCGGGTATAGCCCATCGAGCCGTCGGGCTTGAGCACCTGGAAGAAGCCCGCGCCCTGGACCGCCATGTCGAGGCTGTTGCCGGTGATCTGCATCGAACCCTGGGTGTCGATGCGCGCCGTGCCCTGAATCTGCACACCCGAGCCGAGGTTGAGGCCGGTGGCGTACTTGTTCTGGTCGGTCGCCTGCGCACCGGGCGCGGTGATCTGCTGATAAGCGAGCGTCTCGAAGTTCGCACGATCGCGCTTGAAGCCGGTCGTGTTCACGTTGGCGAGATTGTTCGCGATTACGCGCATCTTCTCGTTCTGGGCATCGAGGCCCGTGCGCGCGACGTGGAGAGCTGCGTTGGTCATGTTACGTCCTTACTCGGAGATCTGCATGAGAGCGGCGGAGGACTTGTCCATGTCCTGCGCGGTCGTGAGCATCTTCACCTGGGCTTCCCAGGAGCGCGACGCGTCGATCATGTCGACGAGCGTCGCCGACGCGTTGACGTTCGAGCCCTCGATGCTTTTCGAGGTCAGCGAGGCGTCCGGATCGGACGGCAGCGTGCCGCCATTCGTTTCGTGGAACAGGCCGTCGATGCCCTTCTTGATGGTCGAGCCATCGGCGGAGACGAGCTTGAGCGTGTCGACCGCCTGCGGGCTTTTCGGATCGCCACCCTGCGGCACGATCCAGATCTGGCCGTCCTTGCCGATCGACACGCTGTCGGCCGGCGGCAAGGTGATCGGACCGCTCTGGCCGAGCACGGGCATGCCGTCCCCGGTGGTGAGCAGGCCGCTGTCGGACAGCTGGAGATCGCCGCGGCGGGTGTAGGCTTCGGAACCGTCGGTCGCCTGGACCGTCAGCATCGAATTGCCGTTGAGCGCGACGTCAAGGTCGCGCCCGGTGGCGGTGACGGCACCGGCGGTCATGTTCGCGCCGGTGACGTCCTGCGACACCGTGGCGCGGCCATTGAGACCGCCGCTGCCCTTGAGCCATTCGGCGGAGGCGCTGGTGAATTCCCCGCGAAAACCCGCCGTGTTCACGTTGGCGAGATTGTTGGCGATCGTTGCCTGGCGCGACATCGCGCCACGCATCGCCGCCAGCGAGGAATAGATCAGACGATCCATGGCTCAGTTCCTTGCCCTCAGACCTTACGAGCGCAGCTGGACGATCGTGTCGGTCATGTTGTTGGCGGTCTCGATCGCCTTGGCGTTCGCCGAGAAGTTGCGCTGCGCGGAGATCAGCGAAACCAGCTCCTCGGTGATGTCGACATTGGCTTCCTCGAGCGCGCCGGACTGGATCGTGCCAGCCGAACCGCTGCCGGCCTGGCTGATGATCGGATCGCCCGACAGACCGCTCTGGCCCCAGCGGCTATCGCCAAGCTGGCGCAGGCCATTGGTGTTCGGGAAGTTCGCGATCATGACCGCACCCAACTTCTTGGTGGTACCGTCGGAGAAAGTCGCGGAGACGAGCCCGTTGGTATCGACCGAGATATTGGTGAGCTGGCCGGCGGCCTTGCCGTTCTGGGTGATCGTCCCCGGCGTGAACGTCGACGACGCCTGATGCGTGTTGGACGCATCGTAGGTCAGCCCGATCTGGATCGGGGCACCCGAACCCGCCGGCAGCACGCTGCTGAACTGGGTGGTGCCGCTGGGCGAGACCAGCGCGCCGTTGCTGTCGAACGACAGCGACAATGCCTCGGCGGGGCTGGTGTTCACATTGCCGTCCGAGCTCGCTTCCTGGTCGCCGATGAACAGATGCACGTCCCAGGTGCTGCCCGTCACCGGCGGCGTCGCGGCCGCGTCCGGCACGCTGGTGCGCACATAATAGAGCGTCGCCTGCTGCGGATTGCCTGCCGCGTCGTACACGGTGGTCGACGTCGAATAATTGTAGCTGTTCGAATCGAAGCGATCGAACGCGTAGGGATTGGCGGCATTGTAGTTGACGCGGTTGGCCGGGAGATCCGCGTTGCTCGGCACGGTCACCGAAAGCTGCATCGCGCTGGTCGCCGCCGGCGAGCCCGCGGTCTGGGGAATCTGCAGGTTGGTGGCCGAGGAAATGCCGCTGGCGCTGAGCACGCCGGAACTGTCGACCGGCAGCACCTGAACATAGGCGCCGTTGCTGTCGACCAGGTAGCGGTCACCGTCGAGGCTGAACGCGCCGTTGCGGGTGAAGCTCATCTCCGCGCCGCTCTTGGTCACGAAGAAGCCCTGGCCCGAAATGGCGAGGTCGAGCGCGCGATCCGAGGTCTGGAAACCGCCCTGGGTGAATTGCTGGCTGATCTCCTTCAGGCGCGTGCCCTGACCGGCGACGGTACCGGACTGGAGCGGCGAGGCCGAGATCAGATCGCCGAATTCGGCGCGGCTCTTCTTGAAGCCGATCGAGCCGACATTGGCGATGTTGTTCGAGATGACCGACAGATCGGACTGGGCACCCTTGAGGCCGGAGAGCGAGGTATAGAAGGACATGGGATTACTCCTGCGATGGGGCGTTGATTAGGAAAGCTGGAGCACGTCGGACGGATCGATGCCGCCGAGGCCGGTGATGAGCTGGGTGGTGCCGGTGGCCGGCGACTTGACCGACTGGATTTCGTTCCAGGTGGCGAGGGTCGGGCTCTGG
>NZ_DATHFV010000119.1:0-18827 GCF_035317925.1 Sphingomonas sp.
CCGGCCGTGGCGCTGCCGCGTCCCGATGGCGTCGCGCGCCCGACCGCCACGCCCGAGCAGCGGATCGAGCGCATCCTGCGCCGCACCGCCGCCGCGCGCGGGCTCGACGAAGCGGTGACGTGGAGCTTCCTGCCGGTGGCCGAAGCCGACCGCTTCGGCGGCGCCGCGTGGGTGCTCGCCAATCCGATCAGCGAGGATCTGAAGGCGATGCGCGCATCTTTGCTGCCTGGCCTGTTGGCGGCGGCACGGCGCAATGCCGATCGCGGGGCAGGCGAGATCCGACTGTTCGAGATCGGGCGCCGTTATCTTGCGGAAGGCGAGCGGCCGACCTTGGGCCTGCTGCTGGCGGGCGAGGGCATGCGCGACTGGCGTTCGGGCAAGGGCCAGATCGATGCCTATGACGCCAAGGCCGAAGCGGTGGCTTTGCTTGCTGCCGCAGGCGCACCGGTCGATCGGCTGCAGGTGATGGAAGCCGTGTCGCCGACCTGGCATCCGGGACGTTCCGGCTCGCTGCGGCTCGGGCCGAAGACGATCCTCGCCGAATTCGGCGAACTGCATCCCGCGACGGTCAAGGCGTTCGGGCTGGATGGCGCGGCGTTCGCGGCGGAAATCCATCTCGACGCGATTCCCGTCAGGCGTGATACGGGCCGCATGCGCACGGCCTATGCGCCGCCAGCGCTCCAGCCGGTCACGCGCGACTTCGCCTTCATCGTGAAGCGCGACGCGCCAGCCGATCCCCTGCTGCGCGCCGTGCGCGGTGCGGACAAGGACGCGATCGTCGATGTCGCGCTGTTCGACGTCTTCACGGGCCCTGGCCTGGCCGAGGATGAGAAGAGCATGGCGGTGGCGGTGACGCTGCAGCCGGCCGAGAAGAGCTTCACCGACGCGGAATTGCAGGCGATTTCGGACAAGGTCGTCGCGGCGGCGGCGAAAGCCGGCGCGCGGTTGCGGGGCTAGATCACCGCCGCAGCAGGAACACCGCATGCTCGGCGCGAAGGTTCGCCGCCGCGCTCGAGATGCGCTTGTCGCCGGTCAGGAACCAGGCGCCCTCCACGATCAATCCGCGTTCGGTGACGAAGGCGCGGAAATCGTCGATCGTGAGCTGGTGGATATTCTCGGTCTCGTACCACGACACCGGCAAAGCTGCCGTCACCGGCATCCGCCCGCCCCAGAACAGACCCCAGCGCACCTTCCAGTACGCGAAATTGGGGAAGGAGACGAAGGCGCGGTCGCCAATCCGGAGCAATTCGGTCAGCACCTTGTCCGGCGCGCGCGCGGTCTGCAATGTCTGGCTGAGGATCGCGTAATCGAAGGCGCGGTCGGGATAATAGACCAGGTCGGCGTCCGCATCGCCCTGGATGACCGACAGGCCGCGCGCGACCGCGAGGCTGACATTGCGCGCGTCGATCTCCAGCCCCCGGGCGTCGACGCGACGCTGGTCGCGCAGTTCGGCCATCAGTTCGCCGTCGCCGCAGCCGATATCGAGCACGCGCGCGCCTTCGGTGACATTCTGGGCGATGATCGCGAGGTCGGGGCGCAGGCTCATGTCTGGGCTCTCAGCAGATCGACAAAGCCGGGGTCGAGCCGTTCCATATAACGATCCGGCTTGAGCAGCGGGTGAAAGCCCTGTGTCGCATAGACGTCATGCGCGTCGCGCGTGACCAGCGCGAAGCGGCGAATGCCCTGGAAACGGGGATGGTCGAGGAACCAGCCGACCAGCGTCTTGCCGAGCCCCTGGCCGCGCACGCTCTCATCGACCCAGACGTCGGCGAGCCAGGCGAAGGTCGCATGATCGGTGATCATCCGCGCATAGCCAATCTGCTCGTCGCCGCGATAGGCGCCGAGGCAGTGCGATCCGGCGATCGCGCGTTCGACCAGATCGCGCGCGATGCCGGGCGACCAATAGCTCGACGCCAGCCAGCCATGGATGCGCGCGACATCGAGCAAGGCCTTGTCGTCGGAGAGAATGATCTCGCTCATGCCTCGCCCGCCTTGAGAAAGCCGTCGATCACCGCGAACAATTCGGGCACGTCGAGCAGGAAGGCGTCATGGCCGAAGGGCGAGGAGAGTTCGACGAAGCTCGCCGCCGCGCCGGCCGCGTTGAGCGCGTGGACGATCGTGCGCGATTCGGCGGTCGGGTAGAGCCAGTCGGTGTCGAAACTGACCAGGCAGAAGCGCGACTTCGTGCCGCGAAACGCATTGGCGAGCAGGCCGCCATGCTCCTCCGCCAGATCGAAATAGTCGAGCGCGCGGGTGATGTAGAGATAGGAATTGGCGTCGAACCGGTCGACGAAGCTGATCCCCTGGTGGCGCAGGTAGGATTCCACCTGGAAATCGGCGTCGAAGCCGAAGCCCTTTTGCCCGCGATCCTGGAGCTTGCGGCCGAACTTCTCGTGCAGGCCGGCTTCCGACAGATAAGTGATGTGCGCCGCCATCCGCGCGACCGCGAGGCCGGCGGACGGCGCCTCGCCGCTGTCGTAATAATTGCCCTTCTGCCAGCGCGGATCGGCCATGATCGCCTGGCGGCCAACCTCGTGGAAGGCGATATTCTGGGCGCTGTGGCGCGCGGCCGATGCGATCACGATCGCGGCGCGCGTACGATCGGGATAGGTCGCCGCCCATTCGAGCGCCTGCATCCCGCCCATCGATCCGCCGACGACCGCCGCGAGCGCGGGAATGCCGAGATGGTCGAGCAGCAAGGCCTGCACGCGCACCATGTCGCGCACGGTGATGACCGGGAAGGCCATCGCATAAGGCTTGTCCGTCTTCGGATTGGTCGAAGCCGGGCCGGACGAGCCCATGCACGAGCCCAGCACATTGACGCACAAGACGAAGTGCCGCGCCGGATCGATCGGCTTGCCCGCGCCCACCATGCGCGTCCACCAGCCGGGCTTGCCCGTGATCGGGTGGGCCGATGCGACATGATGATCGCCGGTCAGTGCGTGGCAGATCAGGATCGCGTTGGATTTGTCGGCATTGAGCGTGCCGTAGGTCTCGTACGCGATCTCGACCTGCGCGAGGCGGCCGCCCCCATCGAGCCGCAATGGCCCGGGGAGCGTGACATGGCGCGCAAGGCCGAAGCGTTGATCGTCGGACATCGGACGGGCGGGCTAGGGGCCGCTCGCGCTTATTGTCAATAACGGCCCATCGTCTAAAGCCCCCGACCATGAGTGATCTCACGCCCAAACCCTGGATCGAGGCGATCTCGCCTTACGTTCCCGGCCGTTCGACCACGGACGACGGCCGCAAGGTTCACAAGCTTTCGTCCAATGAAAATCCGCTCGGCACCAGCCGCCAGGCGCGCGACGCGTTTCTGGCGGCGGTAACCACGCTCGACCGCTATCCCGATGCCGGCGCGGCGGCGTTGCGCGAGGCGATCGCGGCCAAGTACGGAATCGAGGCGGAGCGGATCATCCACGGTACCGGATCGGACGACGTGCTCCACCTCGCGGCCGGTGGCTTTGCCGGGCAGGGCGATGAGGTGCTGTATGTGCGCTACGGTTTCTCGGTCTATCCGATCGCGGCGCGCCGCGTCGGCGCCGAGCCGATCGAGGCCGACGACAAGGATTATGCGACCGACGTCGACGCGCTGCTGGCGCGGGTAACGCCGAGAACGCGCGTCCTCTACATCGCCAATCCCAACAATCCGACCGGCACCTACACGTCGCGGAGCGAACTGAAACGGCTCCACGCCGGCCTGCCCGGGGACTGCCTGCTGGTCGTCGACCAGGCCTATAGCGAATATCTCGACCCCGAGGATGACGACGGCGCGTTCGATCTGGCGCGGACCGAGCCGAACGTGCTGGTGACGCGCACCTTCTCCAAGATCCACGGGCTTGCCGCCGAACGGATCGGGTGGGCCTATGGTCCGGCGCGCGTGATCCAGGCGATGTACAAGATCCGCGCGCCGTTCAACGTCTCGACCGCGGGCCAGCACGCGGCAGTCGCGGCGCTCGACGCGGACGATTTCGTCCAGGCGAGCCACGACCATAATCTCAAGTGGCGCACCTGGTTCGAGGGCGAGATCGCGGCGATGGGCAACAAGGGCCTGCGCGCGGTGCCGAGCAAGGCCAATTTCTCGCTGGTCCTGTTCGAGGGCAAATTGACCGCCGAGGAAGCTTATAAGGGCCTGATGGACTGCGGCTATATCGTGCGCTGGTTGCCCAATCAGGGCCTCGCGCACGGGCTGCGCATCACGATCGGCACCGAGGAGGAGATCAAGGCGGTCGCCGCTGCCTTGCGCGAACTGGTGGAGCAGGCCGGCTGATGCTGCCCTTCGCGCGCATCACCGTCATCGGCCTGGGCCTGATCGGTTCGTCGATCCTGCGCGGCGTCCGGCATCATATGCCGACTGTGCGGCTGACGGCCTTTGACGCCGATCCGGCGGTGCGTGAGCGCGTCGTGGAACTGGGTATCGCCGACGATGTGCCCGATACGGCGGGCGCGGCGGTGATCGATGCCGATCTGGTGATGCTGTGCGTGCCGGTCGGCGCGATGGGTGCGGCGGCGGAAGCGTTCGCCGCCGATCTGCCTGCCGATGCGATCGTGAGCGATGTCGGCGGCGCCAAATTGAGCGTGCTGGAAGCGTTGCGCGCGGCCTTGCCGAACGCGCTGATTGTCCCGGGCCATCCGGTCGCGGGCACCGAGCATAGCGGGCCGGATGCGGGCTTCGCGACCCTGTTCCATGGCCGCTGGGTCATTCTGACACCCGAGGATGCGCCGGAAGCGGCGGTCGAGCGGGTCAAGGCTTTCTGGGAAAAGCTCGGCTCGAACATCGAGATCATGACCGCGCGCCACCATGATCTGGTGCTGGCGGTGACCAGCCACGTGCCGCATCTGATCGCATATTCGATCGTCGGCACCGCATCGGACCTCGAAAATGTGACGCAGGGCGAGGTGATAAAATATTCGGCGGGCGGCTTCCGCGATTTCACGCGCATCGCCGCGTCTGACCCGACGATGTGGCGCGACGTCTTCCTCAACAACAAGGAAGCCGTGCTCGAGATATTGCAGCGCCTGACCGAGGACGTGACCGCGCTCCAGCGCGCGATCCGCTGGGGCGATGGCGACACGCTCTTCAACCTGTTCACGCGTACCCGCGCGATCCGCCGTTCGATCATCGAGCAGGGCCAGGACGACGAACGGCCCGATTTCGGGCGCACGCACGAATAGAGTTTCATCGTCATTCCCGCGAAGGCGGGAATCCATATTCTTGAACGATAGAGTTTATGGATTCCCGCCTTCGCGGGAATGACGGAATCGGGCTACCGCCCGATCAGCGCCGCTCCGCGCCGCAGCAGATATTTGTGATATTCGCGCAGCAGCCCGAGCAGATCGGGTTCGCTCGGCACCGCATCGGGCACGACGGTGATGCCCTGCATCACCTGGCGCAGCTCGAAGCGGGCGCGGCGCATGTGCCAGTCGGTGGTGACCAACCGGATCGATCCATAATGATGATCCGCGATCCAGCGCCGCGTCTCAAGCGCGTTTGAGCGCGTGTCGACCGCCGAGCGGCCGAGATCGACGTCCGCCAGCAAAGCGGGCGTGACATGGTAGGTTTCGACGAGATCGACCGGCCGCACGCGCCGATCGACGCCCGACACCAGCATGCGTTGCGCGTGACCGGCCTTGAGTATGTCGAGCCCGCGCTGGATGCGCCCGGGCCCGCCCGTCAGCACGACGATGCCATCGGTCTTTTCGGTCCCCGCCGGGCGCGGCAGATCGATCGCGAACCAGACGAAGCCGAGCGCCCATAACAGGACGAGCGCGCTGAACAGCCGGCGGATCATAGCGCCCGCCGCAGTGCCGCGACCAAAGCGGTCTGCGCGGCCAGCACCGCCAGTCCGACCAGAGCGAGCGGCATGAGCAACAGAATGATCCAGGATTGCGGCGTCAGATGCGGGTTCACGCCCGCGCCGACCTCGGCGACACGGGAGGCGATCATCAGGATGACGATCAGGGCTACCGTCGATCCGATCGCTGCGCCGATCCCGGCGTCACGCGCGATCTTTCCGGTGACGAGCCGCGAAACCTGCCGGTCGGTCGCGCCCAGCGCGTGCAGGATGCCGAGCGTCGCTGCTTCCCGCGCCAGTGCCGCGCGCGCGGCCAGCATCGCGATGAGCGCGGTCGCGGCGGCGGCGGTCAGCGCGATGCCGAGCGACACCGCGCGCAGCGCGTCGATCAGGCGCACGAGCGGATCCAGTTCGGCGCCCGCCGCTGTCACCTGCACGCTCGGCAGATCGCGGAAGCTCTGCGCGATCGCGGCGCGATTGCCACCCTTGAGCTCGATCAGGACGGGGAGAGGCAGGTCGGTCACGCGCACGCCGTCCATATAGGGTGCGATCAAAGCCTGCGCTTCTTCCGTCGGCACACGATGCGCCGAACCGAAGCCAAGAATGCGATCAAGCCGCGCCATCACCTCGTCGGCGACGCTGTCGCGCCGGATCGGATCGGCATCGACGACCTGCACCAGCACGCGCTTGGAAACGGCGGTCGTCACCTCCTGGGCCGCGCCGCGCAGCGCCAATGTCAGGGCCGCCGCGAGCAGCATCAGCAGGCACGTTGCTGCGATCAGCAGAGCGAAGGTGCCGGGCCGCTGCCGCTGCAGCACGAGCAGGGCGAGCTTTGGCCTCATGCGTCGGTCTCGCGCGGCGGGAAGCGAAGCGCGCCGGTGGGATCGTCGATCCGGCCTTTGGCCAGCCGCATGATGTTCGCGCTCGGCATCTGGCGCAGCAAGTGGACGTCGTGCGTCGCGATCAGCACGGTCGTGCCCTGACGGTTGAGCGCTTCCAGCAGGTGCAGCAGGCGTGCCGCCATATCGGGATCGACATTGCCGGTCGGCTCGTCCGCGACGATCAGCTCCGGGTGCGAGATGACCGCGCGCGCGATCGCAACGCGCTGCTGCTCGCCGCCGGACAAGGTTGCCGGGCGCGCGGTCGCGCGCGGGGCCAGCCCGACCCATTCCAGCAATTCCTCGACGCGCGGGCCGATCTCGCGCTCGGCCATGCCGGCGATGCGGAGCGGCAGCGCGACATTGTCGAAAGCCGAGAGCTGCGGAACCAGCCGGAAATCCTGATAGACGACCCCGATCCGTCGCCGGAGCGCAGGCAGCTGCTTGCGGGGAAGGTTGGCGGCATCCTCGCCGAACAGGCTGACGATGCCGCGGCTCGGCCGCTGCGCGAGCGTGATCAGGTTGATGAGCGAGGTCTTGCCCGCGCCGGACGCGCCGGTGAGGAAATGGAACGAGCCAGGCGCGAGCGTGAAGCTCAGGCCAGCCAGCGTCTCCGCACCCGTGCCGTAGCGCAGGCCGACATTGTCGAACTGGACGATGCCGGCCATCGGCGTGTGCCTGCTCCTCCCAAAGCGCTCTCCCGGTCCGCATCGCACGGGGAAAGGATGCGCGTAAAGCATCCGCTGCGCACGCGATGCTTGCAGGCATGCGGCCACCATGTTTTATCACGGCCATGCAGCTTTCCTGCCCCCATTGCAGCGCCACCTACGACGTCCCCGATAACGCGATCGGTCCGAACGGCCGCAAAATTCGCTGCCGGGCCTGCGACACCAGCTGGTTCGAGCCCGGGCATCTGCCCGCGTCGACCCCGTTGCCGCAGACGCCACCGCCGGTCGCGCCGATTCCCGCGGCCATTCCTGTGACGGTGGCGCCCGACATGAGCGAAGATCCGTCGGCCGAGGCGGACGAGGCGCCGGTCCGGCGCCGGCGTGGCCCCTGGCTCCTGCTCGCGCTGGTGGTGCTGGTCGTGATCCTGGGCGGCGTCGCGGCAACGGTGCTGATGGGCCCGGATCAGATCGCGTCGCGATTGGGCATCGGCGATCGCCGCGTGCCGCTCGGTATCGCCATCACGCGCGAGCCGGATTGGCGCATGATTGCGGGCGGCAGTCAGCTGTTCGCGGTGTCCGGCCGAATCTGGAATCCGACCAAGGTCGAGCAGCCCGTGCCCGACATCCGGGCCGAGCTGAAGAACGCGCAGGGCAAGACCGTCTATACCTGGACGATCACGCGTCCGGTCGCGCGTCTCGCGCCCGGAGCGACGGCCAATTTCGACGGCGCCGCGGTCGATGTGCCCGCCAGTTCGTCCAAGGTGAACGTCACTTTCGCGGGCGGTGACGGCAATTGAGTTGATCCGCTCACGCGGATAGCCGCACCGGCCCGCACCCCCACGCACGGCATCCCACGAAGTAATACTTCGTAGGGACCCCGACGGCCTCCCAACAGGGTATTCTATGGGAGGCCGGGTGGGGGTGCGGGCCGGTGCGGCAGGGCTCGGCGGATGCCGAACCGCACTCCGGAAGGCTCGATCGGCGATTTGGGGTTTGCCGGGCGGAAAAACCCCTGCTAGGGGCACCGCCTCACCAGCCCCGGCCCGCCGGGGACTATCCCGATGTGCGGTCGTGGCGGAACTGGTAGACGCGCAACGTTGAGGTCGTTGTGGCCGAAAGGCCGTGGAAGTTCGAGTCTTCTCGACCGCACCATCAGCCCATGCAGGCTGATCAAAAGGGAGCCCAGGCGGCTCCCTTTCTCGCATCGGCAAAGGTTGGCGGTCAGGCCGAAGGGCCGCGCCGGATGACCAGCCGATCGCCCCGCGTCAGCACTCCATCAATTCGATGCGGCAAGCCTCACTAAATTCAAGCAGGGGATCCATATTCCCCTCGCGCGCGAACAGGTGCAGTTCGCGCAGTGTGCGGTTCGGCGCCTGATAAGCGTCAATCACGGCCTGCACGACGCGCTCGGCTGTCTCGACGACCGCGGGCGATGCCGCCAGCCGCATCCGCGCCACCAGCGCGTAGAGCCGGACAAGGTCGTCCACGTCATCCTTTTCGTGCCCGAGCGCGTCTGCGAACAGGCGCGAGGCTTCCTCGATGAACGCGGTGAACAGGCGCTCGCGGCGCGTGCGCGCGATTTCCCGCTCGCGTTGGCGTGACTGGGTCTGCTGGGTGATCCAGGACGTGCCAAATGACGTCAGGCCACCGATGGCGGCGCCGGTCAGGCCCGCTATCGCCGAGAAATAGGATGGGTTCATCGGATCACTCCTTTCCGGCCGCCAGCGTATCGCTGGACCAGCCTCCGCCCAGACTCTGGTAGAGCGCCACCTGGGCGTTGAGCGTGTCGGCATGGGCCTGCACCAGTTGCAGCTCGGCGGCGAGCAGCCCGCGCTGGGCGTCGAGCTTGTCGAGATAGGAGGCATAGCCCGCCAGGTAGCGGTTGGTGGCAAGACGCAATGCGATGGCGAGCGCGTCGCGCTGTCCGGCCAGCGCTTTCTCCTGTTCGGCGGAGCGCTGGATCGCGGCCAATGCATCCTCGACGTCGCGGAAGGCAGCGAGCGCGGTGCGGCGATAGCCGAACGCAGCCTGATCGCGGCGGGCGGCCGCGGCATCGGCTTGCGCGCGCAAGGCTCCCCCTTCGAACAGAGGCGCCAATATGCTGCCGCCGAGCGAGAAGATGCGGACCGGATCGGGGATCAGGGTCGATGCGACATAACCGCCCGCCGCGCTCAGCCGCACGTCGGGCATGAAGGCGGCGCGCGCGGCGTCGAGCGAATGGTCGGCCGCGATCATCTGCTGCTCGGCCTGGGCGATATCGGGCCGGCCGCGCAGCAAGGCGGCGGGCAGGGTGGCGGGAACGGGCAAGGGCATCAAAGTGTCGAGCGCCGCGCCGCGTTCGATCGCGCGCGGATTTTCGCCGAGCAACAGGCTCAGCCCGTCCTCCTGTCGCTTGATGGCGAGTTCGGCCACGGGAATGAGTTGCAATGTCGCCTGATATTCGGCTTCGGCTTGCTGGCGTTCCAGTTCGCTCGAATAGCCGGTCTCGGCCCGCCGGCGGGTGATGTGGACCGAATTTTCACGCGCGGTCAGCGTTTCGCGCAGGATTATGAGCCGCGCATCGAGCGCGCGCAGCGTGATGTAGCCGCTGGCCGCCGACGTGGCGACCGCGAGACGGACCGCGGCGTAGGCGGCCTGCGTCGAGAGGAGCGACGCACGCGCGGCCGCGCTGGCGTTGGACAGCCGTCCGAACAGGTCGAGATCGTAGCTCGCGGACAATTCGGCTTCGCCCGCGGTCTGGTAGGTGCCGACGCCGAAGGCATTGAGGAAGCGTTCGCGGTCGCCGCCAACCGCGAGCCCGGCCGTGGGCAGCAGTTGCGCATGGGCAAGATGGAATTGTGCACGCGCCTCGCTGACGCGCGCGGCGGCGATCGCAACATCGCTGTTGTTGGCGAGTGCTGCTGCGACGACGCGCGTCAGCACCGGATCATGGAAGCCCTGCCACCAGTTGGCTTCGATCGATGCGGTCGCGGGAAGCGCGGTCTGCCAGGCCGCCGGAGGCGTGACGCTTGCCGCGCTCGGCGGGGCAGGGCGCGGCCCCACGCATCCGCCTGTGGCCAAGACCAGGAACAAAGCGACGCGGCGTTTCATCGGGAGGTATGGACCGTGGCTTCGACCGACATGCCCGGCCGCAACCGCGCGGCGAGCGCTTGATCCGGATCGACCACGATGCGGACGCCGATCCGCTGCGGGACCTTGACGAAATTGCCTGTGGCGTTGTCGGGCTTGAGCACCGAAAATTCGGAGCCGGCGGCGGGCGACAGCCGTTCGACATGGCCGTTCAGGCGTGCGCCGCCGAGCGCATCGACGGTGAAGCTCGCTTTCTGGCCGGGCGCCATATGCGCGGTCTGGGCTTCCTTGTAATTGGCGATCACCCAGCGATCGGGCGGCACCAATGTGAACAGCTGGGTGCCGTTGGTGACATATTGGCCGATGCGGACGCCGACCTCGCCCAATTGCCCGTCCTCGGGCGCGCGGATGACCGTGTGGGTGAGATCGATCTGGGCCAGGCGGAGCTGGGCCTCGGCTGCCTCCACCTGCGCTTCGAGCCCGCCACGCCCGACATCGACGGTGCGGATATCCTGGCGCGCGATCTGATCGGCGGCGTCCGCCTGGCGGACCTGGGCTTCGGCCTGACGCAAGGCCGCCAGTGTCTGGTCGCGCTCGCGCTTGGAGACGGATCCGTCCTTCACCAGATCGTCGACCCGCGCCATGTCGGCGCGGGCGCGCAGCAACTGGGCCTGCGCATTGCCGAGTCCCGCTACCTGCCCCTGCAGGCTGGCCGTGCGGGCGGCATGCGCCTGGCGGCTATTGGCGAGCGCGGCCCGTTGCGCGGAAAGGTTGGCGCGGGCCTGCGCGACGCGCGCGACATAGATCGCATCGTCGATGCGGGCGATGATCTGCCCGCCGCGGACCTGCTCATAATCCTTGACCAGCACCGCCACGACATAACCGCTGACCTGTGGCGCGATCACGGTCGTGCGGCCGCGCACATAGGCATTTTCGGTGCGCTCGTTGCCCCCGGAGAAGGGGGGCAGGCGCCAGGCCGCGAGCAAGGCAAGGATCGCGGCGAACGCGACCAGCACGATCAGCGCTACCACGAGGCGGCTCTTGCGCGGCGCGTGCCATGTCGGCGGCGGCGGGGCTTCGGCGGCGGGCTGCGCGGCAGTGTCGGTCATGGCCGGACCTCCTGGCGTCGGTTGCGGATCGCGTCGGCGACAAGCCGGGCGGCGAGATAAAGCGCGGGGATTAAAGCGATCGCGGTGACGAAGCGGAACACGTCGCCGAACGCGAGGACCGTCGCTTCGCGGTTCAGCGCCTGGCCGAGCAGGGCCGCCCCCTGCGCGGCCTGCTGCGCAGGGTCGGTCAGCGCGCCGGACAGGCTGGCGACGCCCGCCTGGATGCGCGCGACCACCTGCGGATCGGCGGAGGTGAGATGCTCGGATAGGGCGCCGGCATGCGCTCGCGTCGCGACCACCTGATACGTGCCAAGCAAGGCCGATCCGGCGAGGCCACCGACATTCTGCGTCACGTTGAACAGCACGATGAAGCTGACGAGATGGTTGGGCCCACGCTGCATCATGCGCAGGAAGCCGAACACCAGAGCGGGGCCGACGAACAGGGTCGTGCCATAGCCGATCAGCGCCTGGCTCAGATAAAGCTGGGGCGGCCTGGTGACATTCGTCGCATCGGTATCGAGCCAGGCGCCGAGCGCGATGATCAGCGACGCGATCATCACCTGATAGCGCAACCGCTCCTGCGAAATGGTCAAGGCGGCGGTGACGATGCCCAGCACCATTGCCACCAGCACGATCGCGAACAACAGATGGAGCTGATCGTTGGTGAGCCCGCCGGCGGTGAGCAGGCCGACCGCGCCATAGGTCTGTTCGGCCAGTGCCAGGCGCACGACCAGGGCGACCGCGGCGAAGCGCACAATGTCGTAACTGCCGATCCATTTGAGCTGGAATAACGGATCGGAGCGAAGATGTTCGAGCAAGGCTACGGCGGCGAACAAAGCGACCGAAGCCGCCAAGGCCGCGCCGAGCCAGGGCGTGTCGGTCCACCACAGCAAGCGGCCGAGCCCGAGCACGCTGCACAGCAGCAGCATCGCCGGCAGGAACAAACCATAGGTCAGGAAATCGAGCGGCTTGAATGCGCGGCTGCATTCGCTTGGCGGCAGCGGCACCGCGCTGATCGCGGCGAGCACGGTCAGCGCCAGTCCGATTTCGATCAGGTGGAGTCCGCGCCAGTGATCGAGCGCGAGCATCTCGATCGGGATCATGCGCGCGATCGGCAGTCCCAGCTGGACGGTGCCGATGCCGACCACCAGCGCCAGCGGCCGAAGCTTCAGCGGAAAGGCCAGAATGAGATAATAGATGGCCAAGGTGGTCAGACCGGCGGCGGTCATGCCGCTGATAAAGCGGACCAGCACCGCACCGCCAAAGCCCGGGAAAAGGAGTTGGAGCAGGCCGGCACAGGCATAAGCGATCAGCAGCCCATGGGTGATCGCTGGGATGCCATATTGGATGCGGCCCTTGACCAGCATCAGATTGGCGCTGGCATTGGCGGCGACATAGATGGCCGGCAGCAAGGTCGCCTGGACCGCATAGGTGCCGAGCGCGCCCGACAGGTTGGCGACGTTTACGTTGACCAGGCCATTGCCGAGCGATGCGGTCGCGCCGACCAGTACCCCCACCGCGCCGTAAGCGAGCCGCCGCGGCAGCGTAAGCGCCGGGGCGAAAGGCGAACCGGGGAAGGTCGGCCGCTCTTCAGGCCGGAAGACATAGTCGTTCGCCAAGCCCATTCCCGTACCGGCGCGCCATGACGGCTCCGAGACCGCCCGAACCCAGTGAAGACATGATCCTCGCCGCCTGTCACGGGCGAATCGCCGCGCGCCTTCATTTTGCTGGATTGCCTCAATGCGTCATCGAAAAGGGACGGGCGCCTTTAGCGGTCGCCCATGCCCTATCGGGCTTGGCTCGCATCCGGAATTCGAGCGTACCGCCCGCCATGATCTCGTCGTGGCGGATATAGGATCGCGCCAACGGCACGCCGTTCAACCGAACCGTGCCGATATAAGGCTTGGCCGGATCGTCCGCGCTGACGGTGAAGCGCTTGCCGTTGGGCAGGTGCAAAGTCGCACGCGCCACGAACGGACGCCCGATCACATATTCCAGGCTGCCGGGCGTCACGGGGTAAAAACCCAGGCTGGTGAAGACGAGCCAGGCCGACATCTGGCCGAGATCGTCGTTGCCGGCGAGGCCGTCGGGCGTCGGTTTGTACTGGCTGTCGACGATCTGCTTCAGACGTTCCTGCGTCCGCCACGGTGCGCCGGCATAGACGTAGAGGTAGGCGACCGAATGGCTCGGTTCGTTGCCGTGGATATATTGGCCGATCAGCCCGGCGATGTCCTCGGACGAGGAATAATCGAGCTTGCTGTTGTCGTAATCGAACATCGCATCGAGCTTGGCGACGGTCTTCCTGTCGCCGCCAAGCAGGCGGACGAGCCCGCCTTCGTCCTGCGGCGCGAACCACGAATATTGCCACGCATTCCCTTCGGTATAATCCGATCCATATTTGATCGAGACAGGATCGAACGGGGTGCGGAAGGCGCCGCTCGAAAGCCGGGCGCGGACCCAG
This sequence comes from Sphingomonas sp., assembly GCF_035317925.1. Lineage (GTDB taxonomy): Bacteria > Pseudomonadota > Alphaproteobacteria > Sphingomonadales > Sphingomonadaceae > Sphingomonas_I. Next base: position 13,978 of record NZ_DATHFV010000119.1, read on the forward strand.
CCGGTCTTCGGATCGAAGCTGTTGCGCCAGTTGGATGCGCGTTTCTCGAACGTCGCCGCGATATCGGTACGGCCGAGCTTGCGCGCCATCTGCGCGATCGCCCAATCGTCATAGGCATATTCGACCGTCTTGGATGCCGCCTCAGGCTCCTTGTCGATCGGCACGTAGCCGAGCTTCATATAGTCGCCGAGGCCGCCATAAGGCGCGTAGGTCGCACTCGCGGCCATCGCGTCGAGCGCCTGGTTGGCGTCGAAGCCGCCGATCCCCTTGAGGTAGGCGTCGGCGATCACCGGCACGGCATGATAGCCGATCATCGTCCAGGTCTCGCGCCCCTGAAATTGCCAGACGGGCAGGATGCCGAACGGGCTTTCCTCCTCGCTTTCCACCAGCGAGCGCACGAAATCGGCATTGGCCTGCTGCGGCTGGATCAGGGTCAGCAGCGGATGCTCGGCGCGAAACGTGTCCCACAGCGAGAAGGTCGAGCGAAAGGTGAAGCCCCGTGCGGTGTGGACCGCATTGTCAGAGCCGCGATAACGGCCGTCCGCGTCGCTCGCGACCGATGGCGCGAGCAGGCTGTGGTAGAGCGCGGTGTAGAGGCTTTTCGTCATTGGCGGGGCTGCGTGCAGTTCGATCGCGCCAAGCGCTTGTTCCCATGCCGCTTTGGTCTTCGCGCGGATCGTATCGAAATTGCCGGGTTCGCTGTCGAGATTGGCGATCGCGCCGGCCTCGTCGACCGAGGAGATCGCGACCTTCACCTCCAGTGATCTATTCGGCGCGCCAAAATCGAAGCGGGCGACGATGGCGCGACCGCTCTGCTCCGCGATGTCGTCGCTGCCGCGGCTCGGCCCCTGGAAGCCCTTATAGGGCACATCCGCTTCGGAATTGACGAAAGCGTGACCGGTCAGTGGCGCGTTGAAGCGCATCGCAAAGCAGAGGATGCGGTCGGGCGCCCAGCCACGCGTCTGGCGGCAGCCGGTGACAATGCCGTCGGGCCGCAGCCGGATCGAAGACCACAATATCTTGCCCGGGTAATTGTAGATCGAACTGCGCAGATCGAGCACGATATGGGCCTGGGCGCCTTCGATGAAGGCGTAGCGGTGGACGCCGACGCGCGTGCCTGCGGTCAGTTCGACAAATATGTTCGGATCGAACAGTTTGACCGAATAATAGCCGGGCTCGGCCTTTTCGCTGATGTGATCGAAGCGCGAGCGGTAGCCCGATCCGGGGTTGGCCGGATCGCCCGGCTCCAGCGGCACCGCTTCGCCCGACACCGGCATGATCAGGAAATCGCCGAGGTCGGAATGGCCCGCGCCCGAGAAATGGGTGTGGCTGAAGCCCTGGATCGTCTGATCTTCATAGCGATAGCCGGCGGCCCATTTGTAGCATTGGCGGGTCACGCAGCCGGTGTTGGTGTCGGGGCTCAACTGCACCATGCCGAAGGGTGCCACCGCACCCGGGAAGGTGTGGCCTTCGCCGCCGGTGCCGATGAAGGGGTCGACCGCGTCGTACGCGGGTGAGGCGGGGCTGGCGCCGGCCAGAAACGACGCGGCGGCGACGGCGACGATGGAGCGGATGGTCATCGGCGCATTTGAGCAGCGCTTAAGCCAAAGCAAAAGCGACAAGTTGATGCGCCATCGTTACGGGAACGCGCCGACCTTGCGCAGCGTTACGCGGTCACTTCCAACGCTAACAGGTGAGACAGCTCATGTTGTGGACCATTGCCGTCGTTCTGCTTGTGCTCTGGCTGCTTGGCTTTGCCATCCATATCGGCGGTGGCCTGATCCACATTCTGCTCGTAGTGGCGGTCGTGGTCGTCCTGATCCAACTCTTCACCGGGCGGCGCACGCTTTAGTTCCTCTGAACTATTAGGTGTGAAGCTATCGAGCGCGCGCCCGTCCGGCAGGCGGATGGGCGCGCGGCGATAGAAAATTGCGTGCCGGGCCAAGGCTAAATTGCGGATTCGGCCTTCGAATATCGTGCCGTGCAACTTGACCCACATATAAAGAAATCTTTATATGGCCGGGATGACTGGTCCCTCCCTTTCGCAGCTTGAGGAAGCGCGCCGCGCGCTCGACGCGCCCCTGTTCGCGGATCTGGCCGGCGACGCCACCGTCAGCTTCGAGTTCTTCCCGCCCAAGACGGAGAAGATGGAGGAGCAGCTGTGGCAGGCGATCGAGACGCTCGCGCCGCTCGGCCCACGCTTCGTGTCGGTGACCTATGGTGCGGGCGGCTCCACCCGTGAGCGCACGCATGCGACCGTCGCGCGTATCGCCAGCGAGACCAATATTCCCGCCGCCGCGCATCTGACCTGCGTCGAAGCGAGCAAAGGCGAGATCGACGAGATCGCGCGGGCTTATTGGGATGCCGGCGTGCGCCACATCGTCGCGCTGCGCGGCGATCCACCGCAGGCGGGCGAGGAATTCAGGCCGCACGCCGATGGCTACGCCAATGCCGCCGAGCTGGTCGCGGGCTTGAAACAGATCGCGCCGTTTGAGATTTCGGTCGCGGCCTACCCCGAATGCCATCCGTCGAGCCCGAGTGTCCAGGCCGATCTCGACAATCTGAAGGCCAAGATCGACGCGGGCGCCGACCGCGCGATCAGCCAGTTCTTCTTCTCGCCCGAAACCTATTTCCGCTTCCGCGACCGCGCGGCGGCGGCGGGTATTTCGGCCGAGATCGTGCCGGGCATCCTGCCGGTCTCGAACGTCGCGACTACCCGCAAGTTCGCGGGACTTTGCGGCGCGGCGATCCCGCCGTGGATGGACCGGCTGTTCGAGGGGCTGGACGATCATCCCGCCGCGCGCCAGCTGATCGCCGCGACGATCGCCGCTGAAATGTGCCGCCGGCTCTATGCGGGCGGCGTGCGCCATTTCCACTTCTACACGTTGAACCGCGCCGAGCTGGCCTACGCCATCTGCCATCTGCTCGGTCTGCGCCCAACCAATCACGCATCGGAGAAAGCCGCATGACGCGCATTCCCTCCGCCGCCGCCCGCCGTTTCCGCGCCGAGGCCGCCAACCGCATCCTGCTGACCGACGGTGCCTTCGGAACGATGATCCAATCCTATGGGCTGGGTGAGGCGGATTATCGCGGCGATTACGATCTGCCGATGGATCAGAAGGGCAATAACGATCTGCTCGTCCTGACGCGGCCGGATATCATCCAGGAGATTACCGAGGCCTATCTGGCGGCGGGATCGGACATGGTCTCGACCAACACCTTCAACGCCAACCGCGTCAGCGAGGCGGATTATGGTGCCGAGCATCTGGTGCGCGAGCTCAATCTCGCCGCCTCCAGGATTGCGCGCGCGGCCGCCGACAAGTTCGAGGCGCAGGACGGCCGTCCGCGCTTCGTCGCGGGCGCGATCGGCCCGACCAACAAGACCTTGTCGCTCTCGCCCGACGTCAACGATCCGGGCTATCGCGCGATCGGCTTCGACGAACTGAAGGATGTGTATCGCGAACAGGCCGAGGCTTTGCTCGACGGTGGCTGCGACTTCATCCTGATCGAAACGGTGTTCGACACACTCAACGCCAAGGCGGCGATCGTCGCGGTGCTGGAGATCGCCGAGGCGCGCCAGCACGAAATCCCGATCATGCTGTCGATGACGATCACCGACATGTCGGGCCGCAACCTGTCCGGCCATTCGGTCGAGGCCTTTACCTACATGGTGCGCCACGCCCGGCCGCTGACGATCGGGCTCAATTGCGCGTTCGGCGCCGATCTGATGCGGCCTTACCTCAAGGAAATGGCGCATGTCGCCGACGCTTTGATCATGGCCTACCCCAATGCCGGCCTGCCCAACGATCTCGGTGCCTATGACGAGCAGCCGCACACGACCGGCGGGCAAATCGAGGAATGGGCGCATGATGGCCTCGTCAACGTCGTCGGCGGCTGCTGCGGCACGACGCCGCCGCATATCGCGGCAATGGCGGCGGCGGTGAAGGATGTCGCGCCGCGTGCGATCCATGAACATACCGCGATTACGCGTCTTACCGGGCTCGATCCGTTCATCATGGCGGCGTGACCTATAACTCCCCTCCCGCTTGCGGGAGGGGGCGGGGGAGGGGCTTCTGGCCTCTTCTCCGGATCTCGGAATCCCCTCCCCCAGCCTCTCCCGCAAGCGGGAGGGGAGCGAGTAATTGATGGCCAGCACTCCTTCCACCGCCCAATTCGTCAACATAGGCGAGCGCACCAACGTCACCGGATCGGCGGCGTTCAAGAAGCTCATCATGGGCGGCGATTACGCGAAGGCGGTCGAGGTCGCGCGCCAGCAGGTCGAAAACGGCGCGCAGGTGGTCGACGTCAATATGGACGAGGGCCTGCTCGACGCCGAATATGCGATGACCACCTTCCTCAAGCTGATCGCGGCCGAGCCCGATATTGCGCGCGTGCCGGTGATGGTCGACAGCTCGAAATGGAGCGTGATCGAGGCCGGGCTGAAGTGCGTCTCGGGCAAGCCGATCGTCAATTCGATCAGCATGAAGGAAGGCGAGGAAGCCTTCCTGTTCCACGCGCGCAAGGTCATGGCCTATGGCGCCGCCGTAGTCGTGATGGCGTTCGACGAGGTCGGCCAGGCCGACACCAAGGAACGCAAGATCGAGATTTGCGAGCGGGCCTATCACCTGCTGATGGGCATCGGCTTCCCGCCCGAAGACATCATCTTCGATCCCAATATCTTCGCGGTCGCGACCGGGATCGACGAGCATCGCCGCTATGCGATCGACTTCATCGAGGCGACGCGCGAGATCAAGGCGCGCTGCCCGCACGTGCATATCTCGGGCGGCGTCTCGAACCTGAGCTTCTCGTTCCGCGGCAACGAGCCGGTGCGGCGTGCGATGCACAGCGTG
>NZ_DATHFV010000120.1:0-47552 GCF_035317925.1 Sphingomonas sp.
CGAAACCGATCTTCATATATCCTCCATCCGGGCCATGGCTGCGATTCAGTCGACCACGCCGATCACCAGATCCATCACGTTGGTCCCGGTCGGACCGGTGACGTGCAGATCGTCGAGAGCGGCGAGGAAGGTATTGGAATCATTGTTTGCGAGCGCGCTGGTGGCGCTGATGCCGGCCCGGCGCGCGCGCGCGATCGTGGTGCCATCGGCGAACCCGCCGGCGGCATCGGTCGGGCCATCGGTTCCGTCGGTTCCGCTCGAAAGCAGGGCCGCGTTGGGAATGCCTTCCAGTGCCAGTGCGGCGACCAGAGCGAATTCCTGGTTGCGTCCGCCGCGTCCGCTGCCCTTGACCTTGAGCGTGGTCTCGCCCGCAGCGAGGAAGACCGTCGGCGAACAGGCGCCGTTGGCGGCGTCCGACATCGACGCCGCGAACCGGCGCGCGGCGTCGTGCGTGTCGTTATCCATGTGCGCATCGACGATGCGCGTCCGATAGCCTTCACGCTCGGCCATCGCCTCTGCGGCGGCCAGTGCGGAATTGCTGTCGGCCAGAACCAGATGGTTCGCGCGATCGTCGGTGGGTGCGTGCGACGACGGCGTCGGCCGTTCGAGTATTTCTAGAACCGACCGCGGAATCTTTTGCGTCACGCCATAGCGATCGAGGATGTCGAGCGCCTCGCGCGATGTGGTCGCATCGCGGAACGTGGGGCCCGATCCGATCATCGCCAGATCGTTGCCTGGTATATCGGAAATCATCAGCGTCAGCGAACGGGCTGGATGGATCGCGTCGAGCAGCCGTCCGCCCTTCACCTTCGACAGATGTTTGCGGATCGTGTTGATCTCGGTGATGTTCGCGCCGGAGGCGAGCAGGACGTCGGTGACCTCCGCCTTTTCGGCGAGCGTGATCCCGTCGGCCGGCGCGACCATAAGCGCCGATGCGCCGCCGGTCAGGGCGACGAACACATTGTCGTGCGGCCCCAGGCCATCAAGAAAATCGAGCATCGCGGTGGTGGCGCGGACGCCGCGTTCGTCGGGAATGGGGTGGCCCGCCTCGAACAGCTCGATCCGCCGGAGCGGCTCGGCATGGCCTTCCTTGACGATCGCGCAGCCGCCGTCGAGCCGGTCGCCCAGCACCTTTTCCAGTCCCGCCAGCAAAGAAGCGGCCGCCTTGCCGGCGCCGATCGCGATGACCCGTCCGGCAGGGTCGAGCAGCCATTCGAAACGCTGACCGCCCGATTCATAGATCCACGTGTCGCCGACCAGACGCGACCGTGCAGCGATGAGATTCTCACCGCGCACCGCGTCGATCGCGGCATCGTAAATGCGCGTCAGCAACGCCCGCCGTCGGATCGTATCGGTCCCGGCCATTGGCGGGAGATCGCCGATCTCCTGCGCATTCTCACTCATGCAACCCTCTCCCCCGCGCCGTGGCCTGAGCGTCGTTCGCTCGGCTTCGGCATCGGCTCATGCGGTGCTAGGAAGGGGGGATTGGCAAGACAATCGCACCTGTCCCGCCAGATGGAACAGTGCCGGTCCGGGCAGGCGAAAGGCGCTTACGTTTTCACAATGCGGGAAAGCCGCCGCGCTACGCCTCTTTAGCCGCCTGTTTGGGCCTATTGGAGCTTGACCATTCCGGATGTAATGTCGCCCGGCTCGATACTCCCGGAAAAACAAGGGGAGAGGGGCGGAGAGGGATCGCAAGCATGATTGGGGTGGCAGACTTCGCGGGCGAAGATGACCGGCTGGGACGCGTGCAATCTTTGGTGCGCGCATTCGGTCTGCTTGACGCGCTTGCAAAGCATGATGACGGCCTGACGCTGACCGAGGTCGCCAAGCTGGCGAGCCTGCCGCGTTCGACCGCCCACCGCCTGCTGACCACGATGGACGCCCTCCGCTACGTCGAATTCGATTCGAGCACCAATCGCTGGATGATCGGTGTCCAGGCGTTCGCGCTCGGCTCCGCTTTCGTGCAGGTGCGCGATCTCGGCCGGCTGGGACGGCCGATCATGCGCTCGCTGATGATCGAAGCGAACGAGGTGGTGAATATCGCCGTCTCCGACACCGAAGGCGTGCGCTATGTCGGCCAGGTCCGCCCGGTCGATCAGCGCGCCGGTGCCTGCCAACCCGGTATCCATCTGCCGATGCATACGACGGCGTCGGGCAAGGTATTGCTCGCGCATTGGAACCCCAGCGAGCTCGACCTCTTCCTCGAAGGGCGGCCGCTGACGCGCCGGACCTATTCGAGCATCATCGAAAAGAATGCGCTGGTCAGCCAGCTCGGCCAGATCCGCACTCAGGGCTTCGCGATCGACGACGAAGAGAATTCGACGGGGATACGCTGTGTCGCCGCGCCGGTGTTCGATCGCAACAACCGGGTGCGTGCGTCGCTCTCCATTTCGGGCACGATCGCGCGTCTGCCCGATCAGCGTCTCAATACGCTCGGGCGCTCGCTGGCCGCGGCGGCGCGGCGCATGTCCGAGGATATCGGCGCGGTTCTCGCCGCCTGATCTCGCTTTTTCGCTGAAGGTCCTGTCGCCCGTTCCGGGATGTGGAACGGCTGATTGACGGTGCGCGGGCGCGGGCGCCTAAATTTGGCAAAATCCGGGAGAGCGCCATGACTGAGCTTGATCGTCGCAGCCTGCTGGTCGGCAGCGGGCTTGGTATGGCCGCTGCCGCTTTGGCCATCTCCAGCGCACCGCAGGCCGGTGCCGCCGTGACCGCGCCCGGCCGCTCGACCATCCGCATCGGCAAGCAATTGATCAACGTCGTCGACCTGACGCACGAGCTGACCAATGATTTCAACCTGACCCCGGGCCGCCCCCGCATCGCGATGGATCCGATCGTGGGCTCGGGCTATGCTGTCGGCATGAACCTCAACCGGCTGATGCTGGTCGAGCATACCGGCACGCACATCGATGCGCCGCGTCACTTCGACAACAATGGCAAGAGCCTCGGCGAAATCCCGATCTCGGACCTCGTCGTCCCGCTCGCGCTGTTCGACATCAGCGCGCGCGTCGCCGCCAATCCCGACACCGCGCTGATGCCCGACGATGTCTTCGCCTGGGAAAAGAAATGGGGGCGTCTGCCCGCGGGATGCTGCGTCGCGATCAATTCGGGCTACGACATGATCGCGCGCGTCAAGGCGATGCAGGCAGGCGGCCCGCCCGCCGATTTCCACAAAAGCCCCGGCTTCGGCCCTGAAGTGTGCGAGATGCTGATCACGCAACGCGATGTCAAAGGTATCGCGGTCGATACCGGCTCGATCGACCGGGGCTCGAACTCCCCCGCCTATCCGGTCCATCAGCGCTGGTTGCGCAGTGGCCGTTGGGGAATCGAATTCCTGACCAATATGCAGGATGTGCCGCCCAGCGGCGCGGTTCTGATCGCGGGCGCGGCGCCGATCAAGGACGCGACCGGAATCCCGATCCGGGCGATTGCGCTCTTCTAGAGCGGGCCCACGGAAGCCGCTTCCACAATGCGGGACAGACGAGCCGCCGACCTTATCACCTCAAATCAAGTCCCATATCCTCCCGTTCAAATAATAAAATTGAATTTGGAGGGGATCGCAAATGACCGGCAGGACTGCGCACAGGATATTTCTTGCAACGGTAAGTGCCTTTGGTCTCGCGGCGCCCACGCTGGCGCAGCAGAGCCCGGCGCCGGCCGAAACCGGGGCGGCGGTTCCGGCGAGTGCTGCGAACCAGCCTTCCGCGACCGCGCAGGGCAACAGTGACGCCGCCGACATTGTCGTAACCGGATCGCGCATTGCGCGCGCGGGCTATAACGCGCCGACGCCGGTGACCGTGCTCCAGGCCGACCAGCTGACCAAGACCGCGCCGAGCAACATCCCGGACGCGCTCAACCAGCTGCCCCAGTTCCAGGGCTCGATCAGCCAGAATGCGCAGGCCGATACCGGCGCGTCGAAGGTCCGTTCGGGTAACTATCTCGACATCCGCGCGCTCGGGCCGCAGCGCGTGCTGATCCTGGAAGATGGACGCCGCGTTCCGCCGACCAGCAGCAATGGCTCCACCGACACCAACCTGATCCCGCAATTGCTGGTCGATCGCGTCGATGTCGTCACCGGCGGCGCGTCGGCGGCTTACGGCTCGGACGCGGTCTCGGGCGTGGTCAACTTCATCCTCAACAAGAATTTCACCGGCCTGAAGGGCAATATCCAGAGCGGCATTTCCACCTACGGCGACGATTCGTCCTACAAGGCGGGCCTCGCTTTCGGCACGGGCTTCTTCGACAACCGCCTGCACATCATCGCCAGCGCCGAGCGCTATCATTCGGACGGCATCGACGATCGCGCATCGCGCTATACCTCGAGCGGCCAGAACATCTTCTCGCAGGAAACCATCGGTGGATTGGGCACCGCAGCGTCGCCCTACTTCTACGTCGGCAACGCCAAATCGACCACCAGCGCGCTGGGCGGGTACATCCAGAACGGGCCGATGGCGGGCAAGCAGATCACGCTCGACGGGCAGATTGCCGCTTACAATCCCGGCACCGCTATCCCCGGGCGGCCCGGCTACGGCATTGGCGGTGACGGGCTGCTCGGTAATCCGCTGCCAGTGACGGGCGTGCCGTCGCTCACGACGACGCAGCTCTTTGGCCGGGCCAGCTTCGAATTCACGCCGAACGTGACGGCGTTCGCCGAGATCAGCTGGAATCGCGGTGAGAGCAAGGATCAGAATGGCCGTGCCGGCACCCCGGGAACTGGTGCGACGATCTTCGCCGGCAATGCCTATCTGACGCCCGCTCTCAATGCAGCGCTGGGCCCCAATGGCAGCTTCATCGTTGCGCGCTCCTTCCTGAACTGGGCCCCGAATACCGATGTCCAGGGCAGCCGCAACACCGTGATCAATGCCGGGCTGCAGGGCAAATTCTCGACCTTCAAGTGGGAAGCTTATTATACGCACGGCTCGTCGAGCTTCTTCACGCGCGCCTATCAGGTCGACAATGCGCGCTTCTTCGCCGCGGTGGATGCGGTTCGGGATCCTTCCGGCAACGTCGTCTGCCGCGTCACCCTGACCAATCCCGGTTCCTTCCCCGGCTGCGTTCCCCTGAGCGTGTTCGGCAACGGTCCCAACGAAACCAACGCGCAAAATTACGTCCGGCGCGAATCCGTCTGGGACACCAGCAACAAGATGGACCTGTTCGCGGTCAATATCTCCGGCGAACCCTTCTCGCTCTGGGCAGGGCCGGTCGGGGTCGCGTTGGGCGCGGAATATCGGCACCAGTCTCTTATTCAGACCAGCAACAGCAATCCGGCGATCCCCGTCGACTTCACCGGCCTGCGCGGCGTCAACACGACCAACCAGTTCGTCGGCGTAAATATCGGCGTCGCCGACGGCTCTTACAATGTGAAGGAACTCTACGGCGAAATCGACGTGCCTTTGCTCAAGGATTCGGTGATCGGCTCGCTCGATGCCAACGGTGCGGCGCGCTACACCGATTACAGCACCTCCGGATCGGTCGCGACCTGGAAGCTGGGCCTGTCCTATAACCCGATCCACGATCTGCGCCTGCGCGGCACGGTGTCGCGTGACATTCGAGCACCAACCCTGTTCGAACTGTTCGCGGGCAAGCAGCAGACCACCAGTCCGCTGACCGATCTGCACACCGGCCTTTCGCAGAACGTGAATGTGATTTCGTCGGGCAACCCCGATCTGAAGCCGGAGAAGGGGCTGACCTATACGATCGGCGCGGTGCTCAGTCCGTCCTTCCTGCGCGGTTTCAACGTCTCGGTCGATTATTACAATATCAAGATCAAGGACGCGATCGCGCAGCCCTTCACCTATATTCAGGAGGACGATTTCTGCGAGCAAAGCGGCGGTACCAGCCCGCTATGCGCGCAGGTCATCCGGCCCGGGCCATATTCGGATCATTCGGCCGCGAACTTCCCGACTCAGATCCTGCTCCAGAACCTGAACCTGGCTTGGACCCAGACCAACGGGCTCGACTTCGAGGCGAGTTACCGCACCAGCATCGGGCCGGGCTCGCTCAGCACCAGGCTGCTCGCCACCCGCCTGATCTCCTACAAGCAACAGCCTTCGTCCGTGCTGCCGGAGCGCGATTATGCGGGGAATGCCGACTTCATCCAGGGCTTTTATCCACTGCCCATGCCGAAATGGCGCGGCACGATGAACGTCGATTATTCGGTCAATGCATTCGGCATCGGCGTGCAGGAACGCTATGTCGGCGCCTTCCACATTTCCGATATTTTCCAGTATGTTGATAACAATATCAAGCCGACTTTCTACACCGATCTCAACCTGTCCTACGATTTCGGGAAAAAGAAGAACATCGAGCTCTATGCGACGATCAACAACCTGCTCAACCAGAAGGGACGGCTGTTCCTGATCAGCCCCGTTCCCGGATTGAACATTCCGACGTCGCGCAACGTCTACGATATCGTCGGCCGGTACTGGACGGTCGGCGTGAAGTTCAAATTCTGACGTCACGCGGTTTCCTCTCCCACCCTGGCGGCGGCGATGCCGGGCATCGCCGCCGCATTTTTTGGGTGAGTTGCGTGATGCCCGCGCGCATGGCAGGACCTTGACGCTGCGGCGCCACGAAAAGCGAGGACGAGGGTGCCTGAACCGATCTCTTTACCGCTCCCCACGCCGGGTGAAATCGCGCAGCGCGCGCTGCTGATCGAATTGTTCGATGTCGCGGTCGCGGCCGTGTCGGCGGATCTCTGCATTCCCGCGCAATTGCCCGCGCCGGTGCCCGGCCGCACCCTGATCCTCGCGATCGGAAAGGCCGGCGCGGCGATGGCGCGCGCGGTCTACCGGCATATGGAAGGCACGGTCGATGGCATCGTGCTCACGCGCTACGGCCACTCCTATCCCGCCAGCCAGATGCCGCCCGGCTTTACCGTGTTCGAAGCCGGCCATCCGCTGCCCGACGAACATGGCATCGCCGCGACGCGCCACATCCTCGACGCGGTGCGCGCGTTGGGCCCCGACGATCAATTGCTGGCGCTGGTATCGGGCGGCGCGTCCGCGTTGCTGACCATGCCCGCGACCGGCGTGACCTTGGCCGACAAGCAGGATGTCACGCGTCAGCTTCTGCAATGCGGCGCATCGATTTCCGAGATCAACTGCGTCCGCACCCATTTGTCGGGGGTTAAGGGTGGCCGCCTCGCGCTCGCCGCCGCGCCGGCCAAGGTGGTTACCTTGGTCCTGTCCGATATTCCCGGCGACGATCCCGCGTTGGTCGGCTCGGGCCCGACCCTGCCCGATCGGACCAAACTCGAAGACGCACGCAAGATCCTCGCCTTGTACGGCATCGTCACGCCGGACCATGTCCGCGACGCGCTGGCCGATCCGGCGAACGAAACGCCCAACGCTTCGCGCAGCGAGTTCGACGCGGCCGAGACGCGCGTGATCGCGCGATCGATCAACGCGCTCCAGGCTGCAGGACAGATGGCGGCGGCCGCGGGCTATACCCCGGTCTATCTCGGCGGCGACATCGAAGGCGACAGCACCGAAGTCGGCACGATCCACGCCGCGCTCGCTCTGCACCATGCGCAGAAGGGCGGGCGCTGGGCCTTGCTGTCGGGCGGCGAGACCACGGTCGTCGTGCGCAATGCCGACGGGCGCGGCGGGCGCAACACCGAATATCTGCTCAGTCTGGCGCTGGCGCTCGATCGCACGCCCGGCATTTCGGCTCTGTCGTGCGACACCGACGGCATCGACGGGACCGAGGACAATGCCGGCGCGTTGATCACGCCGACCACATTGGCGCGCGCGCGCCGCGCGCGGCTGTCGCCGGCGAGCGCGCTGCGCGCGAACAAGACCTACGACTTCTTCGCCGGGTTGGAGGATCTGGTCGTGACCGGCCCGACCCGCACCAACGTCAACGACTTCCGCGTCATTCTGGTCGACCGCTGAAGCGAGCGCTGTTTTCGGCATGTGGGATGACCGCATGCCGCGCGTTGCACGAGGCATGGCGCTGGCCATAGCGTGGCGACCCTGCCGTTCCGACAGGGAGACGACGCCTTCATGACCTGGTCCCAAGGATATGATCCGCTAGGATCGCCGATATTGTCGACGATAGCGGCGGCGCTTCCGATCCTGGTCATGCTGGGCGGGCTCGCCTTCCTGCACATGCGCGCGCACGTCGCCGCGCTGGCGGGGCTGGCCACCGCCGTGCTGGTCGCGGTCATCGGCTTCCATATGCCCATCGGGCTGGCGGGCCGCGCGACCGCGTTCGGCGCGATCAACGGGCTGATGCCGATCGGCTGGATCGTGCTCAACATCATCTTCCTCTACCAGCTCACCAACGAACGCGGTCAGTTCGAGATCTTGCGCAACTCGATTGCGGGCGTGACCGAGGATAGCCGCCTTCAGCTTCTGCTGATCGCCTTCTGTTTCGGCGCTTTCTTCGAGGGCGCCGCCGGGTTCGGCGCGCCGGTCGCGGTCACGGGCGCGATGCTGATCGGGCTGGGCTTCACCCGGCTGCAGGCATCCGGCCTGTCCCTGATCGCCAATACCGCGCCGGTCGCATTCGGCGCGCTCGGCACGCCGATTCTGACCTTGGCGTCGATCACAGGCCTGCCGTTGCTCGATCTGTCGGCGATGGTCGGGCGGCAGATGTTTCTGTTCTCGCTGATCGTGCCCTTCTGGCTGCTGATCGCCTATTGCGGCTGGCGGCGCATGCTCGAAGTCTGGCCGGCGACGCTGGTTGCCGGTCTGACCTTTTCCGTGCTCCAGCTCGTCATCTCGAACCTGCACGGGCCCTGGCTGACCGCGATCGTATCGTCGGTCGGGTCGATCCTCGCGCTGATCCTGTTCCTGCGGGTATGGCAGCCGAAGCGGATCATGCACGTCAACGAAGCCCCGCTCAGCCGCGGCGACGAACGCGTGCCGGTGGCGTCGGCCGACCATCCCGAGGAAGCCGACGAAGCGGTGATCCGATCGGCCGAAGCCCCGACGCGGCGCGCGGTCGCCAAGGCGTGGATGCCGTGGCTGATCCTGACCATCACGGTATTCGTGTGGGGTGCCCCCCAGGTGAAGGGCGTGCTCGACAGCCTGTTCAGCCTCGAACTGCACGTGCCGGGCCTCGACAAGGTCGTGCTGCGTATCCCACCGGTGGTGGCGTCGGCGCAAGCCGAGGCGGCGGTCTACAAGTTCAACCTGCTGTCGATGACCGGCACCGCGATCCTGTTCGCGGCGGTCCTGTCGGGCTTGCTGATGGGCGCCCGGCCGGGCGAACTGGTGCGGACCTATGGCCGCGCGCTGCGATCGGTCTCGACCTCGTTGCTGACGATCGCGGCAATGCTCGGCCTGGGCTATCTCACTCGCTTCGCCGGGATCGACGCGACCATGGGTCTGGCCTTCGCCGCGACCGGTCTGCTCTATCCTTATTTCGGCACGATGCTCGGCTGGCTCGGCGTCGCGGTGACCGGCTCGGACACCGCCTCCAACGTGCTGTTCGGCAGCCTTCAGAAGATCACGTCGAACCAGCTGGGTCTGTCGCCGGTGCTGATGGCCAGCGCCAACAGCGCGGGTGGCGTGATGGGCAAGATGGTCGATGCGCAAAGCATCGTCGTCGCCTCGACCGCGACCCAATGGTTCGGCCAGGAAGGCCGCATCCTGCGCTACGTATTCTGGCACAGCATCGTGCTGGCCTCGCTGGTCGGCATCCTGGTGATGCTGATGGCCTATGTCGCACCGTTCACGTCGCTGGTGGTCGTCGCCCACTGAGCCAAGCCACCGAAAAACAGACAAGCGAGAGGAAGAGGGACAATGACCGAACCGAAGGTGCGTCGCCGCGATCTGCTTCAGGCAGGCGGCGTGTTGGGTCTGGCGCTGACGACGGCCGGAAGCGGCTCGGTCCAGGCCGCGGTCCGGGCGATGTCCGATGCCGGCAAGCAGCCCTGGTACAAGAAGCCCTATCGGATCGTGCAGACCAATTTGCGCGAGCCCGACATTCGCGAGGATCCGCGCAAGATCGCGCGCGACATCCGCGAATTCGGCGGCAACGTCATCGTCTCCAACGTCGGCGGCATCGTCGCTTTCTATCCGACCGCGCTCGAATATCAGTATCGCTCGCGCTTCATGGGCGACGGCGATTTCGTGAAGGGCATGATCGAGGCCTCGCGCGCCGAAGGCCTCGCTTATATCGGCCGGTTCGATCTCACCAAGTCGATGCGCAAGACCTACGACGCGCATCCCGAATGGTTCATGATCAATCGCGACGGATCCCCGCGCGAATATGCCGGCACCTATCAGGCCTGCCCCAACGGCCAATGGGCGCAGGATTATGCGGTCCAGATCCTCAAGGAAGGCATGGGCCGCTATCCGATGGATGGCGTCTTCTTCAACGGCGCCGGCTTCTCGATGACCGATTACGGCAACACCAATCGCGGCATCTGCGTGTGCCCGAACTGCCAGCGCCGTTTCCGCGAAATGTACGGCAAGGATCTGCCCAAGACCGACGGTCCCGCCGATCCGAACTGGAAGGATTATCAGGAATTCCAGGAACGAATCACGACCGAATTGTTCGACCGGAACTATGCGGTGATCAAGGCGATCCAGCCCGACGTGGCGGTGCTCGGCTGGAACATGAAGAACGAGGTGGCACGCGGCGAATTGCAGCGCCGCGTCGATCGGCCCGCGCCCGAATGGGCCTATCAGTCGGGCGAGCAGAGCCGGCAGATCCAGTCGACCGTGCCGGGCAAGTCCTTCTCCTCAACCTCGACCGCGCATGTCGATTATCCCTGGCGTCAGGTGCTCGAGGACGGCCCCTATCATATGACGCGGCTCGCGCAGCAACTCGGCACGGGCGCGATGCTCGACCTCTATCTGATGGGCTCGTTCGACGATCAGGACGATCATCGGTTCGAGGCGCCGCTGCGCACCTTGTTCCAGTGGCACAAGGCGCACGAGGCGCATTATGCGGGCCTCAAGCCGGGTGCGCGCGTCGCGATGTACAGCGGTGCTCGCGGGCTGAGCGCGCTGCTCGGCGGTGAGGGCAAGACCGCGACCGCCGGTTGGCGCGGGGTCTATACGGCCTTGCTCGACCGGCGCATTCCGTTCTGGATGGTGAATGCCGATCGGGTTGCCGATGGCGTCACCAAATTGTCGACGCGGGACTGGGATGTCGTCATCCTGCCCGCGACGGCATCCTTGTCGGATGCGGAGGCAGCCGCGCTCGACGGCTTCGTCCATGAAGGCGGCACCGTGATCGCGATCGGCCTGACCGGGACCTATGCCCCGACCGGCGAGAAAAGATCGAAAATGCCGATGCAGAGTTCGCCGATCGAATCCTACAACAAGCCGCTCGAAGACCATGGCTGGAGCTTCGATGCGAAGACCTCGCCCATCGATTTCGGCGGCGCGCACATCCCGGCCGACGGCGAATATTATCCCGCCGATCTCAAGCCCGGCACGACCAGCTTCCTGAAGCTTGCCCCCGAGCAGCCGTTCGGGCCGCCCGAGCTGAGCTATGCACATCCCGAGACCAAGGCGCTGGCCTATCCCGGCATCCTCGTGCGCGAGTTCGGCAAGGGCCGGTCGATCCACATCCCGTGGCGGCCCGACGTTCAATATTATCGCGACGGCCTGCCCGATCATGCCGCGATCTTCGCCGGCCTGATCGACCATTATGCACCCCCGGCCGAGGTGAGACTGGAAGGCGCCGGCCCGGTCGAGCTGATGACGATGCGCAAGCCCGGTGGGGGACTGCTCGTCCATGTCGTCAATTATGCGGGGCAGCGGAATGGCCTCTATGAAGAACCGCCGCTGATCCACGGCCTGCGGCTGGGCGTGCGCGGCGGTGGCGCGGCGGCAAGCCTGGTCGTGCCGGGCGCGCTGAAGCCGATCGGGGCACCCGATGCGAAGGGCTATCGCTGGTACGCGCTGCCGCCGGTCGGCTATTTCGAAGCGATCACCGTTGCGCGCAGCTAGGCTCGCATTCCTGGGCGTCGCGCTGGCCGTCTTGCCGGCTGGCGCGGCCGCCCCGGACAACGACGCCTATGTGACCGAGTATATGGCGGCGGCGCAGGCGGTGCGCCCGTTCCGCCCGGTGACGAGCTTCGATCCGGACATCAGCCTGGACCGGGCCTATGCGGTCCAGCATCGCATCGTCGAACGCCAGCTTGCGGCCGGCGATCGCATCGCGGGCTATCGCGGCGGCCTGATGTCGCAGGCCTCGATGCACCAGCGCGGCGTCGCGCAGCCTTTGGTGGCGGTGCAGTTCCGGTCCGGCCGGCTGGCCTCCCCGGCGACGCTTTCGCTCGCCGGTTACCGCCATGCCGCGCTCGAGGTGAAGCTCGGCTTCCTGTTCGGCCGTGATCTGCCCCCCGGTCCGCTCACGCCCGAGGCGGTTCGCGCCGCCGTGCGTAGCGTGGTGCCGGTGATCGACCTGCCCGATATCGGCTATGCCGACCCGGCCCATTATTCGGCGGCCGATATGGTCGGCGCCAATATCTCATCCGCCCGCTTCGTGATCGGCAAGCCCGCCCGATGCTGTGCCGACCTTGATCAAGAAAGCGCCACGCTGACGCGCGACGGAAATGCGCTGACCCATGGCGTGGGGCGGGATTCGTTGGGGGATGCGTGGGGCAGCCTAGTAGCCATCGTCCAGCTTGCCCGCGCACAGGGCTACAGGATACGGCGCGGCGATATCGTTCTAACCGGCAAGATCGGTGACAAAGTGGACGTTCAGCCGGGCACTTATGCCGCGCATTTCGGCACGCTGGGCGAGGTGCGTCTGACAGCGACCGCCCACTGAGCTTTCCGGCCCCGGCGGGCTATTTCCACGGTCTTGGGTGAGGGAAGCGAACGCGGTCAAGGCGAAGCAGCGCATAGACTCTCTCCGGTCATCTTGCCTGAGCCGGAAGATAAGGAGTCAAATCCGCAACCGCCAAGGCCGCCGGCTTTGGTCCGTCGCAATATGCATGCTGCTGCCTGCGGTCAGGCGGCGCGGCGGTCGCGCTTGGGCGTCTTTTCCATCACGCCGACGACGATCGCGAAGATCATTCTGAACATGGCACACGCTCCCCTGTTGAGCGTGGCCAGTCTAGCAAAACTATGTTGCCGTTCGGTGACTCGGCTGTGGCCTTCAGGCCACGCTGGGGCCGCCTTGGCCCCAATACGCGTCGATGAACGGCTGGAGGTGGGCGCGATAGGGCTCGGCGACGCCGATGCCGCTGCGGTTGATCGGGCGGCGCACCTGCAGCGCGCTCGCGGTCGCGACGACGCGGTCGGTCTCGTGGAATTTGTGGACCGCGGCTTCCTCCGCCAGCCCGCAATGGGCCAGGATGCGCCGCGTCCAGTCTTCGGGCGCATCGACCAAGGCGGGATAGGGCACCACCAGAAGCCTGTCGCCGAGCCGGTCCTGCCAGAATTCGACCAATTGATCCTCCAGCCTGAAATGGTGGGCGATATCGGTCAGGCCGTAGCTCCAGGCGACGCCATGAATGAAGAAGGTGCGGAAGCAGGACCAGGCGGAATCGAGCGGATCGCGCCGCATCCATATCAAGGGCGCGTCGGGCAGGCTCGCCGCGATCAGGCCGAGGAAGCGACTATTGTCGATCGTCTTGTCGATCATCCGTCCTTGGACGCCGAATCGTTCTTCGAGCAGGTGAAGATAAAGGCCGGCCATCTTCTCGACCGTGCCGCCGCCCCCCAGGTAAGCGGTGATCGCGTCGCCCGATACGCCCCCCGTCGCGACCGCGACGTGGTGCGCCAGACTGATCTCGCCCCCGTCCGCGACATTGCTGTGGCTGGTTAATATCTGCTCGATCAGCGTCGTGCCCGAACGCGGCAGGCCCGTAACGAAGATCGGCCGGGCGGTGGGCAAAGTCTGTTGCGCGTTGAGGCGTTCGATCATGCCGGGCTCGAAGCCGGTCATCGCGGCGGCAGCGCTCGCCTCGTCGCCGCGGCGGCTATAGGGGACGTCGCTGCGCAGCAGGCGCGCGCCCTCGGCGATGGCGGCGAATGCCTCGTCATGCTCGCCCCGGTCATGGTGGAGCTTGCCGAGCGCGTAAAAGTAGCGCGCGCGCTCGCGCGGCGGCTGGGCTTCGGCCGCCGCGCGATCGCCCAGCATGCGGTCGCCGAGCGGATCGCGCGCGAGATTCACCATCGAGGACAGCGAAAGCCAGGCCGGGCCCCAGCCGGGACGGGCTCGGACCACCTTTTCCAGTTCCTCGCGGCCCTGATCGATCAGACCGAGCGTGATCGCGACATTGCCGAGCAGATAGGAGCGTGCGGCGGGATCCATGCGCTTCGTGGGCAAGGTGAGCAGCAGATCCCTCGCCTGCTTGAGCCGGCCAGTCTGGGTCAGCAGGATGACCTTGTCATATAAAGCTTCGGTTGCGCCGCCGCCGGCGGCGGCGAATGCATCGATCGCGCGGATCGCGAGGCTGACCTCACCACTCATCCGCATCAGCTCGGCAATCCGCTTCCATTCGGTGCCGAGCGGCGCGCCGGTGGCAAGCAAGCTCTCCACCGCGGCGTTGGTCGCCTCGCGGTCGCGCCGCGCCAGCGCGTCGCGCAGCGCGGCGATGAGGGGACTCGCCGCAACGGGATTCAGGGTGGCCACGCACCCTAGTAGACAAGGTGCCTGTGGCGACCAAGCCTCACTTGGGATCGTGCCGGGGCCGATATGACGGCGGAATCCCGGGATTTTTGCTGCGCCGCCTAAGAAAGCGCCGAATCATTAACTATCAAAATCGCCCATCCGGGCGGCGATTCCTTGACAGACCATGAATGTTTCCAGTTAACTCTCCGTAACTTGCCCGAGGGGGACTCGGGCCGGAACAGGGGTACGTCATGAAAATCAAGGCGATTCTCGCTTGCGGCACCGCAGCGACCTTGCTCGCGATCAGCAGTGCTGACGCGGCGACCATCAATCTCGTCGATCTGGGCGGCGTGAGCGGCTCGGTCGCGGAAAAGGATTTCAACATCGCTGCCAAATTCTGGGGCACGATGTTCACCAACAACGTGACGATCAACCTGGGCGTCGGTTTCGACTCGCTTCCGCCGAATGTGATCGGCTCGACCGGCAGCCGCCGCGCCGACATCAGCGTCGCCAGCTGGGAAGCCCTGGTCAACGCGACCAAGAGCAACTCGGCGCTCGACCAGCAGGTCGTTCTGCCCTCGATCGGCCCAAATGGCGCGATCAGCTACATCACCGCCGGCACGGATGCGAGCGGCGGCAACTCGAACGCGTCGGCCGACCAGGTCTATGCCGACGATTCCAAATATGCCGGCGCGGTGTTGTATGCGAACAGTTCGCTGATCAAGGCGATCGGCGGCTCGCTGTCGAGCCCGGGCTCGCTCGACGGCGCGGTGACGTTCAGCAGCGACTTCTCGTTCGATTTTGATCCGACCGACGGCATCTCGGCGGGCCATATGGACTTCCTGGGTGTCGCGATCCACGAAATCGGCCATGCGCTGGGCTTCGTCTCGGGCGTGGACTATTTCGATTATTACGGTTCGCCCAATGGCCCGGGTGCGGGTGCGCTCGGCTACGATCTGAACGACACGTCGATCTTCAGTGCGCTCGACATGTTCCGCTACAGCAACGATCCGAACAATCTCGGGCCGGGCGGGCCGCAGATCGATCTGACGACCGGCACCGATTCCTACTTCTCGATCGATGGCGGCCAGACGGCTCTGTTCGGCAACACCTTCTCGACCGGCACCTACAATGGCGACGGCAACCAGGCGTCGCACTGGAAGGACGCCGAGGGCGCCAATGCCTGCGGCCCGCAACTCGGGATCATGGATCCGACCTTCTGCTACGCCCAGATGGGCGACGTGACGTCGCTCGATCTGGCGGCGTTCGACGCGATGGGCTGGAACCTCAGTGTCGACGCGCTCGCCAACAATGGCGCCTATCACCGGACCACGTCGGAAATCTATGCCAGCCTCGCACCGGAGCCCGGCACGTGGGCGCTGATGCTTGGCGGCTTTGGCGCGGTCGGCTTCTCGCTGCGTCGCCGGCGGACCACGGTCAGCTTCGGCTAACGCGTTTTCCGATAAGGCCCAAAAAAAGCGCCGCCGGTCCTCGTGACCGGCGGCGCTTTCTTTTTCAGGTCCAGCTCAGATTGGTGAGCGAGTTGGCCGGCAGCGCGACCGTCGCCATGCGTCCGCCGTTGCGGATCTGGACCGTCCGGTCGGAGCCGGCATTGGTCAGCACCATCGCCTTGCGGCCATCGGTATTCACGAAGGCAACATGGGCCAGCTGGTCGATATCGCCGCTGGATTGAATCACGGTCGCGCCGCGCCGCGCGGCGTGATTGAGGTGCTTGATCGCCCAATAATTGGCGCCGCGCTCGGTTATCTGCTTGGTCTTGGAATCGATTGTGGTGGTGCCGTTCAGATCGAATGGGCCGATATTGGGTCGGCCGGTCTCATCGAGCACGACGTTCCAGTCGATCATGCAGCGTACCCAGTTGCGTAGTGCGTGAGTGGCGCCCAGCCCGGACTGGACGATCGCGGACATCGGATCGAGCTTGGGCTTGGCCTCGACCGTGCCGACGCCCGCCGTCATCGGGCCGGGCGTCGCGGCGAACTCGATCGTCCCCTTGCCCGCGGCGAGCTCGAACCCGCCTTCGGTCCAATAGGCACTCTTGGTCGGATAGGCGTCGTGGATACGGGTCATCGATTCCGCTGCGCCGACATAAGGATGCCAGGCGATGCCGTCGGCATATTTGAACACGTTCGGATCTTCGAGCGTGTTGAACACGCGCCCCCACAGATTGAAATTATGGTCGAGCAGCCAGATCTTGGTCGAAAGTCCCGCCGCCTCGATCGCGGGGCCGAGATGCTTGCCGACAAACGCGACCTCATATTCCTGCGGCCAGGCGGCGGCGGGCATGCGGCCGGCCTGATCGGTGTCGCTTTCATTCTGGGTGGTGATCGCGTCGAGCTTCACGCCGGCGGCCTGATAGGCCTGCAGGAATTTGACGAGATATTGGGCATAGACCGCGAAATTGGGTGGCTTGATATTGCCGCCCAGCATCGAATTGCCATTCTTCATCCAGCCGGGCGGGCTCCACGGCGAGGCGAGCATGAACAATTCGGGATTGATGTGCCGTGCGGTCAGCAATTCGGGCAAGACATAGGCGCGGTCGCGATCGATCGAGAAGCGCGCCAGCGTCGGATCGGGCGCGCCTTCGTCATAGCTGAACATCGCGGTCGCATAGTCGCTCGAACCTATACAGATGCGGGTGACGTTGATGCCAAGCTCATCGGGTGAAAACAGCTCGTGCATGAACGCTTCGCGCGCGCCCGGCGCGAGCGTGTTGATCAGATAGGCCGATGCCTCGGTGAAGGCGGCGCCGAAGCCCAGCACGTCCTGGAACGTCGTGGTCGGATCGAGCGTGATCGCGTCCGCCGCGTCGCCGGCGACGGGTTGCCAGTCGAGTCCCGAGACCGCGGTGAAGCGCTTGTCGCCCGCACTTTGCTGGATCCGGATCGCACCGACGCCACGCGCGATCGCTGGAACCGTGGCGGCCGTAGCCAGCCCCGCGGCTCCCCCCAGGAAGCCGCGCCGCGTCGTGCCCTTCATTTTGTCCTCCCTGACATCGTTATCAAAAACGCCATAACGAAAGCCGGGCAGACATGCAAAAAGGACGCCGCCGATTGTCGGCGACGCCCCTGACCTTGATCGATCCAGGTATGCCTGGGTCGTGAATCAAGGTCTAACCCTTTGAATAGAGCCTGATTCACGTCACCGGTGGAAGCGCCTAGCGCTTTCACCGGTGACGATCAGGCTCTTGGTGCGATTGAAGAGGCTTAGCGGCGCGCGTCGAGCGAGAGACGGCCGCCGCCGAATGCGACCACTTGGAGCAGACCACCGGCCATCGCGACATTCTTGAAGAAGTGGATGAACTGGTTCTGGTCGGCGAAATTGTGGTGGAAGCCGATCGCCGTCGCGAAGGCGAATACGGTCAGGATGGCCGCGACGATCCGGGTGCGATAACCGAGCACCAGCAGCAGGCCACCGCCCAGTTCGATCGCCGCCGCCACGGCATAGGCCACGGTCGGTGCCGGGAGGCCGGCCGACTGGATATAGCCGATCGTCGCGGCGGGTGCGGTGATCTTGGAAATGCCGCTTAGCAGGAAGATGGCGGCGATCAGGATGCGGCCGACCAGCGGCACGATGCCCGATTCAGTGCGGACGGTTGTGGAAGTAGCCATGGTGAAGGTCCCCGTTAGAAAGACGGCGTCACCTTTGGCGCCGTTGCGGTCCTTTATGTCGGCTAGGCGACGACATAAAAAAAGAGCACGAATGATCATAGCATCGTTTCCGAAATTTGACCGTCAGCCGCCGCGATGCTCCTCCAGCGCATAGGATGGCCGGCGCCGGGTCATGCCGAGGATCGAGGTCGCCGCGCCGCCAATCAGCGCTGCCACCAGCAGCGGAGCCTGACTCGCGCTTTCCAGGACACGATCGCAAGCAGGTCGACGCTTACGACCGAGCTCAGATAGCGAGCGTCTCGACGAAATGCGGCGGGATCATCGCGTTACCTCCGCGATCAGCGTGCAGGCACGGGCGGCGTCGCCAATCCCGGTCACAGCAAAATTCTTGTTCTTGAGCCGGTTGTAGGTCTCGAAAAAGCTGGTCAGTTCACCCAGCATCGCGCCGCCCAAGCCATCCATATCCTGCATATCGGCGTGAATGCGCGTCTTGAGGATGCGGCCAATCAGCCGGTCGTTGCGGTTGCGCCGGCCGTCGAGCTCGGTTTGGCAGGCCTCGATCACGCCCAGCAATTTGACCGTCGCCAGGCAGTCGACCGGCAGCGTCTCGTCGGCGAGGATCAGGATATCGACCGGATCGCCGTCCTCAGCGAGCGTATTCGGCACGAAGCCGAAGGCGAGCGGGAACGCCATGCCCGCCGGCAGCACGTCGTGCAGCGCGAACAACCCGCTTTCGCGGTCATAATCATATTTGGTGCGGCAGCCGGCGGGCGTCTCGACGATCGCACGGACGGTTGCGGCCTCCCGGTCGAGGCAGTGGGGCAAGGTGAAGAGATCGGCCAATTCGGGTGCTCCGGGACTTGTCTTGGGGGTTCCAAGTCCCGGAGCTGCCGAACGATCCATGCGAACCATCCGACATTCGGTTTCGCGTGCGATTATCCGGCGCGAAGATCGGGGCGTAGCGCCGGATCGGCCTGCGCCTGGATCAGGATATCGGTCTGCGCGGGCGGCGGCGGGGGCGGGCTCGCCACCGCTCCATGGCTCAGCAGCAGGGCCGCCGCGCCCAGCGCGAAGCCGCCGAGGCCGCACAACAGATCGGGGCGAAACAGACGCAACATCGTAATTCCCTTGACCATATTTGCGCCGCCGCCCCCGTGGGGGAGGAAATGGGGGCGGCGACGCGTCCTTTTGTCCGGATCGCCCGCTAGACCGGCGCCGTTCGCGCCCCGTAATGACCAGCGTGAATCTGACGTGAAAAAATGCCCGGTCCGGCATATTCACGGGAAATCGGGGGAGGATTGGTGGCGATTCGCTGTTTGCGCGTGCTCGGAACGCTGGCGCTCGATGCGCCCGCCGCTTCCGCTGTGCTGCGAACACGCAAGGCTGTCGCCCTCTTCACCTTTCTGGCGTTGCAGCCCGATCGCCGCGCCCGGCGTGAGCAGCTTGCGCAGATGTTCTGGCCGCGCGTGGAAAGCGACGCGGCGCGTACCAGCCTGCGTCAGTTGCTTGCTGGCCTGCGCAAAGCCCGCGCGGAGCACGCGCCCCTGCTCGTCGCCGAGGGGGATTGGCTGGCGCTTGCCAACGATGTCGACGTCGATGCGATCGCGTTCCAGACGGCGGCGGCCCGCGATGAGGTTGCCGGCGCAGCCGAGGCAGTGTCCCTCTATCGCGGCGCGCTGCTCGCCGATGGGCTGGCGGTGGATTCGACCGAATTTGACGACTGGCTCGATCAGGAGCGCGCGCGCCTGTGCCGTCTCGCGGTCGCGGCGATGGAGCGGCTCGCCGCCGCCGCGATCGCGGGCGGGTTCGACCGCGCCGAAGGGCTCGCCGCTGCCGAGCGCTCGGTCGCGCTCGATCCCTATAACGAACAGGCGCACCGCCAGCTGATGGCGTTGCAGGCGGCGAGCGGCCGGCCCGATCTAGCTTTGCTCCATTATGCCGCGCTGGCCGACACGCTACGGCGCGATTTGCAGGTCGCGCCGGACCCCGAGACGCAGAAGCTGCACGAACGGCTGCGTGGCGAACGGCGACCGCAGCGTGCGGCAACGGCGGTCGAGGCCGAGCCGATCGTTGGCGTCTGGGCCGAAACCGCGCTCGCCGTGATGCCGCCCCCGCCGCAACGGCGGATCGGCTCGTTCGCGCCCGCCGCCCTGATCGGCGTGGCGGCAGCGCTCCTGGTCGCCGCGGCGATCGGGTTGCACCGCTGGATCGCGCCGCCGCCGACCGCGCCCAGGGTCACGCGGCTATTCCCGGTCGCCGCCGATCCCTCGATCGAACAGCGCCCCGCGATCGCGCCCGATGGCGCGCGCGTCGTCTACACTGGCCGGCTGCAGGACCGGCAGAATGTCGATCTCTATCTGGTCACGATCGGTGATCAGACGGCGGTGCGGCTGACCAATGATCCCGACATCGACGACAATGCCGCGTGGGCGCCCGACGGCTCGGCGATCGCCTTCACGCGATCGCCCCGCGACGGCCATGCGCCCTGTGCGATCCTGATCATGGC
Organism: Sphingomonas sp.; assembly: GCF_035317925.1. Lineage (GTDB taxonomy): Bacteria > Pseudomonadota > Alphaproteobacteria > Sphingomonadales > Sphingomonadaceae > Sphingomonas_I. Next base: position 20,671 of record NZ_DATHFV010000120.1, read on the forward strand.
CTCGACCGGTGGGCAGGAACGGCTTGCTGGCCATTGCCGGGCGGCTCTGACCTCGCGGTTGAGCTGGGCGCCCGACGGCCGCACTTTGTATTTTAGCGACGCCGCGACCAAAGGCGGCGTGTCGCGCATCTACAGGATCGACACGATCTCGGGCGCGACAACCGCGGTGACCGATCCGCCTGCCAACATCCAGGGCGATGGCGATCCGCAGGTTTCGCATGACGGCAAGACGCTCGCTTATCTGCGCACCAAGGCGTGGCAGTCGGTCGAGGTCGAGACGCAGGATCTCGACGGCGGCACACATCGCTCGCTCAGTCATGACGGCAAGACGGTTTGGGGTCTCACCTGGGACCCGAAAGATCAGGGTTTGTTTTTCTCGTCGGACCGCTCCGGCGACACCGGCCTGTGGTGGATCGCACGCGACGGCAGCGGCCTGACGCGGCTGGCGCTCGGCGATGTCGAATATCGTGCGCTTAGCGCGGCACGGCACAAGGACCGGCTCGTGTTCGAGGCGCTCAAGGATCATGCGAGCTTCCAGCAGGTGCCGCGCGGCGCGACGCCCGCGACCGAGCCGCAATATATTTCCAGTCTGCGCACCAATCTGTTCGATCGCTTCTATGTTGAATCGCGTAATGGCCGCGCGGCGTTCGTCTCGGTGCGCGCCGGGCCGGAAAATCTGTGGGTCGCGGACAAGGGCAAGCCGCCGCACCAGATCAGCTTCACGCAGGACATCTTCTATCAGGAGCCGGCCTGGTCGCCCGACGGCAAGTGGATCGCTTATATCGGCGTCACGAGCGATCAGAGCGATCTGTTCCTGATCAGCGGCGACGGCGGTGCGCCGCGCGCGATCACGCGCGATCCGGCGGTGCAGCAATCGCCGGCCTGGTCGCCCGACGGCAAATATCTTTATTTCACGTCGCGCAAATCGGGCGGTTGGCGAATCTGGCGGGTCGATCCGTTCGCAAACGCCCCCGCAATCGCGGTCAGCGGCGATGGTCCGCGCACGGTGCGGCCGAGCGCGGACGGCCGATATCTCTATTACGTTACGGATGGCGTGGCGGGCGTGCGCCGGCGCGCACTGTCGCCTGACGGCACGTCCCTCGCCGGACCGGAAAAGTTGGTGATCGCCGGGCTCCATCCGAGCGACTGGCGCAATTGGTGGCTGACCGACGGAGCGCTTTTCTATGCCAAACGTGGCGGCGGCGATCCGGACGGCTTTATCGTGCGCCACGATCTCGCCACCGGCGCCGAGCGCGATGTGACGGATGCGACCCATTTGCTGTGGTCGGCGAGCTTCTGGGCGCGGCCCGACGGTTCGCTCGTGCTGACGCATCGCGATCTGCAGATCGACGTCAACGGCGTGGACTTCTAACCGGCGGCCGTACACAGAACCCCCGACCATGACCCCCCTCGACGCGCTGCACGACACGTTCGGTTATCACGAATTCCGCGGCCGCCAGGCCGAGGTGATCGATCGTGTCATGGCGGGCGCGAACACGCTGGCGGTGATGCCGACCGGCGCGGGCAAGTCGCTCACCTATCAGATCCCGAGCCTGTGCCGCCCCGGCACCGGCCTCGTCATCTCGCCCCTGATCGCCTTGATGCACGATCAGGTACGCGCCGCCGAGGCGGCGGGGATTCGTGCCGCGTCGCTAACCTCGGCCGACACCGATCGCGACGAAACGGTGCGCCGCCTGCGCGATGGCGAACTCGATCTGCTTTACGTTGCGCCGGAACGCGCGAATGTCGACAGCTTCCGTCGCCTGCTCGACCGCACGCCGCTCGCTTTGATCGCGATCGACGAGGCGCATTGCGTGTCCGAATGGGGCCATGATTTCCGCCCCGATTATCGCCAGCTCCGAAGCCTGCTCGACGCACACCCGGATGTTCCCCGGCTGGCGCTGACCGCCACCGCCGACCGGCACACACGCGCCGATATTCTCGCCCAGCTCGGCATTCCCGAGGACGGGCTGATCCTGGCGGGGTTCGACCGGCCCAATATCCGCTACGCCGTCAGCCCGCGCGACGGCCTCACCAAGCAACTCGCCGATCTGATCGCGGAAAATCCGGGGCCGGGCATCATCTATGCGCAAAGCCGCGCCGAGACCGAGAAGCTGGCGGCCGCGCTTGAGGCCACAGGGCGGCCGACGCGCGCCTATCATGCCGGGCTCGATCCGGCGGTGCGGCAGGCCAATGCGCGTGCCTTCGTCTCGTCGGAGGACATGGTGATGGTCGCGACGATCGCCTTCGGCATGGGCATCGACAAGCCCGACGTGCGGTTCGTCGCGCATGCCGGCATCCCCAAATCGATCGAGGCTTATTATCAGGAAACCGGCCGCGCCGGCCGCGACGGCGATCCGGCGGCGGCGCAGCTTTTCTGGGGTGCCGAGGATTTCGCGCGCGCCCGCCGCCGGATCGAAACCGAGGTCGAGGACAGCCGGCGCGGCGGCGAACGCCAGCGGCTCAACGCGCTCGCCGGCCTGGTCGAGGCGACCGGCTGCCGCCGTGCGATATTACTGCGCCATTTCGGCGAGCATCCGCCCGAACGCTGCGGAAATTGCGACAATTGCCTGAACCCGCCCGAATCCGTCGATGCGACCGAGGTCGCGCGGAAATTGCTGTCGGCCGCCTTCCGCACCGAAATGCGCTTCGGCGTAACCCATCTCACCGACGTCCTGGCGGGCAAGGAAACCGACAAAATCCTCAGCTTGGGTCATCACCGCCTGTCCGTATTCGGCATCGCGAACGAGGAAGAGATCCGGCTGATCAAGCCGGTCGCGCGTGCCCTGCTCGCGCGCGATGCCTTGCGCGCCGACGATTATGGCGGCCTGTCCTTCGGCCCCGCCGCCAAACCGATCCTGAAGGGCGAGGAAGCGGTCGCGATCGTGCTGCCGCCCAAGCGCGAGAAGAAGCGCCGCGCGAGCCGCGACTTCGGCCCGGCCGATCCGCTGTTCGATGCGCTGCGCGACCTGCGCCGCGAACTCGCCAGGGATCAGGGCGTGCCGCCCTACGTCATCTTCCACGATGCGACCCTGCGCGAGATGGCGGCGATCAAGCCGCACGATCGCCATGCTTTGTCCGAGATCAGCGGCGTCGGCGCGCGCAAGCTTGAGGCTTATGGCGATGCGTTTCTCGCGGTGGTCCGGAACTTCTAGGGAAAATCAGGGCTGGGCTGCCATCCTTTGGCCGCGCACCGCGCCATCCAGTGTTTCCACGATCGTCGTCAGCCGGAAAATCTCGCGCCGATCCTGCTCGCCCACCGCCTCCAGCTGCTCGACCTTGAGCGCATAAAGATCGAGGCCGATCTCATGCGCCGACCAGGCGAGCAATTCGCGCTCGTCGGGCCGATATTGGCCGCCCGACGGCTTGGCGCCGAGCAGCAGGAAGCCGGTCAGTTCGGCGCGCTGAATCATCGGCAGCGCCAGTCCCTCATCGGTTTCGATCGCCTCGCGCGTGGCGCGTAATTTCACCGCGACCGGAAGATCGGCATCGATCGCGTGCGCGCCCTCGCCTCCCGCCAGCACGAAATCGGCGCCCTCGCCTTGCATATAGAGCGCGCAAGCCGCCCCGCCCGAAAAACGGCGCAACTCGGCGACAAAAGCGTCCCGCAACACCGGCGCCTTGCCGATGAAGTGCGCCTCCCTGACGAAGGTCCGCAACCGGGCTTCGTTATGGTGCCAGCCGCGGAAGAACAAAGCCTCGATCCGATGCTCGACGAAATCGCGCAGGCGATGGAAGGCGAGGAAAATGGCGAGCGCGATCCCCGCGTCCAGCAACAGACTCGCATTGTGCGATTCGATCGGCAGGAAATGCTCGGCCGCCCATTCGGACAGGCCGAACGATATCAGCAGGATCGCACTGACCGCGCCATAAACCAGCGTGCGGTTGATGGCGAAGCCGATGTCCAGCACCCGGTGGCGCAGGATCGCGTAGGAGGCGAGCGCCGGGAAGATATAACCCGTCAGCCCATAGCCGATCCAGCCGATCGGGTCGGCGATGTCATCGGCATAGGCGTGGCCGATGAAGAAATTGTACGAATTGACGCCATAGCCCGCCATCATCGCGGCGACGGCCAGCAGCAGAAACGCATAACGCGTCTGCACATAACGCGTGCTGCGCTTCCAGCCTTCGTAAAGGACGTAGAGCGTGAACGCGAATGCGGGGGCCGTGATCAATATCGGTATCCGCGTGCCGTCGCCCAGAATTGGCAATTCGACCAACGCGAGCTCGGCGGTGCAGAAGGCCAGGGTGAACAGGATCACGCCCACGCCCGCCGCCGCCAGCGCCCAGCGCCGCCAGCGATGCACCACGCCGGTCGTCTCCTCATTGAACGTCACCGCAAAGGCCGGCAGCAGCGTGGAAGCGGTCGCGATCCCGAGCCAGTAAAAGACGAAGAATATCTGGAAGACCGGCGGCCGGCTTTCCATCGGTCCCGGCAGGTAGACGCTGTAGCACAAGAGCGCGAGGCCGAGCAGGAAGGCCGGCCGCTGACGGCCGCAGCGCAACAGGATGATCGTGCCCAAAGATGCGATGATGAGGTTGGCCAGGATCGACCGCAATTGGAGCGCGATCACATTGACGTTCGCGCGCGACAAGGGCGGTCGTGCGATGGCAGTGACCGCATGGTGTCGGACGACGCCCTGGCGCTGGATGGAGAATCCGATCTGCTCGCCGGCGTGGATCGGGCGCAGATAGTCGTAGCGCCGGTCGAAGCGTAGATGATCGCCGGTGGCCACGCCGGCCTCGGCCATCGGCAGGCCGGGCACGACCTTCGCCGCTTCGACATAGCCGGGCGCGAACTTCGGCGCGGGCGCAAAACTGGCGCCGACCGTGCCGGCATCGGCGGGCCAGCCGAGTAGGAGTCCGATCGCTTCGAAGTTCGGGATGAACACCGCGAGCGCCAGCAGGATGGCGGCGATCCGCGCCCAGGCAGGCAGCCGTCTCGGCACTGGGTCGGAATAGGTGGCGTCCAAGGTCATCCCCCCTCAAACTGCTGCCACTGTGCCCCAAAGCGGCACGGTTGGGAATTGGGAACGGGCGACGCGTTCGTTGCAGTGATCCGCGGCTTTTAGCGCAATCCCAACCACGCTCGCGCCGTGGCTGTGCCGGCCCGGCGGTGGTTTCCACCAAATTGGGATATTCTCCAGGTTCGAATCCGGCGAAAAATGTGCAATATTCTTTGTTACAGGAAAAATTCAATAAATAATTCTGTTCATGCCTGACGCATAGTGCCGGGCAGAAAGTGTTGTTTTGGCTTATCAACTTCAATTGATGAGGGTCGTGATGGGCAATATCAAAGGTCATGTCGCCTTTAAGGCGGCTTTATTCTGCTGCGCTTGGGCTTTCTCGGAAGTTGCGCCAGCTGCGGTATTCGTTTGTACAAACGAAAGCTGTTCCACTTGGGCGGCGATCACCGCAACCCAGCTCGCGCTCAAATCGAACGATCCAAGCAAGACGGCGATCTCGGCAGCGCTGAGCAATTCGACCCAGGATTCGGTCACCAACGGGTACAATTCGGCTGCCGGCACCAATCTTTATTTGAAATCCAGCCTTTGGCATGAGGGCGGAGACGATCCTTTCAAAGGCTTCGATCATGTCACCGCTTATGTTTTCAAAAACGGGGCCAAGGTGAAGACCTGCCATGTCTTCTCCTATGCCAAGGTTCTGAAAGGCCCTTATTTCGCGACCTGCGCATAGGGGCATCCCCGATCGGGCGGCGCAACCTCGTTTACGATGGTTGCGCCGATGCGTGCGGGCTAAGAAAGCCCCATGTCCCGCGAGCGCGACTTCATCGATCGGCTGAAACCGCTGGCACGCCATCCCGCCGCGCGTGGGCTGGCCGACGATGCGGCGGTGCTCGAGCTCGGCAATGTGGTGCTGGTGCTGACCCACGACATGATCGTCGAGGGCGTCCATTATCTGCCCGGCGATCCGCCTGGGGACGTGGCGTGGAAGCTGGTCGCGGTGAACCTGTCCGATCTCGCCGCCAAGGGCGCGCGGCCGGTGGGCGTGCTGCTGGGCTATTCGCTGGACGTGGCGGCGGAGCGGGATACGGCCTTCATCGCGGGCCTGCGCGAGGCGCTCGATGCCTTCGCCGTGCCCTTGCTGGGCGGGGATACGGTGCAGACGCCCGCGGGCGCGCCGCGCGCGCATGGCCTCACCGCGATCGGCGAGGCGCCGCCGCATGGCGCCCCGCGCCGCGCGGGCGCGCAAGCCGGCGATATCCTCTACATGACGGGCGAAGTCGGCGCGGCGGGGTTGGGCCTCGCCATCGCCAAAGGCGAGCGCGAAGGCCCGGCCGAGTGGCTCGCCGCCTATCGCCGGCCGCAGCCGCGGCTGGTGGAAGGCCAGGCGCTCGCGCCTTTGGTCCACGCCATGGCCGATATTTCGGACGGGCTGCTGATCGACGCGATGCGGATGGCGGAGGCGGGCGGGCTCGCGGTCGAGATCGATCTGGAGGCGGTACCGATTCCCGAAGGCGCGGACCGGATGGCGGCGATCACCGCCGGCGACGATTACGAATTGCTGTTCGCGGGCCCTGGCAATTTAAGCCTTTCGCAACCGCATCTCGCTAAGATCAGCGCGATCGGCCGTTTCACCTCCGGACATGGCCTTAGCCTCACGGATCGAAGCGGCGCGGTGCCACTGCCCGAACGCCTTGGATATGAACATGACGCGCCATGATCTTCGCAGCCTGACCATGTTGCTGATGGGTCTCGCGTGCGGCGGCTTCGCGGCGCTCGGTCTGCACCATTTCTCGGCCTGAATTTCCGGCACTTCGCGTAGCTTGCCGATAGCGCCAAGTCGCTTTAAGCCTTCCCCAAACCCGGCCGCAAACAATGCGGTGCTAAAACCATTGGGGGATTAGAGAGAATGCTGATCGTTGAACTGGCCATTGGCTGTGGCCTGCTAGCCGTACTGTACGGAATCATCACCGCGATGCAGGTGCTGCGCGCGCCTGCCGGCAATCAGCGGATGCAGGACATTGCCGCCGCGATCCAGGAAGGCGCCCGTGCCTATCTCACCAAGCAATATACCACGATCGCCATCGTCGGCGTGGTCGTTGCGATCCTGGTCTTCTTCTTTCTCGGTGTGGTCCCCGCGATCGGCTTCGCGATCGGCGCGATCCTGTCGGGCGTGACTGGCTTCATCGGCATGAATATTTCGGTGCGCGCCAATGTCCGTACCGCTGAGGCCGCGCGTCACTCGCTGCAGGGCGGCCTGACGATGGCGTTCCGTTCGGGCGCGGTGACGGGCATGCTCGTCGCCGGTTTGGCTTTGCTCGCCATCGCCGGTTACTTCTTCGCGCTCGTCCATAGCGGCATGGTTGCGACCAGCCGGCCGGTGATCAACGCGCTGGTGGCGCTGTCCTTCGGCGCCTCGCTCATCTCGATCTTCGCGCGTCTCGGCGGCGGCATCTTCACCAAGGCGGCCGACGTCGGCGCCGACATGGTCGGCAAGAACGAGCTCGGCTTCGACGAGGATGACGATCGCAACCCGGGCGTGATCGCGGACAATGTCGGCGACAATGTCGGCGATTGCGCCGGCATGGCCGCCGATCTGTTCGAAACCTATGTCGTCACGATCGGCGCCACGATGGTGCTGGTCGCCTTGCTCGTTGCCGGCAGCGATGCGTTCAAGCTGATGACGCTGCCGCTGCTCGCGGGCGGCGTCTGCATTATCACTTCAATCATCGGCACCTATTTCGTGCGCCTTGGTGGCGGCTCGATCATGGGCGCGCTCTACAAGGGCTTCCTCGTCACCGCCGTCCTGTCGATCCCGGCTTTGTGGTGGGCCACTCACTTCATCTTCCCGGACATGAACGCGATCATCGGCAGCGCGGCCGAGGCGACCAGCCTCGACACCGCTCCCGCCGTTGCCGCGCACACTGCCTTCACCGCGATGGACCTGTTCTGGTGCATGCTCGTCGGGCTCGGCGTGACCGGCCTGATCGTGTGGATCACCGAATATTATACGGGTACCAATTATCGCCCGGTCCAGTCGATCGCCAAGGCCTCAGATTCGGGCCACGGCACCAACGTCATCCAGGGCCTCGCGGTCTCGATGGAATCGACCGCGCTGCCGACGCTCGTGATCGTGGTCGGTATCATCGCCAGCTACCAGCTCGCCGGCCTGATCGGCATCGCCTTCGCCGCGACCGCGATGCTGGCGCTCGCCGGCATGGTCGTCGCGCTCGACGCTTATGGCCCGGTCACCGACAATGCCGGCGGCATCGCCGAAATGGCCGGGCTCGAGGGCGAGGTGCGCGAGCGCACCGACGCGCTCGACGCGGTCGGCAACACCACCAAGGCGGTGACCAAGGGCTATGCGATCGGTTCGGCCGGTCTTGCCGCGCTCGTGCTGTTCGCGACCTATACCGAGGATTTGTCGCAATTCTTCGGCAACGTCGCGGTCAACTTCTCGCTGTCCAATCCCTATGTCGTGGTCGGGCTGCTGCTCGGCGCTCTGCTGCCTTATCTGTTCGGCGGCATGGCGATGACGGCGGTCGGGCGCACCGCGCAGGCGGTCGCGCAGGACATCCGCGCGCAGTTCAAGGAAAATCCCGGCATCGCGGATCGCAGCGTGCGCCCCAATTATGCGCGCACGGTCAGCCTCGTCACCGCAGGCGCGATCAAGGAGATGATCGTGCCGTCGCTGCTGCCGGTGCTGGCCCCGGTCGTGGTCTATTTCGCGATCACGCAGGTTGCCGGACAGGGCAACGGCTTCGCCGCGCTCGGCGCCTTGCTGATGGGCGTGATCGTGTCGGGCCTGTTCGTCGCCATCTCGATGACCTCGGGCGGCGGTGCCTGGGATAATGCCAAGAAGGTGATCGAGGTCGGTGCCTATGGCGGCAAGGGTTCGCCCGCGCACCAGGCCGCCGTCACCGGCGACACGGTCGGCGATCCCTACAAGGATACCGCCGGTCCGGCGGTGAACCCGATGATCAAGATCACCAACATCGTCGCGCTGTTGCTGCTGGCCGCGCTGGCTGCGCACGGCGGCTGATCCAATAGTCCGACGCTGCCTAAGTTGGCGGCGTCGGACACTTTTCCAGATATGATCGACACTGGCCCTCGTCACGCGAGCGTGTATCCTCGCGTGTCGGCTTAAGGGGGAATAAGCGCGCATGACCGTTCATCTGCTCAGCCTGGCGGGCATCGTCCTGATCCTTCTGGTGGCATTCGCGCTGTCGTCCAACCGGCGCTGGATCCGCCTGCGCGTCGTCGGTGCGGCGTTCGCGCTGCAGGTCGGGATCGCGGTGCTGGTGCTGTACGTGCCCGCCGGCCGGGGGGCGATCGCGTGGATGGCCGGCGGCGTCAGCGCCTTGCTCGGCTATGCGGGCGAGGGCACGGCTTTCCTGTTCGGCCCGTTCGCGTCGTCGCCGCTCGGCCAGAATTTCGCGCTGCAGGCGTTGCCCGTCATCATCTTCTTCGCGAGCCTGGTCTCGATCCTCTACCATCTCGGCGTCATGCAGAAGATCGTGCGGTGGCTCGGCGGCGCGATCGAATGGGTCGTCGGGATCAGCAAGGTCGAGAGCCTGTGCGCGGCGGCCAACATCTTCGTCGGCCAGTCGGAAGCGCCTTTGGTGATCCGCCCCTATCTCGCGGCTCTGCGCCCGAGCCAGCTGTTTCAGGTGATGACGAGCGGCATGGCCGGCGTCGCGGGCACGATCCTCGCGGCCTATGCCGCGATGGGCATCCGCATTGAGTATCTGCTCGCGGCGAGCTTCATGTCCGCGCCCGGCGCGATCCTGATGGCGAAGATGATGATGCCGGACAATCCCGCCGACGTGAATCTGCCGATCCACGAAATGGTCGATACCAGTCACGCGGATGAGGATGAAAAGCCCGCCAACGTGATCATGGCGGCCGCGCAGGGCGCGCAACTGGGCGTGCGGCTGGCGGTGATGGTCGGGGCGATGGTGTTCGCCTTCGTTGCTTTGGTCGCGCTCGCCAACGGCATCTTGTCGGGCGTCGGTGGCTGGTTTGGCATCGCCGATCTGACCTTTCAGCGCATCCTGGGCTATGTCTTCGCGCCGATCATGTATCTGATCAGCGTGCCGTGGGATCAGGCCGGCGCGGCGGGGGGCCTGTTCGGCGAGAAGATCGTGCTCAACGAATTCGTCGCCTACATCCATCTCGGCAAGCTGACCTCGACATTGAGCGCGCACAGCCAGGCGGTGGTGACCTTCGCTTTGTGCGGTTTCGCCAATTTCAGCTCGATCGCGATCCAGATGGCGGTGACCGGCGGCCTCGCCCCCAATCAGCGGCCGATGATCGCGCGGCTCGGCCTCAAGGCTCTGCTCGCGGGCAGCCTCGCCAATCTGATGTCGGCGGCACTGGCAGGGATGCTGATCCCCTAGCCCTTGAACCAGCGGGCGAACGCGAACCAGGCAGTGATCACGACGGCGATGATCACGCAGAAGGCGACAACCGCCCAGAAGGCCCAGGGCTCATGGGCATCGGGGATGCCGTCGACATTCATGCCGAGCAGGCCGGTCAGGAAGGTCAACGGCAGGAAGATCAAGGCGACGATCGAGATCAACAAGGCCCGTTTTTCGAGCTGCTCGGATCTGAGGTCGGTCAGTTGTTCGTGGATCAGCGCCGATCGTTCGCGCACCGCCTCCAGATCCTCGGCCATGCGCGCAAAGCGGTCCGCCGCCTCCCGCAGGTGCAGGCGGTCGTCATCTTCCAGCCAAGGGGTGTCCAGTTCGGCGAGCTGCGTCAGCGCCACGCGTTGCGGCGCCACGAAGCGGCGATAGGCGATCGCGTCGGAGCGTGCCGTGGCGATGCGGCGGCGCGTTTCGAACGCATGTTCGGGCTCCAGTCTCAACTCGCATTCGTCGACCAGATCGGCGAGATCGCTGATCACGGGATCGACCTGCTTGGTGATGATCATCGCGAGATGCGAGACAAGGTCGCCAGGATCCTTGATCTCGCCCGCTTTCATCTGGTCGACGAGCTTGTCGATCCCCTTGAGCGGGTGGAAACTGACCGAAATGGCACGCCCCTGCTCGACCCACACGCGGATCGAGACGAGCGTATCTTCGCCATTCTTGCTCTTATCGTCATCGGCGGCGGGTCCGCGCAGGTTGATCAACGCGCCGTCCTCGATCGCCTCGCTGCGGGGGCGTGTTTCCATCGCCGTCAGCGCGTAAATGACCGTGGTCGGCATCCCGCCATGGTCTTGCAGCCATTGCAGCGTGTCCTGCTCGCGTCCGTCGAGATGGACCCAGACGAAGATGGCGGGGGATTTCCGCGCCGAGCAGGCTTCGGCCGCGTCGACCTCATGCCCCTTGCCGTCCTTTTTCAGTTCGAGCGCCCAACGGTTCATTGCGGTGTCCAGATCAGGTGGAGCGAAAGGCCGGGCGCGGGAACGCGCGGCGGGGCTTGTGCGATCCGCACCGCGTCGGCGCGGGCGCGGTCGAGAATCGCGGTCGGCACGCTGCCTTCGATGTAAAGCCGGTCGGCAAGACCGAGCAGGCGCGCCGCGCGCAAAGTGAGCAGATCGGCATCGGCATCGGCAATTTCAATCCGCTCGATCCGCCCCGGCGCGGCTTCGGCGGTGGTGATCGCCGCGGCGGGATCGTCATGGTCGGCGAGCGGATCGAGCGGACCGCCGGCGGCAAGCAAGCCGCCGATCGCGCGTCGTCGCACGTCGATATCGGGGAAGCGCACGCGCAGTGATTCGCGCGCGCCGAGCAAAGCCTCCGCCAGCTTGCCCAGGCCGGCCGGCAGCAGGGGTTCGAGCCGCTGCCGGAGCGCGGCGGCGAGTCCCGCGGACGCGCCGCCCGTACCGATCGCGACCAGCACCGGATCGCGGTCGATGATCGCGGGCAAGGTGAAGTCGCACAAATCGGGCCGGTCGACGACATTGACCAGCAGCCCGCGCGCCCTGAGCCGTGCGGCTGCAGCCTCGTCACCATCGGCAACCACGGCGAGTGTAGCCTCGGCACTATCCTCACCGACGATACGCGCGCCGGCGCGTTCCAGCAGCCGCGCTTTGGCGTCGGCGGCGGGGCCGTCGCCGATCAGGATGACCGGCTTGCCCTCCAGCCGCACGAAGATCGGCAGGCTGTGCGTAACGCCTCGGCTAGATTGACCGCGCGTAGGCGCGGATCGTGTCGGCGATATCGTCGCGCTCCAGCGCGAGCGCGATATTGGCGATGATGAAGCCGGCTTTCTCGCCGCAATCGTGGCGCGTGCCCTCGAACGTCTGTGCGTGGAAGGGCTGCCTGCCGATCAGCTCGGCCATCGCGTCGGTCAACTGGATCTCGCCGCCCGCGCCCTTCTTGCCCTCGGACAATATGTCGAGCACTTCGGGCTGGAGGATGTAGCGGCCGACCACCGCCAGCCGCGACGGCGCGGTACCCGCCTTGGGTTTCTCCACCATGCTGCGGACCTCGGTCACCGCGCCGTTCGACGCGCCGGGTTCGACGATGCCGTAACGGTGCGTATGCTCCTCCGGCACCTCGACCACCGCGACGACATTGCCGCCTTCGGCGTCATAGGTGGCGCACATCTGCTTGAGGCAGGGGTTGGCCGGGTTCCACAGCAATTCGTCGGGCAGCAGCACCGCGAACGGCTCGTCGCCGATCAGCTGGCGCGCGCACCAGACCGCATGGCCGAGACCCGCCATCTGCTGCTGGCGGACGAAAGCGGCCTGGCCGGGCTCGAGCCGGGTCGGACGCATCGCCTCCAATATCTCGGTCTTGGCCTTGGCGTTGAGATCGTGCTCGATCTCGAACGCGCTGTCGAAATAATCCTCGATCGCGTGCTTGCCGCGGCCGGTGACGAAGATCATCTGTTCGATCCCCGCCGCGCGCGCCTCGTCGATCGCATATTGGATCAGCGGACGGTCGACGACCGGCAGCAATTCCTTGGGCACAGCCTTGGTCGCGGGCAGGAAGCGGGTGCCGAAGCCCGCCACCGGAAAAACCGCCTTGCGTACGCGCTTGTTGGTCATGTTTTCCTCAAAGCCAGGGGGGAAGCTTGTCGGCCTCGATCAGCGCCTCAATCGGCTGACGGTCGCGCACGACCGCCCATTCCTCCCCCGATACGATCGCTTCGGGCACGAGCCCGCGCGAATTATAGGTGTTCGCCATGGTGGCACCATAGGCGCCCGCGGTCATGAAGGCGACCAGATCGCCGGCCTCCACCTTATCCATTTCGCGCGAACGGGCGAAAGTGTCGCCGGTTTCGCAGATCGGCCCGACGATATTGGCGATGAAGGTGTCGCCATTGGGCTCGACCGCACGGATATTATGCCACGCATCGTACAGGCTCGGGCGGAGCAGATCGTTCATCCCGGCATCGACCACCACGAACGGATAGGTCTTGCCCTCTTTCACTCTGATGACACGCGTCAGCATTACGCCCGCATTGCCGACGATCACACGGCCTGGCTCGAAGATCAGCCGCACATCCCAGCCGGCGGTCACATCCGCCACCATCGCGCCATAATCGGCGGGCGAAGGCGGCGCGGGCACGGCGGGATTGTACGGCACACCCAGGCCGCCGCCCAGATCGGCTGTGGTGATCGTGTGACCGGCGGCACGCAGTTCGGCGATCAAGACGCCGACGCGCTCGAATGCTGCGCGGCTGGGGGTGAGATCGGTCAGCTGGCTGCCGATATGGACCGCGACCCCGGTCGGATCGAGGCCAGGCAGCTCGGCGGCGCGGGCATAGGCAGCTACCGCGCGATCATAGACGATGCCGAACTTGTCATCGGCGCGGCCGGTCGAGATCTTGCTGTGCGTGCCCGCATCGACATCGGGGTTGATGCGGAACGCGACCTTCGCCGTCAGGCCGAGCGACGTGGCGACCTCGGACAGCATTTCGGCTTCCTCGACCGATTCGAGGTTGAACTGACCGATGCCTTCCTTGAGGCCCAGCGCCATTTCCTCGGCAGTCTTGCCGACGCCGGAAAAGACGATCTTCGCGGCCGGAATGCCGGCAGCGCGCGCGCGCATCAATTCGCCGCCGGAAACGACGTCGGCGCCCAGGCCGGCCTTGGCGAGTGTCGCCAGCACCGCGCGGTTGGGATTGGCCTTGACCGCGAACGCGATCCACGGATCCGCGATCCCCGCCAGCGCCTCGCGGAAGACGCGCACATGGCGTTCGATCGTCGCGGTCGAATAGACATAGATCGGCGTGCCGGCTTCTTCCGCGATCCGCGTCAGCGGCACGCCTTCGGCGTGCATCACGCCGTCCTTAATCTCGAAATGATCCATCTTATTTGGGCGGCTGATCGAACGGATCGACCGGGCGCGGCTGCGACTTGGTCAGCAATTCGTCGCTGCGCGACGGGCGCTCGCTCGTCGGCTGCTTGAGCAATTGCACCGCGGTCGGCGCGGCCGGCGCGGTCGCGGGCTTGATCGGCAGTGCCGCGCCTGCGGGCGGGTGCAAGGTCTGCTTGTTGCCGCAGGCGGCGAGGCCAAGGAAGGCGGCTGGGATCAGAAGGCGCTTCATGCTTTGCCCTTCCTGGCTTCGGCGATGCGTGCGCGGACCTGTTCGGGTGCGGTGCCGCCATGGCTTGTCCGGCTCGCGACCGAGGCGTCGACCGTCAGCACGCCGAACACGCGTTCGTCGATACGGCTGTCGATCGCCTGCAAGGCTTCGAGCGGCAAGGCGGCCAGCGCGACACCTTCGGTTTCGGCGAGCTTCACCGCACGGCCGGTGATGTGATGCGCCTCGCGGAACGGGATATTGCCCTCGCGCACCAGCCAGTCGGCGAAATCGGTCGCGGTCGAGAAGCCCGCTTCGGCCGCCGCGCGCATCCGCTCCGGCACGAACCGTGTCGTCTCGACCATGCCGGTCATCGCCGCGATCGAGAGCGCGAGCAGGTCGTGCGCCTCGAATACCGGCGGCTTATCGTCCTGCATGTCCTTCGAATAAGCGAGCGGCAGGCCCTTCATCGTCATCGTCAGCGCGACCATGCAGCCCGCGATCCGCCCCGAATGGCCGCGCACCAGCTCGGCCGCGTCGGGGTTGCGCTTCTGCGGCATGATCGACGAGCCGGTCGAATAAGCGTCAGGCAGCGAGACGAAACCGTAAGGCTGGCTCGCCCAGATCACGAATTCCTCAGCCATCCGTGACAGATGCAGGCTGCACTGGGTCGCGGCCATCAGATAGTCGAGCGCGAAATCGCGGTCGGAGACCGAATCGAGTGAATTACCGGTCGGCCCGTCGAAGCCGAGCGCGGCCGCGGTCGCATGGCGATCGATCGGGAAGCCGGTGCCGGCGAGCGCGGCGCTGCCGAGCGGCGAACGATTCATGCGGGCGCGGGCGTCGGCGAAGCGCGACAGATCGCGCCCGATCATCGCGTGCCACGCCATCAGATGATGGCCGAGCGTCACCGGCTGCGCGATCTGGAGATGCGTGAAGCCAGGCATGATCGTCGCGGCATGTTCTGTGGCGCGAACCAGAAGGGCCGCCTGGAAGGCGTTTAGACCGGCGATCACCGCATCGATCGCATCACGCACCCACAAGCGGAAGTCGGTCGCGACCTGATCGTTGCGCGACCGCGCGGTGTGCAACCGGCCCGCCGCCGGTCCGACCAGCTCGGCCAGCCGGCTTTCGACAGTCATATGGATATCTTCGAGGCTCAAATCCTCGGGCGGCCCGCTCTTTTCATATTCGTCCGCGATCTGGGCGAGGCCCCGGTCGATCGCGGCCACATCGGCCGCATCGACGATGCCCTGCTTGCCCAGCATCGCGACATGCGCGCGGCTGGCGACGATGTCCTGCCGCCAAAGTCGCTTGTCGAATGGAATCGAGGCGTTGATTTCGCGCATGATGGCGCTAGGTCCATCGGCGAAACGCCCTCCCCACATGGCATTGGAGTCCGACATGCGGCGTCTTGCCCTTGCTTCCCTAACGCTGCTGGCCGCGCTCGGCGGTTGCCATAAGCAAGCGGCCCCTGCGCCGCAAGCGCAGCCCGTGCAACCGCCCGTGCCCGTCGAGCCGCCCGCCGGCCCCGATCTGTCCGACAAGGGCAAGGCGATCCCGACCGTCGAGATCAGGAATGCGGATGGTCAGCCCGCCAAATTGTCCGATCTCAAGGGCACGCCCTTGCTGGTCAATCTGTGGGCGACCTGGTGCGTGCCGTGCATCAAGGAATTGCCGACGCTCGACGCGCTTGCCGCGCGCGAGGCGGGCAAATTGCAGGTCGTGGTCGTGAACGAGGATCTGGAAGGGGCGCGCGTCGTCACGCCGTTCCTCCAGAAACGCCCGCTCAAGACGCTCAAGCCGTGGATGGATACCAACAGCGCATTGATGATCCCGCTCAAGGCGTCGTCGCTGCCGACGACGGTCCTTTACAGCGCCGACGGCAAGCAGGTGTGGCGCATCGCGCGCGACATGGACTGGAGCGGGCCGGAGGCGGCGGCGTTGATCGCGCAGGCCGGCGGCTGATCAGTTTTTGATTTGTCGCGATTTCCGAGTCACCGGGTGATTCCACCCGGTTAGAAATCGCTCTAGTGCCCGCCGGGCAGGCTGATCTGATACAGGAACGGCCAGTCCTTGCCCGTCACGAACAGGTTTCCGGTCGCCTTGTCATAGGCGATGCCATTGGGGACGGCGTCGCTGCTGTTCGCGGTGCCGGCCCGCTGCCATAAGGCGGTAAGGTCGATCCAGCCCTTCACCTTGCCGGTATGCGGATCGATGCGGGCGATCATGGCGGTCTGCCAGATATTGGCCAGGATCTCGCCCCGGACATATTCGAGTTCGTTCAGCGAAGCGATCGGGGCGCCCTCCACCGTGACCCGAAGGCGGCGCACGACCCGCATCGTTTTGGGATCGAGGAAACGCAGCACCGGCGTGCCATCGGACATGATGATGTGGCGGCCATCCTGGGTCATCGCCCAGCCCTCGCCGCTATAGGTCCAGTTTCCCGCCGCTTTCAGCCCCGGCAGCGTCCATTTGAAGCCTTTGCCGCCGTGCCACACGAAGCTGTAAAGCGTGTTGCCCCAATCGACGATGCCCTCGCCGAACAGATTGGGCGGGATCGCGATGCTCTGGACGGTGCGGCCGGTGGTGAGCACCTTCTTGCGGATGAAGCTGCGCCCTTCGAATCCCGTGCTTTCATAGAGCCAGCCGTCGCGGATCAGCAGGCCTTCGGTGAAGGCGGTCGTATCGTGTGGGTAGGTGCGGATCACGCGCGCTTGCTCGACCGGCAACGCGGCTGCGGCCGGCCACGCGAGAAAGACGAGCAGAAGGGCGGCGATCCGGCGCATCAGCGCCGCCTTAGCAGGCGTCCATCGATCGCCGCCAGCCCAAGCCCGATCAGCGCCATGCCCGCGAAATGGCGTGGCGCTAGATGCTCGCCCAGCACGAACGTGCCGAGCAGGATCGCGGTCACCGGGATCAGGAAGGTGACGAGCAGGCTGTTGGTCGCGCCCGCCGACGCGAGCAGCTTGAAATAGAGGATGTAGGCGATCGCGGTCGAGAAGAAGGTGAGGCCGGCCAGCGCCATCCACGCTTGGGGCGCGGGTGCGGAGGCCTGCCAGGGCGGCTCGAACAGCAGCACCAGCGGCAGCAGGATGATCGCGGCCGCGCTGAGCGAACCGGTCGCCACCGCGACCGGTGAAACGCCAAGTCCCCGAAAACGGCGGCCCCACACGCCCGCAAGGGCATAGGACAGGGTCGAGCCCAGGCAGGCGAGTTGCGCCAGCACGTTTGTTCCGATCTGGCCAAGCAGATCGGCGCCGATCATCACCGCGACGCCGGCAAAGCCGAGCAGCACGCCCGCGACCTTGCCCGGCGTCATCCGCTCGTCGTGCGTGAAGAGATGCGCGACGATCACGCCCCAGATCGGCGTGGTCGCGTTGAGGATCGAGGCGAGGCCGGATGGGATCGTCCGCTGCGCAAACGCGAACAGGATGAAGGGCAGGGCGTTGTTGAGCAAAGCCAGCAGGAACAAGGCCGGGATCACCGCACGCGGCAGCACCCACGCCTCGCGCCGGATGATTCGCCACGCCCATAACAGGCCGGCGCCGAGGCTTACGCGCAGCAGAACGAGCGTGATCGGCGCAATCGAATGGATCGCGATGCCGATGAAGAAGAAGGATCCGCCCCACAGCACCGACAGGATCAGCAGGGTCGCCCAGTCGGCGCGGTTCATGTGCGAGGCCATGGTCCGGACATAAAAGAAAAGCGGCGGGAGACCATCCCGCCGCTTGCTCTCAAAGCCTTACCAGACGTGGACGCGCTCGTCCGGCGGCAGATAGAGCTTGTCGCCCGGCTTGACGTCGAACGCCTTGTACCAGGGGTCGAAATTGCGGACGATGCCGTTGACCCGGAAATAAGCCGGGCTGTGCGGATCGCTCAGCAATTGCTGGCGGGTCGCGCCGTCGCGGCGCTTCTGCCGCCACGCCTCGGCGAAGGCGAGGAAGAAGCGCTGGTCGCCGGTATAACCGTCGATCACCGGCGGCTCGCCATGCTGTGACACATAATGGCGATAGGCCTGATAGGCGGCCTCGATCCCGCCCAGATCGCCCAGATTCTCGCCCAGCGTGAGCTGGCCGTTGATCTTGGTGCCGGGGATCGGCTCATAGCCATTATATTGCGCGACCAGTTTCTGCGCGTGCACGGTGTAGGCGTCGGCGGTGTCCTTGGTCCACCAGTCGCGCAGATGGCCGCTCGCGTCGAACTTGCGGCCCTGATCGTCGAAACCGTGGCCCATTTCGTGGCCGATGATAGCCCCGATCGCGCCGTAATTGACCGCCGGGTCCGCGTGGGGATCGAAGAATGGCGGCTGGAGGATCGCGGCCGGGAAGGTGATCTGGTTGGCCAGCGGGCTGTAATAAGCGTTCACCGTCTGCGGGGTCATGTTCCACAGGCTGCGGTCGACCGGCCTGGGGAAGCGCGACAATTGCAGCTGCCACTGGAAGTCGCTCGCCGCGATCGCATTGGCGAGCGGATCGGCCGGGCTCACCACCATTGGCGAATAGTCGATATATTTGATCGGATGACCGGTGCGCGGTTCGAACGCCTTCAATTTGGCGAGCGCTTCGGTGCGCGTCGCCTCGTCCATCCAGGTGGCATGACCGATCTTGTCGGCATAAGCCGCGCGCAGATTCTCGATCAGCTCGCCCATCTGCCGCTCGCTTTCGGGCGGATAATGGCGCTTCACATAAGCTTGGCCGACCGCCTCGCCGAGCGCGCCGTTGACCTGCTGCACGCCGCGCTTCCAGCGGTCGCGCTGGACGGGGATGTCGTTCATCGTGCGACTGTAGAAATCGAACTGTGCGTCATCGAACGCCTTGGGCAGGTCGGTCGCGTGGTCGCTGACGAAGCGGAAGGCGAGATATTCCTTCCAGGTCGAAAGCGGCACGTCGTCGAGCAACTTGCCCGCCGCGGTGATGGCGGTGGTCTCGCCCGCGATCACCGTCGGGACATCGCCCAGACCCAGCGCCTGCAGATAGACCGGCCAGTCGAATTGCGGCGCGAGCGCGGTCAGCGGCCGGATCTCCATCGGGTGATAGAGACCCTGGATGTCACGGCGCTTGGCGCGCGACCATTGGTCGGTCGCGAGCTTGGTCTCGAGCGCGATGATGCGGTCGGCACGTCCTTCCGGATCGGGGAAGCCGGCGAGCTGCTGGATCTTCACGACGTAAGCGCGATAGGCCTTGCGGATGGCGTCATATTTCTCGCCCTGCAGCAGATAATAATCGCGGTCGGGCAGGCCGAGGCTGCTCTGCGTCGCGATCGCCGCATAACGCGTCGGATCCGTGAAATCGGGAATTATGCCGACATCGATGGGGGCGGCAAAACCGGGTGCGGCGAACAGGCGGATCAGATCGTCGCGCGTCGCCACCGCATCGATCCGCGCGAGATAAGGCTGGAGCGGCTTTGTGCCCGCCGCCTCGATCGCGGCCGTGTCCATCCAGGCCTTGTAATAGTCGCCGACCTTGCGGTCGGTCGCGCTCGCCTTGGGATCGCGGGCAACAGCATCGAGCAGGTCGCGCACGTCGATCTCGGCCTGGTCGGCCAGCTTGACGCTGACGCCCGCGCTGCTGCGGTCGGGCGCGAAATCGGTGGTGCGCCCCCAGGTGCCGTTGGCAAAGGCCCAGAAATCGTCGCCCGGCTTCACCGTCTTGTCCATGCCGGCATAATCGAAGCCCCAGCTGCCATAGACGGGCTTGGCTGCGGCGAAGGCGGGCGAAAAGACGGTAAGAGCGGCCACAGCGGCGGCGGTTTTCAGCATCAGTTTCATAAGGGCTCTCGCATCGGAAAGGATCGGAAAAACGGCGCGGGACGGGCTCACCAGACCTGGACGCGCTGGTCGGGCGGCAAATAGAGCGCATCGCCCGGTTTGACGCTGAACGCGGCATACCAGGGGTCGAAATTACGGACGATGCCGTTGACGCGATAGGCGTCGGGACTGTGCGGATCGGACAGCAAGGCCGCGCGCTGCGCGCCTTCGCGGCGCTTGCCCTGCCACGACTGGGCATAAGCGAGGAAGAAGCGCTGATCGCCGGTATAGCCGTCGATCACCGGCGGCTCGCCATGTCGCGCCACGTAGCGATGATAGGCGGCATAAGCGGCCTCGAGCCCGCCCAGATCGGCGAGATTTTCGCCGAGCGTGAGCTGGCCCTTGATGTGGACGCCCGGGATCGGCTCGTACGCGTCGAACTGCTTGGCCAGCATCTGCGCATGCACCGTGTAGCGATCGGCGGACGGCTTGGTCCACCAGTCGCGCAGGCGGCCCTGCGCGTCGAACTGGCGGCCTTCGTCGTCGAAGCCATGGCCCATCTCATGGCCGATCGTCGCGCCGGTCTCGCCGTAATTGACCGCCGGATCAGCTGCCGCGTCGAAGAAGGGCGGCTGCAGGATCGCGGCCGGGAAAGTGACCTGGTTCATGGTCGGATCGTAATAGGCATTCACCGTCTGCGGGGTCATGTCCCACAGGGTCCGATCGACCGGCTTGCCAAGGCGGGAGAGCTGCAACTGCCATTCGAACCGGCCCGATTCCATCGCATTGGCGAGCGGATCGGTGCGGCTCACCCGGAAGCTCGCATAGTCGATATATTTGGCGGGATGGCCGATGCGCGGATCGAACGTCGCGAGTTTGGCCAGCGCTTCCTTGCGCGTCGCCATGTCCATCCACGGGGCGTGCTCGATCTTGTCGGCGTAGGCGGCGCGCATGTCGCTCACCAGCTCATTGGCTTGGTGCTCGGTGTCGGGGAGCCAATGGCGCTGGACATAGAGCTGGCCGACCGCCTCGCCCAGATCCGCGTCCAGCAATTCCACGCCGCGCTTCCAGCGCGCGCGCTGTTCCTGCACGTCGCGCAGCGTGTGGCTGTAGAAATCGAAGCGCGCGTCATCGAACGCCTTGGGCAAATATTGCGCATGATCGCTGATGAAGCGGAAGGCGATATAGTCCTTCCACGTCTGCAGCGGCACGTCGCTGACGCGCTTGCCTGCAGCTGCCACCGCGCTCGGCTCGCTCACATCGACGATCGGCATCTTGCTCAGGCCGATGCCGGCCAGCGTCGGCGTCCAATCGAATTCGGGCGCGAGCTTCGCAAGCTGCGCGCGCGTCATCGGGTTGTAGGTCGCCTGCGGATCGCGCCGCCGCTCGGGCGTCCACTGATCCTGCGACAGTCGCGTCTCGAGCGCGATGAAGCTGTCCGCCTTGGCGGCCGCGTCGGGAATTCCGGCGAGCGTCTCGATCCGGATGATGTAGTCGCGATAGGCCTTGCGGAAGGCCTCATACTTGGCGCCGGGAAGCAGGTAATAATCGCGCGTCGGCAGGCCGAGCCGCGCCTGGCTGGCGACGACGGTATAGCGTGTCGGATCCTTCTCGTCGGCCTGGATGCCGATGTCGATCGGCGCGGCATAACCCGGCTCTGCCATCAGCGCGACGAGCTGCTTCCTGTCTCGCACCGCGGCGATATGCGCGAGATAGGGCTGGAGCGGCGCGAGCCCGCGCTTTTCGATCCCGTCCTTGTCCATCCACGCCGCATAGAAATCGCCGATCTGGCGCGCGATCGCGTCGTTGGGGCGTTTGGCGGCATCCTCGACGATTTCGCGCAGCTGCAGCTCGGCATCGTCGGGCATGTCGTAATTATAGCCCGCGCCGATCTTATCGGGGGCGATCGGGTGGTCCCTGAGCCAGGTGCCCTCGGCAAAACCAAAGAAGTCGCTCCCCGGGTTCACGCTCTTGTCCATGTCGGCATAATCGACGCCCCACGGGCCGTATTTCGGCTTGGTCGTGTCGGCGGCGATCGCCGGCGTGAGCGCCATCACCAGCGCGACAGTCGCAACCGTCGCCCGCAGCATCGTCTTCATATTGCGTCCCCGCGAAACATTATTGCCGACTTTTCTAAGCGGCACGGGGGGCGGGCGCTAGCGCCCAATGGGACGTTGGGCTCCAAAGCGGTGTCGTTTATGGACTCTCAGTCGCGCAGCAATTCGTTGATGCCGGTTTTGGAGCGCGTCTGCGCGTCGACGCGCTTCACGATTACCGCGCAATAAAGCCCGGGGCCGCCGTCCTTGCCCGGCAGGCTGCCCGGCACCACCACCGCATAAGGCGGCACACGGCCCATGAAGATTTCGCCGCTCGCGCGGTCGACGATCTTGGTCGACGCGCCGAGATAGACGCCCATCGACAGCACCGCGCCCTCGCCGATGTGCACGCCCTCGGCGACCTCGGAACGCGCGCCGATGAAGCAATTGTCCTCGATCACGACCGGGCCGGCCTGGAGCGGCTCGAGCACGCCGCCGATGCCGACACCGCCTGAAATATGGACGTTCGCACCGATCTGCGCGCAGCTGCCGACTGTGGCCCAGGTATCGACCATCGTATTCTCGCCGACATAAGCCCCGATATTGACGAAGCTCGGCATCAGCACGACGCCCTTGCTGATGTGCGCGCCATGACGGACGGTCGCGCCCGGCACAACGCGGAAGCCGGCGGCGCGGAAACGGGCTTCATCCCAGCCCGCGAACTTGGTCGGCACCTTGTCGAACGCCGGGCCGCCGGGCGTGCCATTATCGACCACGACATTGTCGTTGAGCCGGAACGAGAGCAGGACCGCCTTCTTGAGCCACTGATTGACCGTCCAGGCATCGCCCTTCTTCTCGGCGACGCGGAAGGTGCCCGCATCCAATCCCGCAAGCGCGGCCTCGACCGCATCGCGCACCTCGCCCCGGGTTGCGGTCGAGAGCGTGTCGCGCGCCTCCCAGGCGGCGTCGATCGTGGCTTCGAGCGTCATTCTTCCCCCAAGATTTCGTGGAGCCAGAGCCCCAGGTCGCCGGTCCGGTAATCGATCCCGTCGGTTATGTCTGCCCCGACCTGTTCCGAGCCATTGTCGATCCAGAGCGTGGTCAGCCCCAGCGCCTTGGCCGGCGGCAGGTTGCGCGCGAGATCGTCGGCGAACAAGGCGCGATGCGGGTCGATCCCGAATGATGCGACCATCGACTCATAGGCATGGGCATGCGGCTTTGGCCGATAGGCCATGGCGTGGATGTCGTGGATCGCCTCGAAACTCTCCGACAGGCCAACCCCCGCCAGCACGCGCCGCGCATAGGGCTCGTCGCCATTGGTGAAGATCAATTTGCGCCCGGGCAGACGCGCGATCGCATCGATCAGGTTTTTGTCTTCCTGCAGCACATCCATCTCGATCGCATGCACGTCGGCGAGGAAGTGGTGCGGATCGACCCCATGATCGGTCATCAGCCCGTTGAGCGTCGTGCCATGCTCGCGGAAATAGGTCTTCTGGACCTTGTAGGCATCCTCGAACGACTGGCCGGTGATGCGCATCACATAAGCGGTCATGCGCTTGTCGATCAGCCCGAACAGGTCCGCCGACGCCGGATAGAGCGTGTTGTCGAGATCGAAGATCCAGGCGTCGATATGGGCGAGGGCGGGCAGCATGCGCGGCTGGTAGGCGGGCCCATCCACCCGCGCAACCGTCGCTCCAGCGCAGGCTGGGGCCTATTTCTATCGCGGTCTAATGCAGCGCTTGTCGGTCGCCCTTCGCGTCTGTTCCCTGCGGCAGGTAACGAGCCATGCGGGCGTTCAACAGGCGAACGAGTTCGGGATCCATGAACGCGTAATCGTCCGGGATATCCAGGCAGACGAGCTGCTTGCCATTCAGCACCTTCCGAAAGCGCTTTTGGATCTTCGCTCGGTGCGACCGCTCCATCACGAATATGTAGTCCGCCCACGCCAGCAGCTCGCCCGTCAGCGGATTCTCGGCGTCGTTGTTCGTGCCTGCCGAGGCCACCTCGATGCCATCCCGCGTTGAGAAAATCTGTTCGGCGGTCGGGCTGCGAAGCTTGTTCTGGCTGCATACGAACAGGAAGCGCTTCATGTTTTACAGGAAGTTCGCCAGATCGCTCGGTTCGATCAGCACGTCGCGGCGGCCGACATGGTCGGGCTGCGAGATGATGCCGTCTTTCTCCATCCGTTCGATCAGCCGCGCCGCGCCGTTATAGCCGACGCGCAACTGGCGCTGCAGCCATGAGGTCGAGGCCTTGCGGTTCTCGACCACCAGCTGGACCGCCTTGCGATAGCTCGCGGTTTCGGGATCGTCGGGGCCGGTCGGCGCGCCCTCGATCGCATAGCCGCCGTCCATCGGCTCCTCGGTGACCGCCGAGATATATTCGGGCGGACGCTGCGCCTTCCAATGATCCGCGACCGCGCGCACCTCGTCGTCCGACACGAACGGCCCATGGACGCGCACGATCTGCTTGCCGCCGGCGACGTAGAGCATGTCGCCCTTGCCCAGCAGTTGCTCGGCGCCCTGCTCGTTGAGGATGGTACGGCTGTCGATCTTGGAGGCGACCTGGAAGCTGATCCGGGTCGGCAGATTGGCCTTGATCACGCCGGTGATGACGTCAACTGACGGACGCTGCGTCGCCATGATCAGGTGGATGCCCGCCGCGCGCGCCTTTTGCGCGAGCCGCTGGATCAGGAATTCGACTTCCTTGCCCGCGGTCATCATCAGGTCGGCGAGCTCGTCGACCACCACCACGATCATCGGCATCGGCTCGAATTCGAGCTTCTCTTCCTCATAGATCGGCTGGCCGGTGTCGGCGTCGTAGCCGGTCTGGACGCGGCGCCCGAGGAGCTGGCCCTTGGCCTTGGCCGCCTTCACCTTCTCGTTGAACGACGCGAGGCTACGCACCTGGATCGTCGCCATCATGCGATAGCGATCTTCCATCTGCTCGACCGCCCATTTGAGCGCGCGGATCGCCTTGGCGGGCTCGGTCACCACCGGCGAGAGCAGGTGCGGAATGTCGTCATAGACGCTCAGTTCCAGCATCTTCGGATCGATCATGATCATGCGGCACTGATCGGGCGTGAGCCGATAAAGCAAGGACAGGATCATTGCATTGAGGCCGACCGACTTGCCCGATCCGGTCGTGCCCGCGACGAGCAGATGCGGCATCGGCGACAGGTCCGCGATCACCGGGTCGCCCGCGATATTCTTGCCGAGGATGAGCGCCAGATTGCCCGGTCCCTGATTCTCGAACTGGTTGCTCGCGATCAGTTCCGACAGGACGACGCTTTCGCGCTTCTGGTTGGGCAGCTCGATCCCGATTACGGTGCGGCCGGGGATGGTCGCGACCCGCGCCGACAAGGCCGACATGTTGCGCGCGATATCGTCGGCGAGCGCGACCACGCGGCTCGCCTTGACGCCCGATTCCGGCTCAAGCTCGTACATCGTCACGACCGGGCCGGGGCGGACCTCGGTAATGCGGCCGCGCACCTTGAAATCCTCAAGCACGGTTTCGAGCAGGCGCGCGTTGCGCTCGAGCGCATTCTTGTCGAGCTGGCCGGTCTGCGGCGGCGGCGGCGCGCCGAGCAGATCGAGCGTCGGCAGGATCCAGGTATCGCCCAGATCGAGCTTGGCCTGGCGCTCGCGCTGCGTGCGCTGGCTCGGCGGCGCCGGCTTGGCCGGCGTGGTGATGGTCGGACGCGGCGGCTCCGGCTCATCGAGGTCATCCTCGATTTCCTTGCGCGGGGCGCGGGTGAGTGCCTGCTTCAGCGGTCGCGTCACCGAAACGCGTTCGCGCGCCACTTTCTCTCGGCGGCGGAACAAGGCCGCGCGCTCCTCGGCATCGAGGCCGAGCGACCACAAGGCCATCGTGATCGCGAGGATGCCGAGCACGAGCACGCTGGCGATGCGGATGCCGACCGCCCAGCCCGGCTGGAGCGCGTCGAGGCCGTTGTCGATCAATTTGGCCGTGCCCAGCCCGATCGCCCCACCCGCGCCGGCGGGCAGCGAACTCGACAGGCCGATATGGACGAGCGCGAGTGCGACGTCGCCGAGCAGCATCGCGATGATCGTGATCGGTAGCGCACGCTTCCACTGGCCGGGATGAACCCCGCGCCACAGCCGAAGTGCAACCACCACCAAAGGCGGGATCAGCAGCACGGCGGGAAGGCCGAATGCGGTCAGCAGGATGTCTGCGCTCCAGGCTCCGACCGGGCCGAGCACGTTGCGGAAAACCGGCGCGGCGGCGGTGTTCATCGCCGGATCGGTCGACGAATAGGATGCAAGCGCGAAGCCGATCATCAACGCGAAAGCGAGCACGGTGAGCGCGCTCAGCATCGCCCAGCCGCGCCGGCCGATATGCCGCATCTGGCCACGCCAATTCACGCCGCTCGCGATCCGTGTCGCCATCACCAACCCCTCTCAGACGGGCTAATTGTGCACGAAATGTTCCGGCAGGGCAATTCGCCTCGAAGCGTCGGGGGCGCGCTTCAGCCGACCAACGGTGTCGCCGGTTTGGGCGGCACCGGCGGCTTGCCCAGCCAGACGAGGCCGTTCTTCAGGTCGAACGTCACGACCCAGTTGCGCAGGAACGGCATGCCGAGATTGCCGTCCATGATCATGTCGGGCGAGAAAGCGTCCGCCGTGTCGG
>NZ_DATHFV010000121.1:0-11459 GCF_035317925.1 Sphingomonas sp.
CGCCGGCGGCGACCAAGCATCGCCGCGTGCGCCGCCGCGCGCTCATGCTGTTCCGCACCGGCACCGAGCAGCGCACGCTCAGCACGACTGGCGTCCTACTCTATCTCAGCCTCGCCGAGCGCCGCGCGGAGATCGTCGCCGACGCGGCGATCCACGCCAAGGCGCCGCAGGAGGAGTGGGGCGAGGCGATGGCGGCTCTGGTCGCGGCGATGCATGACAACCGGCCCGGCGACGGCATGGCGGCGGCGATCGAACGGATCGGCTCGGTACTGGCGAAGCATTTCCCCCGCACCGGCACCGATCCCAACGAGCTGCCCGATCGGCTGATCCAGCTATGAGCATTCCCCAGCCCGGCGTGCCCGAGCTCATGTGGCAGGGGAAGTACATCACCGTGCGCCGTTGGGGCACGTGGGAATATGTCGGCCGCGCGCGCAGCATCCAGGCCGCGGTGATCCTGGCGGTGGTCGATGGCGACGTGCTGCTGGTCGAGCAATATCGTGTGCCTTTGGGCGGGCCGTGCCTCGAATTGCCGGCAGGGCTGGTCGGCGACGTGACCGAAGGCGAGGAGATCGAGATCGCCGCCGCGCGCGAGCTGGAGGAAGAAACCGGCTATCGGCCCGACACAATCGAGATCATCGGCCGCTTCGCCTCGTCGCCCGGCATGGTTTCCGAAACCTTCTGCCTGATCCGCGCGACCGGCCTGACCAAGGTCGGCCCGGGCGGCGGCGAACCGGGCGAGAATATCACCGTCCACCGCGTGCCGATCACGCAGGTCCCCGCCTTCGTCGCGGCCAAGCGCGCGCAGGGGCTGTTCATGGACGTGAAGTTGCTGATGCTTCTCGGCGCGGGGCTGCTGGATTAACTGCCGTCGTCATGCCGGACTTGTTCCGGCATCCACCTATCCGCAGGCGCTGTGCGTGTGGCTAAGTGGACCCCGGAACGAGTCCGGGGTGACGAAGTAGGTTCAGCGCAGTCGCGGTCCCAGCAACGCCACCAAAGCCTCGCACCCGGCCTGATCCTCCGCATCGAACCGCCCGACATGCGGGCTGTCGAGATCGAGCACGCCCAGCAATTCGCCATCGACGACGATCGGCACCACGATCTCCGACGCCGACGCCGCATCGCAGGCGATATGGCCGGGGAAGGCGTGGACATCCTCGACCAATTGCGTCTCGCGCGCCGCCGCCGCCGCGCCGCATACGCCCGAACCGAACGGGATACGGATGCAGGCGGCCTTGCCCTGGAACGGCCCGAGCACGAGCTCGCCGCCGATATTGCGGTAGAAGCCGGCCCAGTTGAGATCGGGCAGATATTCCCACAGCAAGGACGCCGCATTGGCCATGTTGGCGATTGCGTCGGGCTCACCCGCTGTCAGGCCGTCGAGCGCGCTTTGCAGGTCGCGATAAAGCTCGGCCTTGCTTCCGGCGGCGATGTCGAATTGATACACGGGTAAATCCTCGGGATCGGAGCGTTCGTGAAGCCTGAAATATTGATCGTTGGCGCCGGCCACAATGGGCTGACCTGCGCTTTCTACCTCGCCAGGGCCGGGCTGAAGGTGCGGATGCTCGAACGGCGCCATATCGCCGGCGGTGCGGCGGTGACCGAGGAATTCCATCCCGGCTTCCGCAACTCGACCGCGAGTTACACGGTCAGCCTGCTCCAGCCCAAGGTGATCGCCGACATGGGGCTGGCCGAACGCGGCCTTCGTATCCTCGACCGGCCTTATTCCAATTTCCTGCCGCAGCCGGATGGGCGTTATCTGCTCGTTGGTGGCGGGCTTGAGAAGACGCAGGCCGAATTCGCCAAGTTCAGCGAAGCCGACGCCAAGGCGCTGCCCGCTTATTATGCGATGCTCGACGGCGTCGCGGACGTGCTGCGTGATCTGGCGCTGCAGATCCCGCCCAATGCCGGCGGCGGCGCGGCGGCGTTGCTCGCGGCGGCGAAGCAGGGCGGGCGGCTGGCGAAGATGCCGATCGAGAAGCAGCGCGACGTGCTCGACCTGTTCACGAAATCGGCGCGGACCTTCCTCGACGGCTGGTTTGAGAGCGACGCGGTCAAGGCCGGGTTCGGCTTCGACGCGGTGGTCGGCAATTATGCCAGCCCCGACACGCCGGGATCGGCCTACGTTTTGCTCCACCACGTCTTCGGCGAGGTCAACGGCAACAAGGGCGCGTGGGGCCATGCGATCGGCGGGATGGGCGCGATCACGCAGGCGATGCGCGCGGCGTGCGAGGATCTGGGCGTCGAGATCCTGACCGACGCGCCGGTGGCGCGCGTGCTGGTCGAACAGGGCGCGGTCGTCGGCGTGCGGCTGGAGGATGGCAGCGAGCATCGCGCGGGCATTGTCGCGGCCAATGTCGGGCCGAAGTTGCTTTACGATCGGCTGATCGATCCCAAGGATCTCGATCCGAGCTTCCTACGCGCGGCCAAGGGCTTCAAGGTCGGATCGGGCACGTTCCGCATGAACGTCGCTTTGTCGGAATTGCCGCGCTTCACCGCCCGGCCCGAGCCGGGCGATCACCTCAAGTCGGGCATCATCCTCGCGCCGACGCTCGATTATATGGACCAGGCCTTCACCGATGCGCGCGCGACCGGCATGTCGAAAGACCCGATCGTCGAGATGCTGATCCCCTCGACCGTCGACGACAGCCTCGCGCCTGCCGGCCAGCATGTCGCGAGCCTGTTCTGCCAGCAATTCGCACCAGAGCTGCCGAACGGCCGGTCATGGGACGACGAGCGCGAGAAAGCCGCCGACCTGATCGTCGCCACGGTCGAGAAATGGGCGCCGGGCTTCAGCAAGAGCGTGATCGCGCGGCAGATTCATTCGCCGCTCGATCTGGAGCGCAAGTTCGGGCTGATGGGGGGCGACATCATGCACGGTGCGATGTCGCTCGATCAACTCTGGTCGGCGCGGCCGATCCTCGGCAACGCTGCCTATCGCGGGCCGATTTCGGGCCTCTATATGTGCGGCGCGGGCACGCACCCCGGCGGCGGCATAACCGGCGCGCCAGGGCATAATGCGGCCAAGGCGATCCTGGCGGACCGGTCGTTTTTGGGGCGGCTTTTCAAAAGAGGCTAGGCCTTAGCCCGTCATGCCGGACTTGTTCCGGCATCCACCCATCCGCGAGCTTTGCGCGTGTGGCCTGGTGGACCCCGGAACAAGTCCGGGGTGACGGGCGGGGACTGGTGCTTCTCAGCTCTGGAAAAACGCCAGCAGGTCCGGATTGATCACGTCCGCATGGATCGTGAACGCACCGTGCGGGTAGCCGGGATAGATCTTGATCGAGCCGTGCTTGAGCAGCTTGATGCCGATCTCCGCCGAATCCGCGATCGGGACGACCTGATCGTCGTCGCCGTGCAGGATCAGCACCGGTACGTCGACCGACTTCAGATCTTCGGTGAAGTCGGTCTCGGAGAAGGCCTTCACGCAATCGACATGTGCCTTGATGCCGCCCATCATGCCCTGGCGCCACCAATTGTCGATCACGCCCTGGATCGGCTTCGCGCCCGGCCGGTTGAAACCGTAAAACGGTCCTGAGGCGACATCGAGATAGAATTGGGCGCGGTTGAACGCGGTCTGCTCGCGGAAATTGTCGAACACTTCGATCGGCAGGCCGCCCGGATTCTTGTCTGACTTGAGCATGACCGGCGGCACCGCACTGATCAGCACCGCCTTTGCGACCCGGCCCGGCTTGGCGCGTGCGACATAATGGATCACCTCGCCGCCGCCGGTCGAATGGCCGACATGGATCGCGCCCTTGAGGTCGAGGTGGTCGGTCAAAGTCGCCACGTCGGCGGCA
Source organism: Sphingomonas sp. (assembly GCF_035317925.1). Lineage (GTDB taxonomy): Bacteria > Pseudomonadota > Alphaproteobacteria > Sphingomonadales > Sphingomonadaceae > Sphingomonas_I. The sequence continues at coordinate 3,801 of NZ_DATHFV010000121.1, forward strand.
TAGGTGTCCATCTCGTTGCCGGTATCGGTCTGGGTCGAACGGCCATGGCCGCGCCGATCGTGCGCGATCACGCGATAGCCTTCGCCTAGGAAGAACATCATCTGATTGTCCCAGTCGTCGGCGCTCAGCGGCCAGCCGTGATGGAACACGATCGGGGTGGCATCCTTGGGCCCCCAATCCTTGTAGAAGATCTCCGTCCCGTCTGCGGTCGTGACGTAAGGCATGGTGCGTTCTCCGGATTGGTGAGTCGTTCGGGTATCGCAACCCTGCGACTCTTCCGGGAAAGGGCAAAGTGCGGAAAGCGCAACGATCCGTGCGGATCGTTGCGCTAGCGGCATCGGGCTTCAGGCGTCTTCCGACCGGACGCCACAGCCGACCGGTGTGGGAAGCGGTCGGCCCTCAAGGAACGCGCCGAGGCGATCGACCAGGAAATTGGAGCCCTGCTCGCGCGAGCCATCGTCGGCATATTCCAAATAGGCGCCTTGTTCGGTGTAGCGCATGCGCGTGCCGCCGCCGTCGTCGTAAAGCTCTACCGTGGCGACGCTGACGGATATCTTCTCGTCGCTGACATACATGTCGTAGACGAACACGATCCGCTCACCGTCCACGATGTCGTGATATGTCGAACGGAAATCGCTGGTCCGCCCGTCCTGCCACTGGCCCCTGACCCGTTCATGCCCACCTGTGCGGAAATCCTGCTCGCGGATCAGCACGGTCCAACCCTCTCCGCCCGCGAACCAGCGTTCGCGCAATTCGGGCTTGGCCCAGGCGTCGAACACGCTGGCGCGGGATGCGTCGTAATGGCGCTCGATCGTGAAGCTGTCGTGGCTGGTCCCGGTCATCCTGTCTGCTCCTTCTTCTGATCTGCAAGCACATCGCCCAACCGGTCGAACTGGCGTTCCCATTGCTGGCGGCGCGACACCATCCACGCTTCGAGCGTGCGGAAGGCGGCGGGTTCGAGATGGCATACGCGCGTGCGGCCGACCTTCTCGGTGCGGATCAGCCCGCTGCCCTCGAGCACGCGCAATTGCTGCACGACGCCCGGCAGCGAAATAGCGAGCGGTTCGGCGAGCGCGCCCGCCGGCCGCGGCCCGCGCCCGAGCAACGCGACGATCGCGCGCCGGGTCGGATCGCCGAGCGCGTCGAACATGATATCGATGCGTGATTCGTTAAGCATGCACTTAAGTAACGCGACGCGGCGATACGTGCAAGAAGATTAAATGATGAGTTAAGTTTCCTTATCCGTCATGCTGAACTTGTTTCAGCATCCATCTATCATCCGCACGCCCGCGCCTGTGGCACGATAGACCCTGAAACAAGTTCAGGGTGACGGTCGTAGCCTCAGCGCGGGCGCTGCCAGACGCGGACATAATCGACCAGCATCTGCTGCGGCAAAGCGGCGTCGTCCATGCCCTTCGATCCGGCCCAGGGACCGCCCAAAGCGAAGTTGAGGATCATGTGGAACGGCGCGTCGAACGGCCACGCGCCGCGCCCGCCGGGCTGGTTGTTGAGGACCTTCATATAAGCGCGCCCGTCGACGCCGATCCGCAAGGAATCCGGTTGCCAGTCGAGTTCATAGACATGGAAGGCGTCGCAATTGTCGGCGAGCAGCTTCTCGGCGCCGCGCTGCGTGCCCTTGGTGTGGACGAACAGGGCGCTGTGGACGGTGCCGTGGACGACGTTGGGCTGCGAGCCGACCTGCTCCATGATGTCGATCTCGCCGCCGTCGGGCCAGGCGCCGCCGGCTTCGGGCATCATCCAGATCGCGGGCCAGGTGCCGCGCGCGCAGGGCAGTTTCGCGCGGATCTCGTAATAGCCGTAGGTCCACGACGCCTTGCCCCGCGTCATGATCTTGCCGGAGGTATAAGCCTGCCCGCCATAATCGGGATATTGGCGTGGGTTGAGCGTCTCGTGCCGCGCTTCGATGATCAGCTGGCCGTTGCCGACGCGGACATTTTCGGGCCGCGCGCCATAATATTCGAGCTCGCCATTGTACCAGCCGGCCTTGTTGCGCGAGCCGTCATAGCTCCACTTGGTCAGGTCGAGCGCATTGCCGTCGAATTCGTCGGACCAGACCAATCTGGCTTCGGCCGGGCGCGGCATCGGCTCATCGACGCTGTAATTGGTCGCGGTGAGCGATTGGGCGACCACGGCGGCGGGGAGCGCGCAGGCGGCAAGAGCAATCAGCAGACGCATCAAATATGTCCTCTCCCAAGGGGGCCGTTCCGGCCCCATTGTGCCGGGCGGGTGTTGGGGGCACCCTAGCAACAGGAGGGGGAGAGGCGAAGATGGATATCGCGAGCCGCGGACAAATCGCGCCGCCGCGCCAGGCGATCGGCTTCGGCGTGATCGGGCTGCTCGCGCTGGGCATGTTCATCAACTATGTCGACCGCGGCAATCTCGCGACGGCAGCGCCACTGATCAAGGATCAGCTGGGGCTGACCAACACGCAGACCGGCATCCTGCTGAGCGCCTTCTTCTGGACCTATACGCCGTTCCAGCTGGTCGCGGGCTGGCTGGCCGAACGGATCAATCCCTATCGGACGCTCGCGATCGGGGTCGGCTTATGGTCGCTCGCGACGATCGCGACCGGTTTCGCGGAAGGCTTCACCGCCTTGCTGGTGCTGCGCCTCGTGCTGGGCATGGGCGAGAGCGCGACCTTCCCGTGCAACGCCAAATTGCTCGCGCGCGAATTGCCGGCCGAGCGCCTCGGCAGTGCCAACGGGACGATCGGGATCGGTCAGGCGCTCGGGCCGGCGGTGGGGACGTTCGCGGGCGGAATGCTGATGGCGCATTTTGGCTGGCGGCCGGTGTTCGTGCTGTTCGGGCTGGTCTCGGCTTTGTGGTTGCTGCCGTGGCTGGTAGCGACGCGCGAGGCTTCGGCGCGGGCGGTGACGGATGCGTCGGCGCCGCCGCCGGCCTTCCTGAATATTCTCGGCCGGCGCGAATGCTGGGGCGCGAGCCTTGGCCATTTCGCGCACAATTACAGCCTCTATTTCGTCATCTCGTGGCTGCCGCTCTATCTGGTCAAGGCGCGCGGCTTCACTTTGTCCGAGATGGGCGAGCTCGGGGCCGTGCTGTACGTCATCTATGCGATCAGCGTGCAGTCGAGCGGGCTGATCGCGGACCGCTGGATGGCGGCGGGCGCGAGCAGCACGCGCGTGCGCAAGAGCTTCACCGTCGCCGCGCATATCGGCATCGCCGCGTGCATGCTGGTCTGCGCGGTTGCCGGGCCGACGATCGCGGTCGCGGCCTTGCTGGGCTCGGGCCTGTTCTTCGGCATGAACAGCGCGACGATCTTTCCGATCGGGCAGACGCTGGGCGGGCCGTGCGCGGCAGGCAAGTGGATGGGGGTGCAGAATTGCATCGGCAACACCGCCGGCATCGTCGCGCCGATCGTGACCGGTTACGTCGTCGACAAGACCGGCGAGTTCAGCCTCGCCTTCGCCATCGCGGCGGGCGTCAGCCTGGCCGGGATCGTGGCGTGGGGCCTGATCATCCGCCGGGTCGAGCCGATCGACTGGGCTTAGAAAAGAAAAGGCCCGGAGGTTTCCCCCCGGGCCGTTCCTGCTCCGATCCTGGAAAGGATCAGGCCGAATAATACATGTCGAACTCGACCGGCGCCGGGGTCATTTCCCAGCGGGCGACTTCCGGCCACTTGAGCTCCATGTAGCTTTCGATCTGGTCCTCGGTGAACACGCCGCCCTTGAGCAGGAAGGCATGGTCGGCGGTCAGGCTGTCGAGCGCTTCGCGCAGCGACGCGCAGACGGTCGGCACCAGGCTCAGTTCCTCGGGCGGCAGATCGTAGAGGTTCTTGTCCATCGCCTCGCCGGGATGGATCTTGTTCTCGATGCCGTCGAGGCCCGCCATCAGCAGGGCCGCGTAGCAATAATAAGGATTGGCCATCGCGTCCGGGAAGCGGAACTCGACGCGCTTCGCCTTGGCGCCGGCGCCGTACGGGATACGGCACGAGGCCGAGCGGTTACGCGCCGAGTAGGCCAGCAGCACCGGCGCTTCGTAACCCGGTACCAGCCGCTTGTAGCTGTTGGTGGTCGGGTTGGTGAAGGCGTTCAGCGCCTTGGCATGCTTGATCACGCCGCCGATGAAATAGAGGCACATGTCGCTGAGGCCGGCATAGCCGTTGCCGGCAAAGAGCGGCGTGCCCTTGTCCCAGATCGACATGTGGGTGTGCATGCCCGAGCCGTTATCCTTGGCGATCGGCTTCGGCATGAAGGTGACGGTCTTGCCGTAGGCCTGCGCCACCTGCCACACGACATATTTGTAGATCTGCATGCGGTCCGCGGTGGTGACGAGCGTGCCGAAGGTCAGTCCGAGCTCGTGCTGCGACGCCGCCACCTCATGGTGGTGCTTGTCGCAGGGCAGGCCCATTTCGAGCATGGTCGAAACCATCTCGGCGCGGATGTCGACCGCGCTGTCGACCGGCGCGACCGGGAAATAGCCGCCCTTGGCGCGCGGCCGGTGGCCGAGATTGCCCTGCTCATATTCCTTGCCGGTGTTGGTCGGCAGCTCGATGTCGTCGATCTTGAAGTAGCTCTCGTTGTACGTCGTATCGAACTGCACATTGTCGAACATGAAGAATTCGGCTTCGGGGCCGACATAGACCGTGTCGCCGACACCGATCGTCTTGACATAGGCTTCGGCGCGCTTGGCGGTCGAACGCGGATCGCGGCTGTAAAGCTCGCCGGTCGAGGGTTCGACGATGTCGCACACCAGGATCAGCATCGGCGTTGCGGAGAACGGATCGACCCACACCGCGTCCAGGTCCGGCTTCAGGATCATGTCGGATTCGTTGATCGCCTTCCAGCCTTCGATCGACGAACCGTCGAACATGAAGCCGTCGTTCAACTCATCCTCGCCGACCACGCCAGACACCATCGTCAGATGCTGCCACTTGCCCTTGGGATCGGTGAAGCGAAGATCGACCCACTCGATCTCCTTGTCCTTGATGATCTTGAGAACGTCGGACGCCTTGTTCGCCATTGAAAAGCCCTTCCCCGTGAAAATCCGTTGCGGCGCAGAAGGCCGCCCCGTGAATTGCAATGCCTGCCTTTCCGCGATCTTCAGACCGCGTCGGCGTCTCTCTCCCCGGTCCGGATCCGGACCGCCGTATCGATGGTGGTGACGAAGATCTTGCCGTCGCCGATGCGCCCGGTCTGCGCCGCATTCTGGATCGCCTCGACCACGCGCTCGGCGAGGGGATCGTCGACGACGACCTCCAGTTTCACCTTGGGCAGGAAGTCGACGACATATTCGGCGCCGCGATAGAGTTCGGTATGACCCTTCTGGCGGCCGAAGCCGCGCGCTTCGGTCACGGTGATGCCGGACACGCCGACATCGTGCAGCGCCTCCTTCACCTCATCGAGCTTGAATGGCTTGATGATCGCTTCGATCTTCTTCACGCAAACCCGCTCCCCATCCGGTGGCTTTCGCTTTCAATAAGCGTGCCATCCGCGCTCGCGCAAGGCGCGCGGCGATTCCTCTGCTGCATGCGCGAAAATCTGCCCGCAAACGCAGCAATGAAGGGACGGTGTGCCGCTTTTTGCGGCAATTTTCGGGGCGATGCCCGCGCTCGCGAGTCGCGAAGGGAGGCGACTCGGCGGCCTCTTATTTGGCGGTCACGACCAGCTCGATGCGGCGGTTGCGCGCTTGGCCTTCGGGCGTTCCGTTGTCGGCGATCGGATCGCCCATGCCGTGGCCGATCGCGGTGATGCGGCGTTGCTGGATCCCGCCATGGACGAGCAGTTCGGCCATGCGGTCGACCCGATCCTGTGACAGGCGCAAATTCTTCTGGGCCGGGCCGATATTGTCGGTGTGGCCGATCAGGGTGACCTGGCTGTGCGGATAGGCGCGCAATATCTGCGCGACCGCATACATCGTGCGTAACGTTCCCGGATTGGGCTTGCTCTGCCACGGTTCGAATTCGGGTCCCATGAACCGGAATGTGTGTGGCGCGGGCGCGTCGGAACCGAGGAAGGCGGCGAGCGCCTCCTCGGTCGATCCGCGTTCGACGAAGATCGCGCTGTCTGGCAGCTGGATCAGATGCGCGGTCGGCGAGGGTTTGGGCAACTGCTTCTTCTTGGGCGCGGCGGCGACCGCCTTGCCCTCGGTCACCACGCGTTTGCAGGACGCGGTGAGCAGAAGCGCCGTCAGCGCCGTCGCCGCCATGATTTGCCGTCTCATGCCCATCGTTCGCCCCTGCCTCAACGAGCCAGCCCCCGCGCATAATATGGCCAGCGCCCATGCGGGTGCAATGGGGGGACACAGCTGCGCTGCGAACGACCATAGCACCCTAGCGGCGCTTCCCGCTTTACGCTTTACACCGGTTCCAGGCCCGCATCCGTGGGCGATCCTGACAGATGGGGCAATCCATGACAGACCTTTCCCGCCGCGAGGCCATGATCTCGGCCGCCGCGATTGGCACGCTCGCGCTGGCGACCGGCGTGAATGCCGCCGAGCTTGCGAGCGCGGCCGCCGCCTGGGACCTGACCGATCTTTATCCCAATGACGCCGCCTGGGCGACCGAACGCGCCGCCGTCGCCGCGCGCCTGCCTGAAATCGCGGCTTATAAGGGGCGGCTGGGCGAGGGCGCGGGCACGCTGAAGGCGGTGCTGCAGCTGCAGTCCGATATCGGGCTCAGGCTGGCGCGCGTCGCCGTCTATGCCAACCTCAAGGGCGACGAGGATCTGCGCGTCGCGGCCAATCAGGAGCGGCGCCAGCAGGCGACCGACCTCGTCACCGCCTACGGCGAGGCGGGATCGTGGCTGAATCCGGAGCTGCTCGCTTTGGGGGCGCCCAAGGTCGAGGCCTATCTCGCCGCCGATCCTGGCCTCGCCAAATTCCGCTTTCAGCTCCAAGACGTGGTGCGCCAGGCGCCGCATACCTTGTCGCCCGAGGGTGAGTCGCTGCTCGCATCGAGCCAGACCCCGCTCAGCGGTCCGGGCGACATCCGCGTCCAGCTGGTCTCGTCGGACATTCCGCGTCCGACCGTGACCTTGTCCGACGGCACCAAGGCGGTGCTCGATGACCAGGGCTATACGCTCTACCGCACCGCGCCCAACCGCGCCGACCGCAAGCTCGTCTTCGATCAATTCTGGGCGAGCTACCACAGCTTCGAAAATTCGCTCGGTGCGGCGCTGGCGAGCCAGACCAAGGGCGAGATGTTCGTGGCCAAGGCGCGCAACTATCCGACCGCGCTGGCGTCCGCCTTGTCCGGCCCGAACATTCCCGAAGGCGTCTATCGCTCGCTGGTGGCGGAGGCGAACAACGGCCTGCCGGTGCTGCACCGTTATTTCGAGCTGCGCCGCCGCATGCTCAACCTCGACCAGATCGCTTATTACGACATCTATCCGCCGCTGGTGAAGCTCGACCGCACCTTCTCCCTGGACGAGATGCGGGCGCTGACGCTTGCCGCGATCAAGCCGCTCGGGCCCGATTACGGCGCCTTGTTCGCCAAATCGACCGCGAACAAATGGATGGATCCGCGCCCGCGCCCGGGCAAGCAATCGGGCGCCTACATGGCGGGCTCGGCCTACGACGTGCACCCCTATCTGCTGCTCAACCTGAGCGACAAATATGATGGGATGACGACTTACGCCCACGAATGGGGCCATGCGATGCACACGTTGCTCGCGAACAAGG
>NZ_DATHFV010000122.1:0-9884 GCF_035317925.1 Sphingomonas sp.
ACCCGTTCCGACCGTTTGCCCGGCTGGTAATGATAAGCGCGTTCGAGCGCGAGATCGACGAACCCCGCCACCCGTTCGCCCGCCCGGATCGGGATCTGCCGCGCCACCAGGGCGGCGCCGCTCAACGGCTGAAGCGCCGCGAGCAGATCCTCGATCGATCCGCGCGCCTGGTCGATCTTGTTGACGAAGATGGCATGCGGCAGGCCCAGAGCCTCCAGCCGCCGCAGCGTCGGCTCGGCCAAGGCTGCCCGCGCCGGATCGGGATCGATCACCACCAGGGCGAGGTCGGCCAGCGCCAGCGCCCGCTCCGCATCCGCCGCGAAGCCCGACGAACCGGGCGCGTCGATCAGCGCGAACGTATCGCCCATCCAGTCGAAGCGCAGCAGGTTGAGCTCGGTCGATCCGCATCGCGCCCGCGCTTCGGGACTCGCATCGCCGATCGTGCTGCCGGCATCGACCGCGCCCAATCGGGGGATCGCACCCGCCGCGAACAGCATGGCTTCGGCCAGGCTGGTCTTGCCCGTGCCCGCTGGTCCGACGATCGCAACGGCTCTTGTGCCGTGGACGGTCTCACCCATCTCGCTCTCCTCCTGCTTACCCCACGCTCTTCGGCAAAGGACCCGCCCGGAATCGGGACGATCTGCCTATCGGGAAAAGATGGCAAGCGCGTTGAGCGGACGGACGGACCGTTCCAGCCCGATCGTCCCTCAACGCGCCATTAGCGGGCCTTTAACCATGGTTGCTGCAAGCTCCGCGCCCATCGGAACTCCCGATCGACTGGAACCAGCTATGCCGATCCTGTCTCTTGCGCGGCTCGATTGCGTTTTCTTCGATTTCGACGGGGTCATTGCCGACTCGGTCGATGCGAAGGTCCATGCCTTCGGCGAGCTCTACCGGCCCTTCGGCGAGGATGTACGCGCCGCCGTCGAGGCCTATCAACGCGCCGTGCCGGGCGAAACCCGGTACGAGAAGATCCCAAAATTCCATCGCGAACTGCTTGGCGTCACCCTGTCGGCGGAAGACGTGGCGTCATGGTGCGCGCGGCTGGGCGACCTCGTGCTCGATGTTGTTGTCGAAAGCCCGCTGCTGCCCGATGTGATCGACGTTCTGGAGGAGCTCCGCTCGGTCGGCATTCCCAGCCACGTCGTGTCCGGCACGCCCCATGACGAGCTCGCTATCATTCTCGTCCGCAAGCGGCTCGGCCATTATTTCCGCTCGGTCGAAGGCGCCCCGCGGCGCAAGGAACCGATCGTCGAAAAACTGCTCGATACCTATCGCCTCGATCCGGCGCGTTGCCTGTTCGTGGGCGATGCGATGACCGACTACCGATGCGCGGCCGCCTGTTCGATCCCGTTTCTGGGGCGCGCGGACCCGCTGGATAGTCCTTTCCCGCCCGGAACCTGGGTCGTGGAGCGGCTGGGACAGGCTTTCCCGGTCAAGCGGCCCGATCTGCGCCGGGCGGCCTAGGCCTCCGATCCCTCATTCCCGCGCGCGGGAATCCCGCTTCTTCTGTCTCGTGCCGGACGGTCAGGCCTGGATGGAGCCCTGACGCGAAAGAGCCCCGCCGGCCACTTAGGGGAGGCGACGGGGCTCAATGCGTGGCCGGCGAGCGGGGAGCTGAAGGCCGGCCTCGGTCGCAAAACTGGCCAAGGGGAATCTGGTTCCACGTCGAACTCGCTGATCGCCCGGCCTGACCGATATTCCGTTTCCGCGCGGTTCGCTTACACTGGCGCGCGTGAGCTTCTTCGAAAGCCTGCTTGCGCTGCTCGCGACCGCGATCCTGCTGCTGCAGGTTTCGCGGCGGCTCGCCATTCCCTATCCGACCATGCTCGCGGCGGCGGGCGTCGCGCTCGCGCTGATTCCGGGCGTGCCGCGGATCACCTTCGATCCGAAGATCGCGCTCGCGCTTTTCATCGCGCCGGCTTTGGTCGATGCGGCCTACGATTTCCCGGTGCGCGCGGTCTGGCGCCTGTGGCGGCCCTTGTTCGCGCTCGCGGTGGTCGCCGTGTTGCTGAGCGCGGGCGCGGTCGCGTGGCTCGGCGTCGCGCTGGCGGGGCTGCCGCTTTATGCCGCGCTCGCTTTGGGCGCGATCGTCGCCCCGCCCGACGCGGCCGCAGCCACCGCCGTCCTCTCCAGCGTCCGCATGCCGCGCCGCACGATCACGGTGCTCAAGGGAGAAAGCCTGCTCAACGATGCGGCGGCCTTGCTCCTGTTCGGTGCCGCGATCTCGATCCAGACGCATGGCGGGATCGACACCGGCCTGGCGGTGCGGCTGGGGCTGGCGGCGCCGGGCGGGATAGTGGCCGGCATCCTGCTCGCCAGAGTCCTCCGCTATATAACCCCGTTCGTCGCCGGCACGCTCGGCGGCAATCTCATGGAATTCGTGACCTGCTTCGGCATCTGGGTGATCGCCGATCATGTCGGCCTGTCGCCCGTGCTGACCCTGGTCGCCTTCGCGATGACGATCGCGCGCACCGCCGGGCTCACCACCCCGCCACGGATGCGGATCCACAGCTTCGCGGTGTGGGAAACGGTCGTGTTCCTGCTCAACGTGCTCGCCTTCCTGCTGATGGGCCTGCAGGCGCGCACCATCGTCGGCGGGATGGCGCCCGACCGGCTCCATCAGGCGGCCTGGTTCGCGCTCGAAGTGATCCTGTGCCTGATCGTGGTGCGGATGAGCTGGGTGCTGATCTACAACCGCCTCGCGCATCGTTTCCGGGCGCTGCGCGGCGATTTCAAGCCGGCGAGCCTGCGCCAGGGCGTGCTGATCGGCTGGTCCGGCATGCGCGGCCTGGTGACGCTCGCCACCGCCTTCGCCTTGCCCGCCGCCTTTCCGCAGCGCGACCTGATCGTACTGACCGCCTTCGCGGTCGTGTTGACGACGCTTATCGTCCAGGGCCTCACGCTCGCGCCGCTCGTCCGCCTGCTCAAGCTGGATGGCGAGGACGGGCTGGATGAGGAACTGGCCACTGCCCGCGCCGACATGCTGTCCGCGGCCTTGGCCACGCTCGACGGCAAGACCGGCCCCGCGGCGGACTATTGGCGCTGGGGCTTCGGGGTCGCGCGCGATGCGGTCACGCCGCCGATCCATTGCGCGCCGCTGCACGAAAAGCGCAAGCTCGGCCTCGCCGCGATGCGCCGCCAGCGCAAGCGGCTGGAGGAATTGCGCACCCAGGAACGCGTCGGCGCGGATTCCTTCCTGATCCTGCAGGAGGAACTGGATTTCTTGGAGGTTGCGATCAGCAGCGAGGCGGATCGCCAGATCGAGGAAAGCTGATCATTGGCCGCCATTCGTTGTCGCAAGAGGTGATATATGCGCCTACGCCCTCGCTATTGGCCCCTCGTACTGGCCGGGTCGCTGGCGTTGCCCGGCCTGGCTGCCGCGCCGGCGGCCTTCAAATCTGATGGCGCGGCGCAAGGCTTCGTTGCCGATACGGATCGGGCGATGGCCGAAATGCATGCCGGAATGATGGTGCGGCCCACGGGCGACGTGGATCGCGACTTCGTTCAAATGATGGTGCCGCATCATCAGGGCGCGATCGACATGGCGGTCGCGGAACTGCGCTATGGCCATGACGAGCAGCTCAAGCGGATCGCGCAGGAGATCATCGTCGATCAGCAGCAGGAAATCGCCGCAATGCGTCTTGCGCTCGGTCAGCCGCTGCCGCCGTCCATCGCGGCACCGACCCAGCCTGATCACAAGAGTTCCGATCATGTCGGCATGCAGGCCGGACAGGAGAAGTGACATGAAGCATTTCGTACCTATCGCCGTGCTTCTTGGCACATGCGGTTGCTCGGCCTCATGGGCGGGGCAGGCACCCGATGCAGCCGCATCGCCCGACGTGAGGATCAGCCACAGCGACCGCGTCTATGCCGCCGAGCAATTCTCCAACACCGTCTCGGTTACCGATCCGGTCGACAACAGGCTGCTTGGGCTGATCCGGCTGGGTGATCCGCAACCGGGCAATTTCAGTCCGCTCTACAAGGGTCAGGTGCTCGTTCATGGTATGGGCTTCTCGCCCGATCACCGAACGCTGGCGGTTGTCTCGATCGGTTCGAACTCGGTGACGTTCATCGATACCGCGACCAACGCGGTGAAGCACACCACCTATATCGGCCGATCGCCGCACGAGGCGTTCTTCACGCCGGACGGACGCGAGGTCTGGGCTACGGTTCGTGGCGAGGATTATATCTCGGTCATCGATGCGGCGACGTTCGAGGAACGGGCCCGGATCAAGACACCGGCCGGCCCGGGTATGACGATTTTCTCGCCGGATGGGCGCTATGCGTATATCTGCTCGTCCTTCAATCCGGTCACAGTCGTCGTCGCCGTCGCCGACCACAAGATCGTCGGCCAGGTCGCCCAGCCAAGCCCCTTCTGTCCGAATATCGCCGCGACCCCGGACGAGGATCAGGTGTGGTTCACGCTGAAGGACGTCGGCAAGGCCGTCGCCTTCTCCGCCAGGCCACCATTCGCCATCCTCAAGACGCTCGATACCGGCCCGATCACCAACCACGTCAACTTCGTGCGCAATGCGCATGGCCAGTTCGCCTACATCACGGTCGGCGGCCTCAACGAGGTGCAGGTCTTCCGCACTGGCGATTTCGCCAAAGTCGCCACTATCCCGGTCGGCAAGCTGCCGCACGGCATCTGGCCGTCGGGTGACGGCACGCGGGTCTATGTCGGTCTCGAAAATGACGACAGGCTGGCGGTGATCGATACGCTGACCAACCGCCTGATCGCGACCGTTCCGATCGGGCAGGCGCCGCAGGCTCTGGTCTATGTCCCGAACGCCGTGCCGTCGGGCGACGGCCTCCAGAATCTCCAGCCGCTCGGTGTCGCGGGTCAGGCCGCGCATCTGACTTTGACATCTGTCGCTGCCTCCGGCGGCGCGCTGACGAGTGTCAGCCTGTACGATCAGGGCCTGGTTCAGGTGCTGCAGGCGGCGGTTACCGGGCTTGCCCCGAAGCAGCTTATGTCCTGGCGCTGGCAACCATGCCGGATGGAGGCGGCACGCTCGAACCGCTAGCATCCTTCACGACCAATCCGGCCGGCGCGGCGATCGTCGATACGGTCGGCCCGATCCGTCAGATCGTCGAAGGTTCGGACACCGCGCCGCGCAAATACCTTGTCATAGCGGAAGGGAAGGCCGGCCAGATCGGTGCCGTCGTGCAGCGATAGAATGGGGACGTTGCCGCTTATTCGGCGATATCGACTATGATCTTGCCCGTTGCGGTACGCGAAGCGATCGTCGCATGGGCATCGCCAACCGCGTCGATACCGAACCGGCGCGCGTCGACATTCGGCTTGATCGCGCCGGCCTCGGCCAGCCGCGTCGCCTCGCGCAGGATGCCGCCATGGTGCGCGCGGCCTTCGCCGCTCAGCAGCGGGAGGAGTGCAAATACGCCTGAATAACTCGCGGCCTTGAACGACAAGGGCGCCAGGGCATGCGTGCCCCAGCCGAGGCTGCTCACGACATGCCCGAACCGGCCGACCGCCTTGAAGCTCGCGTCGAGCACCGCGCCGCCGACCGTGTCGTAAACCAGGTCGAACCCGCGACCGTCCGTGTGGCGATCGACATAGGCTTCGACGCTCTCTTCGCGGTCGATCGGGGTTGCGCCAAGGCGCTGCAGAAACGCCGCCTTGGCCGCGCCGTCGACGGCATAGACATTGGCACCCAGCGCCTTTGCGATCTGCACCGCGATATGGCCGACACCCCCGGCACCGCCCTGGACGAGAACACGCTGGCCGGGCCGAACCTTCGCCCGATCGACCAACCCCTCCCATGCCGTGATGAAGGCCAACGGCAGCGCCGCGGCCTCGCGCATGGACAGGGTGGTAGGCTTTGGCGCCAGCAGCCGCGCATCGACCGCCGCATAGTCCGCGAGCGAACCCTGGATGCCGCCGACGCCGCCGGTCATGCCATAGACGTCGTCGCCTGGCCGGAAACCGTCGACGCCGTCACCGACCTCTTCGACGGTTCCGGCGAGGTCCATGCCGAGGATTGCCGGCAACGCGTGCCGCGCATGACCCGCCGCCCCCGCCCGGATCTTGAGATCGAGCGGATTGACCCCGCTCGCGGCGATTCGAACCAGCACCTCGCCGGGCCCCGCGACCGGACGCGCCATCTCGACGATCCGGAAAGGCCCATCCTGCCCGTCCAGCATCGCGGCGCGCATCGACTTGGCGATCATCTCTTATAGCTCCCGTTTCATGTCGCAGCGGACGCGATCCGCGCCCGGAAATCGTCGAAGTGGATGGCGTCTGACGTAAGGCTTGGCGCGCGCGGTGCCGTGCGCGTCGAACGGGGTCACGACCCGGTCGTTTTCGGCGGACCGACCGGCACGGTGCTCGGCAGCAGCCGACCACCCAATAGCAAGCAGAGCGTGCCGATCGCGATCGCCAGAACGAGCAGATTGGCGCCGGCGAACAGGATCGGCGCCAGCAACGCAATGGCGGGGGTCGGCGCGACAAGGTCGATCTTCGCGACCGCCGTCGCGAACGCCACGCCGCCGAACGTGAACGCCCAATAAGAGGCCGCGAACGGTGCCGCGCCGATCCAGCGCGCCATCCGCAGCAACAGCAGCGCCTGCAGCAAGGCATAGCCGATCAAAGCGTGGCCCAGCAGGTCGCCCGCGCCTCCGCCAACCGCCAGATAGCAGACCGCGCCCACCGCGGGCGGGGCGAGCTGGATCCCGAGCGTCGGCCGCAGCAGCGGCGGCATTTCGTCCGCCGTGTAGAGGCGATGGAGCAGCACCGATTCGATCGCGAGCCACGAGAAGAAGGCGGCGCCGAACGCCAATTGGCCCCAGTCGCTCCAGCCGAGCGCCGCCGCAGTGGTGCCGGCGACGAACCCGCCCGCCACGGTCGGCAGATAGAGGATCGGCGTCGTCGCCTCCGGCGCGCGCCGGCCGCGCCAAAGCCGCCCGGTCCGCCACAATCCGAACGCCAGTGTGAACGCCGAGCCCAACGTGAACAGCGCGATCGCGACCGCGCGCGAATAAGGCAGGGCGCCTTGCGCGATCAGCAACGTCGTCACCCCGCCGAGACCGATGAAGCAGCATTGCACGGCATGTTCGGCCTCCTGTCGCGCCACATCCGGCGCGATCCACCATTTGGCGGCGTACAGAAGCGCGACCACCACCCAGGCAAAGGCGGCCCCGGCGAACAGCGTCTCGCCGATCAGGCCGGGCAGGCCCCACAGCGCATGGCCGACGCGCCAGAGATTGGCGAGCGCGGCCAGGCCCAGCACGATGCCGAAGAAGGCGGCCGGCACGTGCGGCAGCTTGCCGCGCGCGCTTCCGGGCAAGGGTGGGACAGGTTCGCTCAAGCGGCCAGTTTGCGGCCAAGGAAATCGCGCATCAAGGCCGCGATTTCCCGGTGATGCGCTTCCAGCGCGAAATGGCCTGCGTCGAGCATGTGGATCTCGATATTTTTGAGGTCGCGCTGATAGGCGGTGGCACCGGCCGGCGCGAACACCTTGTCGCCCTGGCCCCACGCCACAAGCGTCGGCGGCTGATGTCCGCGGAAATACTTGTGCCAGCCCGCATAACGTTCGGAATTGCTCCCATAATTGGCCTGCAGATCGAACTGGATCGCCTTGTTGCCGGGCCGTTCCATGCCGGCTTGCGCCGCTTCCCATGCGTCCGGGCTGACCAGCGACGGATCGGGTTCGCCATCCAGGAATTGACCGCGCGTCGCCGGCAGCTCGAACAAAGGCTGGATCGCGGCCACCGCCTCCGCGCTTTTGTCCGTCCACAGCCGCAGCACGATGCGCCGCAGATCCGGCGTGAAGCCGTCCTCATAGGCATTCGCGTTCTGGATGATCAGCGCGCTCACCCGCTCGGGCCTGCGTTCGGCGAGGCGGAAGCCGACCGGGCCGCCATAATCCTGCATATAGAGCGCATAGCGCTTCAGACCGAGCGCGTCGGTGAATCTCTCGATGACGTCGGTCAGGTGATCGAACGTATAATCGAACCGTTCGGGCGGCGGTGCGTCGCTATATCCGAACCCCGGATAATCGGGCGCGATCACGCGATAGCGATCGGCCAGCAGCGGGATCAGATCCCGGAACATGAAGGACGACGACGGATAGCCGTGCAGCAGCAGGATCACGGGCGCGTCGACCGGCCCGGCCTCGCGGTAAAAGACATTCACGTCACCGACCTGAACATTCCGGAAATGGGTTTCCATGATCGGCTTGTCCTTTTCCTTTGCGGCGATCGCGCGTGTCGGCCCGGCGAGGCCCGTCGCGATCGCGCCCATCGCCAGGCCGCCGAGCATCCTGCGGCGCATTGGGTCGATTTGCCTGATGTCCTTGATCATTTCCCCGCGCCCGCCGGACACCATTTATAGGCGGTCTCGGTCTTTGCATGCCCCTGGCGCACACGGACGAGGGCCGGCGACAGGATCGTATAGGTTGCCGACGTCGTCGTTGGTGCGGCGGCACCGCCGTCGCCCAGAGCCGAGCACGTCTCGTCGACATGATAGGTCTGGCCGGCATGTGCGCGCACGATCGATCGGCAATCGCTGGCATGCGGATAGGCGAAACGGTGTCCGTCATAGTCGAACGTCGCGGCAAAAGCGGGCGCGTGGCAGGATGTGCCGACCAGGACGTAGCTTCCCGGCTTGAGCGGCAGCACCGCGGCATTGGCCGCTGCCGCCATCATCAGCATCAGCGGCCAGATTTTGCGTGTGATCATGTCGTGCGTCCCCAAAACTGCGTTATCGCTTCACGCATTTAATCATTGCAGCTAACGGGAATAAGTCTGCTAACTTGCAATCTGTCCTTGCAGGATTTGAAACGATGGACCGGCTTGATGCGATGGCGATATTCGTCGCCGTTGTGGACGAAGGATCGCTGGCAGGGGCCGCCCGCAGATTCGGGCGCTCGGCCGCCTCGATCACGCGCGCCGTGGCTTTGCTCGAAGCGCGCGTCGGCGAACGCCTGCTGCATCGCACGACCCGCAGCCTGAAGCTGACCGAGGCGGGGGTTGAGCAGATCGCGGTCTATCGCGACGTGCTGGGCCGCCTCGCGCAGATCGACCGTTCCCGCAATCCGCTCAGCGGCAAATTGTCGATCAGCGCGCCCGAGCTGTTCGGCCGCTTCAAGGTGATGCCGATCCTTGATCGCTTCCTTGACGATCATCCTGGCGTGACCGCGCGCATGCTGGTGGTGAACCGGATGGTCGATCTGGTGGAAGAAGGCGTCGATCTGGTCGTGCGGATCGCCAATCTTCAGGATTCCGCTTTGACCGCGGTGCGCCTGGGCACGGTGCAGCGGCTGGTCTGCGCCGCACCCGCTTATCTCGATCGCGCCGGCATGCCGAATGACCCGGGCGATCTTGTCCATCACGCCTGCATCGATCTGCAGGTCGGCGGCGGCAGTGAAGTATGGCGGCTCCGCACGCAGCCATCGTCCGGTCGACTTCGGACGGTCGCGGTCGGTTCGCGTCTTGCACTCAACAGCCAGGCGGCGGCGCTCGATGTCGCCCGTCGCGGCTATGGCATCTGCCATCCCTTATCCTATCAGGTGGCCGACGATATTCGGGAAGGCCGCCTGATCTGCTTGCTCAGGGATTTCGAACCCGACCCCATACCCGTCCACTTCGTCTTTCACCCGAGTCAGCGAAGCGGCGGCATTGTGCGCTCGCTGGTGGAGCAGGCGACGCCCCCGTTGAGAGCCGATTTGGCGGAGGTAGGACACATGCTCGGCTAGCGGTCATTCCGGACTTGACAAAAGAGAACAAAACGTGTACACATTTCACGTTCACTGATCCGGGCCCGGGCAGAGGAACCAAGCCCATCTCCGTGCGGCAACGCACGGGGAACGACCGGCGCGAAGCTCTCGGATGCCTTGTTAGTCGAAGACTTCGCTGCCTCT
>NZ_DATHFV010000123.1:0-9426 GCF_035317925.1 Sphingomonas sp.
AACGGTCGGAACGGGTGCCGCTCGCCGCGCATCTTCGCGACGACGAGGCGGCGGCGCGCTTCCATATGCTCGAGCAGCTGGCCGATCATGACGATGCCCTGCTCGAACAATTGCTGATCGACGAGGCGCCGCAACTCGACACGATCTTCGGCGATCTCGCGCGCGAAACGGCGGCAGGGCTGATCGCGCCGGTTTTGTTCGGATCGGCGCAGAACGGCTTCGGCATCGGCCGGCTGCTCAAGATGCTGCGGCACGATACGCCGCTGGCGGCCACGACCGCGCAGCGGCTGGGGATCGAGGGTGCTACCGCCGAGATATTCAAGATATCGCATGGCTGCGCGGTCGGCCGGCTGGCGTTCGCGCGCGTGTTCGGGGCGCCGCTGGCCGAAGGGGCCGAACTGGTCGGCTGCGACGGGGCGCGCACGCGGGCGGGATCCCTGTTCGCGCTGCAGGGCAGCCAGACGATCAAGATCGCGCGCGCCGCGCCGGGGGACATGATCGGCATCGCCAAGATCGACACGGCGCAGGCGGGCGACCGGTTCGGCACCACGGGCCGGGCACCGGTGGCCGCGCAAACGACCGAGCGGCCGGTGACCAATTGCGCGCTGGCGATCGCGGCCAAGGATCATAAGGACGATGTGCGCCTGTCGACCGCGCTCAACCGGCTGATCGAGGAAGACCCCGCTTTGCATTGGGGCACCGACGAGGCGACGCGCGAGACATTGCTGCACGGGCTGAACGACGAGCATCTGAACGTCGTGCTGGCGCGGCTGAAGCGGCGTTACGGCGTCGCGGTATCGTCGAGCCCGCCCGCGGTCGCGTACAAGGAATCGATCCGCAAGACGGTGACGCAGCACGGCCGCCACAAGAAGCAATCGGGCGGCCACGGTCAGTTCGGCGATGTGATCATCGAGGTCCGGCCGCTGGCGCGCGGCGAAGGCTTCCGGTTCGAGGACAAGATCACGGGCGGCGCGATCCCGCGGCAATGGATTCCCGCCGTCGAACAGGGTGTGCGCGATGCGATGGCGAGCGGGCCGATGGGCTTTCCGGTGGTGGACGTCGCGGTCGCGCTGACCGACGGATCGTTCCACAGCGTCGACAGCTCCGAGCTCGCCTTCCGCACCGCCGGCCGGATCGCGATGGCGGAAGCGCTGGCGGCGGCCGCGCCCTATCTGCTCGAGCCGATCGCGCAGGTGATCGTGCACGCGCCGGGCAACGCGGTGTCGCGGATCACGTCGGCGGCGACGAGCCGGCGCGGCCAGATGCTGGGGATCGAGCCGCTCGACGGCTGGTCGCGCTGGGACCGGATCGCGCTGACTTTGCCCGAAGCCGAACTGCACGGGCTGGAGACCGAGCTCCGGTCGCTGAGCCAGGGCATGGCGCATTACGAGGCGCGGTTCGACCATCTGGCGGAGGTGAACGGCAAGGTTGCGAGCGGGATCGTGCAGCAGCGCGTGCCGGAGCCGGCCTGAGGAAGGGCGGCGAGCGCGCCCGCGCGCTTGACTCAATCATAACTCGCTGGTTATGGGAATAGCCATAGCCAACGAGTTATGAGTCCCGATGCCGCACACACCTGACCTGCTGTTCCGAACGCTCGCCGACCCGACGCGGCGGGCGATCTTCGAGCGGCTGTGCCGCGACGGGGAGCAGACGGTGGTGGCGATGACGGCGCTCGCCGGGGTGTCGCAGCCGGCGGTGTCCAAGCATCTCGGCATACTCAAGCGCGCCGGGCTGGTGCGCGACCGCCATGCGGGGCGCCAGACCCATTACACGGCGCAGCTCGAAGCGCTGGCGCCGTTGGTCGACTGGACCAAGCAGATGGCGGGCTTCTGGGAAGGCCGGTTCGATCATCTCGAGGATTTGCTGAAGAGGATGGATCAATGACCGAGACGCGCTCCGTCGTCGTCGAACGCGAGATCGCTTACCCGCCGGAAAAGATCTGGCGCGCGCTGACGCAGCCGCATCTGATCGAAGACTGGCTGATGAAGAGCGACTTCGCGCCGGTGGTGGATCACGATTTCACGTTCCGGGGCGACTGGGGATCGGTCGATTGCCGGGTGCTGGAGGTCGAGCCGCACAGCAGCCTGGCCTACACATGGGGTGCGATGGGGCTGGAAAGCGTCGTCACCTGGACACTCACCCCGACCGCCGCGGGCACGCATCTACGCATGGAGCAGACCGGTTTCCGGCCGGATCAGGAGCAGGCCTATCAGGGCGCCAAGATCGGCTGGCGCAACTTCCTGGCCAAGCTGGAACAGGTCGTGGCGCGGGACTGAGCTTCGCCGAGCGTTTCAACAGGAGGTACAATGACCTGGAGCTTATGGATCAGGCAGAGCCATCGCTGGCTGTCGATCGCCTTCACGCTGACGGTGATCGCCAATTTCGCGGTGCGGATCAAAGGCGAACCGCCCTTGTGGGTTACCTATTCGCCGCTGCCGCCCTTGTTCCTGCTGCTGTTCAGCGGCCTGTACATGTTCGTGCTGCCTTATGCCGCCGGCCGGCGCCGAAAGAGAGAAGTGTCATGAGCAGTGAGCCAACGCCGTCTGAAAAGATCGACGCGCGGATAAAGGAACTGGGCGACTGGCGGGGCGAGACGCTCGCCCGGCTACGCGGCCTGATCAAGCAGGCCCTTCCGGACGTGATCGAGGAATGGAAATGGCGCGGGGTGCCGGTCTGGTATCAGGACGGCATGATCTGCACCGGCGAGACCTACAAGGCGGTGGTCAAGATGACCTTTGCCAAGGGGGCCGCGCTCGACGATCCGGCGCGGCTGTTCAATTCGAGCCTCGACGGCAATGTGCGGCGTGCGATCGATTTCCCCAAGGGTGAGGCGATCGACGAGGCGGCTTTGGTGGCGCTGATCCGCGCGGCTGCGGCGTTGAACGGGAAGAAGGGGTAATCCTTCTCTACCCTTCGACCTCGCGCCATTCGCCCGGCGGGATGCCTTCGAGCGTCCACGCGCCGATGCTCCAGCGGACCAGCCGCAGGGTCGGGTGGCCGATCGCCGCGGTCATGCGGCGGACCTGGCGGTTGCGGCCCTCGGTGATCGTCAGCCGGAGCCAGAAATCGGGGATGCTCTTGCGGACGCGGATCGGCGGATCGCGCGGCCAGAGATCGGGCGGATCGATCGCTTCGACCTCTGCCGGGCGGGTCATGCCGTCTTTCAGATGTACGCCTTGGCGTAGCGGATCGAGGGCCGCGTCGTGCGCGTCGCCTTCGACCTGAACCAGGTAGGTTTTCGGCGTCTTGTATTTTGGATCGGCGATCCGCGCCTGCAGCCGGCCGTCGTCGGTGAGCAGCAACAGCCCTTCGCTATCGAAATCGAGCCGGCCCGCCGGATAGACGCCGGGCAGATCGATAAACGGCTTGAGCGTCGGGCGCCCCGTGCCCTCGTCCGTAAACTGCGAGAGCACGCCATAGGGCTTGTTGAACAGGATCAGGCGCGGCATCGCCCGCTTTACCGATAGTTGAAGCTGATCGAGATGCGTTCGTCCTTGGCGTCGCTCGCCGTCACTTCGTGGCGGAGCCAGCTTTCCCACAGGAAGATCGAGCCCGCTTTGGGTTCGGCATAGACGAAGGTCTGGAGGTCGGGCGCCGCGTCGGGCAGGCGCTGGGGCGCGGCCATCATCAGCGGCAGGCGCGGATCTTCCAGCTTGAGCGGGCCCGAGCCCGGCGGGACGGCGATGTAGATCGTGCCCGAGACGATGCTGTGCGGGTGGATATGGCCCGAATGGGTACCCCTGCGCTTCATCACATTGACCCACAGGCTGTCGAGCTTGAGCGGTTTGGCAAGATCGAAGCCGCAATCCTTCGCGAAGGCGGCGACGTGGCGGTTCAGCGCCTTGACCAGATCGGCGAAGGTCGGGTCGCGCTGGGGCAGGTCGTTGAGCGAGGCGTAGGAGGTGTAGCCGCGATAGCCGTGTTCCTTCGACCAGGCCTGGCCGGCGCGATCGTCTACCGCCAGCGTACGGCAGCTATGGTCGAGCTCCGCCAGCAGCGCATCGTCATCGAGCGCGCCTTCGTAGAAGCGGGTTGCGAACAGGCTGCGTGAGGTCATGATGCAGCGATAGGGTCAGGCGGGGCGCTTGCCAATCGCCGGGGCGGCGAGGAGCTTGCCGGTTTCGGCGCGCAGGATCGCGATCGTGTCGGCGAGGTGGCGCAGGATCAGGGCGCGCTCGGCGTCCGAATAGCGCGCGTCGAGCTTGTCCATCGCCGCGCTCAGGGTTGCGAACACCGGGCCGAACATCGCGAACAATTCGTCGCTGCGGCGCGCCTCGACGATCACGCTGCGGCGATCGGTCGGGTGCGCGACGCGTTCGGCGAAGCCGGCCTTGGTCAGGCGATCGACGATGCCGGTGATCGCACCGCTGGTGAGGCCGGTTTCGTGGACGAGTTCGCCCGGCGTCATCCGCCCGCGTTCGGCGAGCAGGCCGGCGCATTTGCGCTCGGCCGCGGTCATGCCGACCGCGCGCGCCACCGCCTCGTGAAAGCTCACCACCGCCGTCGCCAGCTCGCGGTGCAGGCGGTTCGATTCCGCCGCGCCGTCCGATGCCCGTTTCGTCATTGCATTTATCTCACAGCTAAGATACTTACAGATTACATACTTGGTTGGAGGATGTCCAATGGCCGCCGTGGCAGACCGCAAA
The DNA here is from genome assembly GCF_035317925.1 of Sphingomonas sp. Lineage (GTDB taxonomy): Bacteria > Pseudomonadota > Alphaproteobacteria > Sphingomonadales > Sphingomonadaceae > Sphingomonas_I. Next base: position 4,647 of record NZ_DATHFV010000123.1, read on the forward strand.
CGCAGCTTTTTTTCGGCGATAGCGCCCGCCTTGCTGGTGATGGTGCTGGCGCCCTGCTTCACCGAATTGCTGCTCGGCGGCACGCGGCTGTCGGCGATCATCGGCTTTCCGCCGATCCTGTTCATGGAGACGATCGTGTGGGGCGGCAGCGCGCTGATGCTGCGCGCGCTGGCGCGCAAGCTCGGCCTCGGCTGGGGCAGCCTGCTGCTGTTCGGGCTGATCATCGCGGTGGCCGAGGAATTCGTGATCCAGCAGACCAGCTTCGCGCCGCTGGTGATCAAGCTGAAGGGCGTCGAATGGGCGCGCGCGGGCGGGATCAACTATGTCTATGCGTTGTGGGCGCTGGCCTATGAGGCGGTGTGGGTGGTGCTGATGCCGACTTTGGTCGCGGAGATGGTGTTCCCCGACCGCAAGACCGAGACCTGGCTGAGCAAGACCGGGCTGGCGATCGTCGGCATCCTGTTCCCGATCGGATCGATGATGGCCTGGTTCGGCTGGACGCATATTGCACGGGTGCAGACGTTCCATTTGCCGATCTACAATCCTTCGCCGGCGGAATTCGCGGGCGCGCTGGCGGTGATCGCGGCCCTGTTCGTATGGGCGATCAAATTCCCGCCGCGCTTCCTCGGCTCGGCCGCCCTACCCGGACCGGTCGTGCTCGGCCTGGGCGGCGCGGTCTGGTCGACGCTCTGGTTCGGAATGGTGGTGCTGGCCTTCGGTCTCCACCCCGAGCTGAATGCGCCGGCGGTGTTCGCCGCCGGGCTGGTGCTGATGGCAGCCATCCTGCTCGCGCTGCCGCGGTGGGGCGCCAATCCCGGTTGGACCGAGCGGCACAGCTTCGGCCTGTTCTTCGGCACGCTGACCGGCGCGATGCTGGCGACCTCGGTCGGTTTTCAGGGCGCGGCGTTGGAGGACATCGTCTTCAAGGCCGCGACCAACCTGATCGCGCTCGTCCTGATGATCCTGCTCGGCCGCAAAGTGAGCCAAGCCTCGGCAAAATAAGTGCATTTTGGCGACAATTTCGGCGGCCCGACGGAGCTCAGGATAGGCAGCCGGCGGTTATCGGATTAGGGTTGCGCCGTGGGACTATGGGGCAACCGATACGATGCGGGATGACGATGACCGTTTCAACGGTCCTCTGCCCCGTGCCATGGCGCGGCTTGCCCGGCTGTCGACAATAGTCGCGTCACTGGGCGGGCTTGCCTGCCTGGCGCTGGTCGTCCTGCTGGACGGCGCCGCGCGCCACGCCGACCTGCGCCTTGTCCCGCTCTATGTGCCCGTGCTCTGCATCACCTGCTGGGGGCTCGGCCGCTGGTGGGCGATCCTGTTCGCGATCGTCGCCGCCTTCGTCGCGTTGTTGCCGGACGTTCTGGTCTCTTCCAGCCCATTGAGCGTGGCGACCGCGACCAATGCGCTGGTCCGCACGGCGACCTACATCTTCCTCGCCCTGATCATCACCGCCTATCGCCGCGCTTATGACGCCGCGGATCACCGGGCGATGTATGACGGGCTGACGGGCGTCCTGAACAAGGTGCCGTTCGAGGCCGCCGCCGCGCGGCATCTCGCGGCCGCCCGGCGCGCGCGGCAGAGCCTGCTGGTCGCCTGTGTCGACCTGGACGGGTTCAAGGAAATCAACGCGATTCATGGCCATTCGGCGGGGGACGGTGCGCTGCGCAGCTTCGCCCGCGAAGCCATGAGCGCGATCCGGGGATCGGATCTGGTCGGCCGTCTGGGCGGCGACGAATTCGGGTTCCTGCTGAGTGCATCGCCTGGACATGGTTCCGAAGCGCTCGTCCATGGGCTGCATGAGCGCCTGACGACGATGCTCGCCAAGACCGGCCTTCCCTTGTCCTGCAGCATGGGCGCGCTGATCGTCTCCCCGCGGGCGACGCTGAGCGAGGCGGAGTTGTTAAATCGAGCCGATCGCCTGATGCGAAAGGCAAAGGCCGATGGAAATGGCCGCGTGCTGACCGAACCGGTCGAGGGTCCGCGCGGCTGACCTTTGGATAGAGCCTGATTCACATCATCAGCGGTAGCGTGCAACGCTTCCACCGATAACGATCAGGCTCTAGGCCAAACGCAGCGCGACCTCGTTCATGAAGCGCACGTCGTCGCCGGCGGCCAGCAAGGGCGCTTCGGCGGCGACCGCGCCGAGCATATCGACGAGATCGTCCATCTCGGCCTTGGCGTAATTGCCGAGCACATAATCGTGGACCCGATCCTTGTGGCCGGGATGACCGATGCCGATGCGGACGCGGCGATAATCCTGACCAAGATGCGCGTCGATCGAGCGCAGGCCGTTATGGCCGGCCGCGCCGCCGCCGGTCTTCACCTTGATGCGGAAAGGATCGAGATCGAGCTCGTCATGGAAGACGGTGATCGCGTCGAGATCGAGCTTGTAGAAGCGCAAGGCCTCACCGACCGCGCGGCCGCTTTCGTTCATGTAGGTGGCGGGTTTGAGCAGCAATATCCGCTCGGTGCCGATGCGGCCGGCGGACGCCCAGCCCTGGAAAGCCTTCTTCCACGGATCGAAGCCATGGACTTCGGCGATCGCGTCCACGGCCATGAAGCCGACATTATGCCGGTTGAGCGCGTATCCCGCGCCCGGATTGCCGAGGCCGATCCAGAGTTGCATCGAAGGTAAGGCCCTCCCCTTCGGGGTGAAGAGGAGGGCCATAAGCCGTTACGCTTCGGGCGTCTCGCCCTCGGTTTCGGGGGCGGCTTCGCCCTCGCCGTCGCTCGACTTGAGCGCCGACGGCGCGACGATCGTCGCGATGGTGAAATCGCGATCGTCGATCGCCGACTTCGAGCCCTGCGGCAACGTCACGTTGCTGATGTGGATCGAGGCGCCGACGTCGAGACCGTCGAGCGAAATGTCGATGTGATCGGGGATTTCCGCCGCATCGCAGATCAGTTCCAGCTCGTGGCGCACGATGTTGAGCACGCCGCCGCGCTTGATGCCGGGCGCCTTCTCTTCATCGATGAACACGACCGGCACGTTGACGTGGACGGTGGTGTGCTCGCTGATGCGCAGGAAATCGACATGCAGCGGACGATCGGTGACCGGGTGAAACTGGACGTCCTTGGGCAGGGTACGGACCAATTCGCCGACGCCGTCGATCATCACGACGGTGTTCATGAAGTGGCCGTTGGCCATTGCCTTGACCAGCGCCTTCTCTTCGAGATGGATCGCCAGGGCTTCCTGCTTGTTGCCGTAAACCACGGCGGGGACGCGGCCTTCGCGACGCATGGCACGGGAGGCTCCCTTGCCTGCCCGTTCGCGCGTCTCAGCCGACAAGGTGAGCAAATCGCTCATATCATGTCTCCAGTTCGCTAGTTGATGGACCCGCCGCCTCCAGGGATGTCCGGCGGGAAGCGGCGGCCTGTAGCGGAAGAGGGGGAAAGGCGCAACCTGAGTCCCCTTCTTCTCCCCTCCCGCCAGCGGGAGGGGTCGGGAGAGGGGCAGGTCGGATTGGCTGGCCCGCGATTGGAACCGCGACTCCCCTCCCCTAACCCCTCCCGCAAGCGGGAGGGGAATCATTGTACCCGAACGGCCTTCAAACCCTTGACGGCGAGCATCTTTTGGACCGAATCCACGCCAACCAGGTGCCCCGCGCCGACCGCGACGAAGACGGTGCCGGGCTTTTTCATCCGGTCGGCCAACTCCTCGGCCCAATTGTGATCGCGCTGGCGGATCAGCAAGTCGCGCAAAGCGGGCGTGAATTCGGGATCGTCGGCGAAGGTCTTCTCGATCGCGGCGGGATCGCCCTTGCTCCAGGCGTCGAGCATCGCGTGGAAATCGGCGCGCGCCTTGGCGGGATCGTCGAGCGTCGAGACGAGGAAGGCGCGCTGGGCGCTTTCGGGCAATTGGTTGAAGAAGCCGAGCTGCGCTTCGGCGGTTTCGAGCCCGTCAACGTCCTTGCCGGAGGCGCGGAACAAGGCGGTCAGTTGCGGTTCGACGCCGGGGCTCAAAGCCGCGTCGACCCCGATCTGACGGAGCGCCGCACCGGTCAGCATGATCGCTGCCGCCCAGCTTTTCATCCCGTCGAGGAAGGCGGGCGGAAAGCCGCTCGCCTTGACCAGGGCGGCGAGTTGCGCGCGCTTTTCGGGCGGCACGCGTTCGGACAAAGGCGGCAGTCCGGTCGCGGCGCCCAGCGTCATCAGGATCGTCGCGACCTTGCCCGGATCCTGATCGAGCACGACCTCCAGCGTCAGCGACTGCGAGCCGTCGATCGCGCGCTTGATGCCGGGATCCATCCAGTTGGTGCCGGCGGGCAGGATATGGATCGTGCCGAACAGCCAGATGGTGGTGTCGGCATCCGCCAGCTTCCAGAGCGCGGGGTGAGCCTGCGGCAATGGTGCGGGCGCGGCGCCCAGGAGGAAAAGCGGGGCGAGGAAGCGAAGACGGAGCATCGGCTCCCTATCCCCTCGCCTTGACCCTCGCGCAAGGCTCCGCCAAACGCCGCTGGTCCCATTTCAACGTGATTTTCGGAGTTTTCCTTGGCCGACGCCAAGCCGCTCAGCTTTCAAAGCCTTATCCTGACGCTCCACGATTATTGGAGCGCGCAGGGCTGCGTCATCCTGCAGCCCTATGACATGGAGATGGGCGCGGGCACGTTTCACCCGGCGACCACGCTGCGCGCGCTCGGGCCCAATCCGTGGAAAGCCGCTTATGTGCAGCCGTCGCGCCGGCCGACCGACGGGCGCTATGGCGAAAACCCCATGCGCCTGCAGCACTACTACCAGTTTCAGGCCATCCTGAAGCCTTCGCCGCCCGACA
>NZ_DATHFV010000124.1:0-29667 GCF_035317925.1 Sphingomonas sp.
CTTCGGGCCGGGTCGGATAGCGGAATTCGACATGGTCGAAGGCGAGCATCCCGCGCGGCGGATTGGGCAGCGCCTGGGGTTTGGCCGGCGCCGCGATTTCGGGCTTTTCCGTCAGCAACTCGCCCAGCCGCGCCGCCGCGCCCGCACCGCGCAACAGATCGCCATAGACTTCGGTCAGCGCGCCGAACGCGCCCGCGACGAAGCCGCCGGTCAGCACGAACGCCGCGATCGTGCCGCCGCCGATCTTGCCGGTGGCGACGTCGGTCGCGCCTTCCCACAACACCATCGTGATCGACCCGAAGATCAGGCCGATCACGATCGCGGTCATGATCGCGCGCACCGTGAAGCGGCGCTTGCCCGCGGCGAAGGCATTCTCGACCGCGGTGCCGAACCGCTCAGCCTCGCGGCTCTCCTGGCCGAATGCCTGGACGATCTTCATCGCGCCCAGCGTCTCCGACACCATCGATCCGACCTCGGCGATCTTGTCCTGCGACGATCGGCTGAAGCCGCGCACGCGCCGCCCCAGGATCAGGATCGGCCCCATGATCAGCGGGATGCCGAGCAGCAGGAACGCCGCCAGCTTGGGCGCGAGGATGAACAGATAGACGATCCCGCCGATGCCAGTGAACATGTTGCGGAGCGCGATCGACACGGTCGAACCGACGATCTGCTCGATGATCGCGGTGTCGGAGGTGAGCCGCGACGCGATCTCCGATGGCCGGTTCTCCTCGAAGAAGCGCGGCGCCAGCGTCAGCAGGTTCGCCTGCACCCGGCGGCGCAGATCGGCGACGACGCGCTCGCCCAGCCACGACACGAAATAGAAACGGCAGGCGGTCGCGATCGCCAGCACGACCACGATCATCAGCAGATAGTGGAAGGAGGAATTGACGCCGTGCGGCGACCCGCCCGCCGCGAAGCCGCGATCGATCACGCGCTTGAAGCCGTAGGGAATCGCGAGCGTCGCCGCCGACGCCACGATCAAGGCCGTGAGCGCGGCGGCGATCCGCCCGGGATAGCGCATCGCCATCCCCCAGATCAGGCGGAGTTCGCCGATGCGACGTCGTTCCCCACGCGGGGGCAGCGGTTCTGGAATGCGGGCCATGAACGTACAGATAGCAACCGCACGCCCCTCAACCAAATATGCATTTGGTCGTTTGTTGCATTGCGGCGTTATAACCGCCATCTAAGTACCCCTGCCGGGGAGGCGTGAACCGAGTGCTATACGAAGCGTATGAAATGCAGCGGAGCCTGCTTGCGGGTGCAAGCGCGATGGCCGAGCTTGGTTCCGAATGGATGGCGCACCCCGCCAACCCTTTTGCCAGGACACAATTGGGATCGATGATGGCGTCGGGGCTGGACGTCTTCGCCCATGCCTCGGCTCCGCACGGCAAGCCCGAATTCGGCCTGCCCTTCACGCTGATCGACGGCAAGGAAGTGCTGGTCGAGGAAGTGATCGAGGATCGCAAGCCGTTCGGCCAGCTCGTCCACTTCACCCGACCCGAAGCGCCCAAGGATCAGCCCAAATTGCTGATCGTGGCGCCGATGTCGGGCCATTACGCGACCCTGCTGCGCGGCACGGTCGAGCGGATGCTGCCCGGCCATGACATCTGGATCACCGATTGGCGCGACGCGCGGCTCGTGCCGCTCGCCGACGGCGAATTCCATGTCGACGATTATATCGATTATCTGATCGGCTGGCTGGAGCATATCGGCCCGGGCGCGCATGTGCTGGCGGTGTGCCAGCCGGCGGTCCAGGCCTTCGCCGCGGCGTGCCTGATGTCCGCCGACAAGAATCCGGCGCGGCCGAAGACGCTGGCGATGATGGGCGGTCCGATCGACACGCGCGAAGCGCCGACGGTGGTCAACACCACCGCGACCCAGCGGCCCTACAGCTGGTTCGAACAGAATGTGATCGCGACCGTGCCCTTTTATTATCCGGGCAACGGACGGAAGGTCTATCCGGGCTTCCTCCAGCTCACCGGCTTCATGGCGATGAACTGGGGCAACCACCTCGTCAGCCATTGGCAGATGTTCCGCCACCTCGTCGACGGCGACCAGGAAAGCGCGGAATCGACGAAGGCCTTCTACGACGAATATCGCTCGGTCTGCGACATGACCGCCGAATTCTATCTCGAGACGATCGACGTCGTGTTCCAGCGCCATCTGCTGCCCAAGGGCGAGATGATCTTCCGCGGCCGCAAGGTCGATCCGGGCGCGATCACCGACGTCGCTTTGCTCGCAATCGAAGGCGAGCGCGACGATATCTCCGGCGTCGGCCAGACCAGGGCCGCGCTCAAGATCACCCCCAATCTGCCCGATGCGCAGAAGGAATATCTGCTCGCCAAGAAGGTCGGCCATTACGGCATCTTCAACGGCCGCCGCTGGCGCGAGGAAATCGCGCCCGTGCTGGAAAACTTCATCAAAGCGCATAACGCATAGTCGTCATGCCGGACTTGTTCCGGCATCCACTTCCCCGCAAACGCAGCGTTTGTGAAACAGTGGATCCCGGAACACGTCCGGGGTGACGGGACGATATGAAACTTCACGCGCAAATCGAACGCTGGCCGGTCGCGGGCGCCTTCACCATCTCGCGTGGCGCCAAGACGCATGTGGATGTCGTCGTCGCCGAGATCGTCGACAGCGACCATATCGGGCGCGGCGAAGGCACCGCTATCTATTATCATGGCGAAAGCGCGGAGAGCGTGCTGGCCGAGATTCTGGCGCAAGCCGATGCGGTCGCAGGCGGCCTGACCCGCGCCGAATTGCAGACCCGCCTGCCGCGCGGCACCGCACGCAACGCACTCGATTGCGCTTTGTGGGATCTGGACGCCAAGCGCACCGGCACGCCCGTATGGAAGCTGGCCGGGCTCACCGAACCCAAGCCGCTCGTCACCGCCTTCACCATCTCGCTCGGCGAACCGGATCGGATGGAAGCCGACGCACGCACCTCGGCCCATTTGCCCTTGCTCAAGCTCAAGCTCGCCGGCGAAGGCGACGAAGCGCGCGTTGCCGCCGTCCGCCGTGGCGCGCCCGATGCGCGGCTGATCGTCGATGCCAATGAGGCCTGGACCGGCCGCGACATCGCGGCCGAAGCCGCGATCCTCACCCGCTACGGCGTCGAGTTGATCGAACAGCCGGTCAAGGCCGGACAGGATGATTTGCTCGACGGCGTCGCCAGCCCGATCCCGCTCGCCGCCGACGAAAGTTGCCAGGACCGCTTTGATCTCGTGCGCTGCGCCGGCCGCTATCAGGCGATCAACATCAAGCTCGACAAGGCCGGCGGCCTGACCGAAGCGCTCGCGCTCGCCGCCGAGGCGCGCGACATGGGTCTCGACGTGATGGTCGGCTGCATGCTCGCCACCTCGCTCGGCATCGCGCCGGCGTTCCTAGTGAGCGGCGCGGCACGCTGGGTCGATCTCGATGGTGCGCTGCTGCTGGCGAAGGATCGCCCGGCGGCGATGGTCTCAGCCGATGGGCTATTGGAGCCACCCGGGCCGGATCTCTGGGGCTGACCTGACTCCCCTCCCTTGCAAGGAAGGGGCTTTATTCCCCGCTCGCTTCCACCTCCGGCGCCCCCGCCGTCCCCGGCGGCGGCGCATTGACGGGCGGCGTGATCGACTTGCCGTCAGGCCCCGCAAATTCGATCTTCGCGCCTTCGAAGGCGGCGAGCAATCCGATCGCGATTTCGTGCCGCGCCTGGAAAACCTTGTCCCAGCTCTGGCTCAGCACGTCGAACTGCACCTGGATCTCGATCGTGGGCAGGGTCAGGTCGGAAATGCCGCAGCGGACCAGCTTGCATTTGTCCTGCGCCTCCACCGCCGCCTTCACCATCGCCTGGATGCCGCCCAGCACCTTGGGCGGGGTGTGATAGGCGATGTGCAATGTGAACTCGACGCGGCGGCGGTTGAGCCGCGCCATGTTGTGCAGTTCCTTGCTGAGCAGGTTGGTGTTGGAAATCACCACCTCTTCCCCGGTAGTAGCGCGCACGCGCGTCGTCTTGAGGCCGATCTCCTCGACCGTGCCGGTGGTCTTGTCCCAGCGTATCTGGTCGCCGCGCTGGAAAGGCTTGTCGAAGATGATCGACAAGGCCGAAAACAGATCGTCGAAAATGCCCTTGGCGGCGAGGCCGATCGCGATGCCGCCGATGCCGAGGCCCGCGATCAGGCCGGTGACGTTGACGCCCAGATTGTCGAGGATCAGCACGCTCGCGATCGCGAACAAGGCGATCGTCACCAGCAGCCGGATCACGCCCACCGCCGAGCCCTGGGCACCGGTTGCATCGCTCCCGCCCGCGCGATGCTCGACCACGCCCAGGATCAGTTCGCGGACCCAGAGCGCGCCCTGCAGGGCGACCGCGATCGTGAACATGACCGAGATGGTCTGCCACACCATCGGCGGCGGATCGGCATAACCGTCGACCAGCTTGGCGGCGAACAGGACGATGAACCACAACTTGGTCGCGGCGAAGACACGGCCGACCGTCTGCGGCCAGTGCGTCAACGAACCTTGTCGCTGGCATAAGCGGATACCGAGGATGCGCACGGCGTACAGGACGATGCAGATCGCCGCGCCAAAGCCGAGCGCAATGCCGACCTGCAGATAATGGCTCAGGATCCATTGGATCGTCTCGTCCGAGAGCATCTGGACCGAGCTTTTCGAAAGGCGCAGAGGCGCCGTTACGTTGGTGTTCGCCATTGATGCTATCTTCACGCTGCCTTGGCGTGGCTGTGCGCAGCGGTGGCGATCTCGTCAAGGAATCCGACCAAAGCGCGTTCGTGCGCGGACAGATATTGCATCGCGCGCGGCATGCGGAGCGCGCACAATTCGCCCGCGTCGCCGTCCCGGCAGAGCGCGATCAAGGCGGGATGGATATAGGATTTGCGGCTGATCGCGGGGGTATTGCCCAGCGCGGAAGCAACCGCTTCCAGCATCGGCTTGAGGCTGACCTTGCCGTCCTTCGACGCAACCAGAATATGCTCGAAGGCGAGCAGGCTCGCGCCCCAGGTGCGGAAATGCTTGGCCGTGAAATCGCCGCCGGTCGCCTCGCGGATATAGGCGTTCACGTCCTCCGACGTGACCGGATGGGACGTACCATCGGCATCGAGATATTCGAACAGATGCTGCCCGGGCAGATCCTGCGTGCGCCGCACGATCCCCGCCAGACGGCGATCCTCGATCGTCAGCCGCTGCTTCTTGCCCGATTTGCCGACATATTCGAGCTGGAGCCGCGCGCCGCGCACGCGCGCGTGGCGGTTGCGCAAGGTGGTCGCGCCGAAGCTTTTATTCTCCTTGGCATAAGCCTCGTTGCCGACCCGGATATGGCCAAGGTCGAGCAGCCGCACGACCGCCGCGATCACCGTGTCGCGGGCGAGCTTGCGGCCAGTCAGATCGGCCTTCACCCGCGCCCGAAGCCGGGGCAGCGCGCGGCCGAAATCGGCGCAGCGTTCATATTTGTCGGCCTCCTGCTGCGCGCGGAAATCGGGGTGATAGCGATATTGCTTGCGCCCGCGCGCATCCATGCCGGTCGCCTGGACGTGGCCATTGGCATAGGGGCAATACCAGGCGTCGGCATAAGCTGGCGGCAGCGCGACCGCGTTCAGCCGGTCGATTTCGTCGCGATCCTTGATGCGTTCGCCCGACGGCAGGAAATAGGCCCAGCCATGGCCGGCGCGCTGGCGGGTGATACCGGGCTTCTTGTCGTCGCAATGACGCAATCGGGAAACGGACATGAGGCGAGAACGTCACCCGCCCCGCCTCGTTCCGCCGCCAGTTTGGCTATTCGCCCGTTCGCTTTCGATCGCGCAGCCACTGAACGATGGCGATGGCGATGCCGACCAGCGCGCCGCCCATGACCCCGATCGTCGGCTGCCCCTCCACCGCCCCGATCGCGGTGCCGATCGCGATCGCGATCACGATGAAGATGCCGCCGCCGAAGCTCTGTGTCTGGTTCGCCATGTGGCTTTCCTGCCATTTCCCGCGCTTTTCCGCCACCCGATCGCGACGGCGGTGAAACAAAATCGCCGGATGGGCGCTGGCGAGATCGGGCATGAGGTTCCGAGACCTTGATCGATCCAGGCTTTGCCTGGGTCGTGAATCAAGGTCTCAACAATATGAGAGCCTGATTCACGTCATCAGCGGAAGCGCATAGCGCTTCCACCGATAACGATCAGGCTCTAGGAAGAGTGATGGTTCGGGTTTCATCGCGCCCAGCCGCCTGCGTGGCGGCCGCGCTCCTGCTCTCGTCCGCCGCGCATGCCCAGCCTGCGCCGGCGAGCGCGCCCGCGCCGAGCCCACCCCCTGCGGCTGCGCCGGTCCCGCCGCCCGCGGCTGCGCCGATCCCGCCCCCGGCGGTTACGCCGATACCAGTCGATCCCACCATCGATCTCTCGCCGATGCCCGAACTGGGCGTCGACTGGCCCGATCCCGTCAAGATCGATGCCGCCCCCACCGCCACCGGCCCGACCGAGGTCAAGGGCATCGCCGCCGACAAATTGCAGCATTACCGGGTCGTGCTGGAGGGCGCGGAGACGCTCGGCTTAACCTTCCGCACCCGCTTCGACCAATTGTCCGCGCTCGTTACCAACCAGACCAAGCCCGCCAACGCCGCGCAGATCAACCGCCGCGCCCGCGACGATGAGGATCTGGTGCGGCAGTTGCTCGCCGCGCAGGGCCGCTACGACGGACGCGTCGTCGCGACCGTCAATTCCAACCCGCAAAGCGGCGACACAATCGTCCACGTCACCGTCAAGCCGGGCGATGCCTACACGTTCGCCACGGTCAGTCTTCCCGGGCTGGAGACAACCGGCAAGGACGCCAAGCGCCTGACCGGCGATTTCGGGATCAAGGCGGGCGATCCGGTCAATGCCGATTCGGTGCTGGCCGCGGTCACCGCGTTCAAGGTCGATCTCGGGCGTCAGGGCTATCCTTTCGCCAAGGTCGGCGAGCCCGAAGTCGCGATCGATCATCAGGCGAACAAGGCGGTGCTGACGCTGCAGGTCACCCCGGGCGCGCATGCGCGCTTCGGCCGGATCGTTCCGACCGGCACCCGGCCGATTTTCTCGGCCAGTCACCTCCAGACGATCGCGCGTTTCCATCCCGGTCAGCCATATGACGCGGCCCGGCTCGACGATTTCCGCCGCGCCTTGATCGCAACCGGGCTGGTCTCGACCGTGACGATCACGCCGGTCGCGACCACGGATTCGGGCGTTGTCGATATTGACGTCGGCATCGACCGCGCGCCGCGCCGCACCGTCGCCGCCGAAGTCGGCTACAGCACGGGCGAAGGCGTACGCGTCGAAACGTCATGGACGCACCGCAACCTGATCCAGCCCGAAGGCGCGGTGACCTTCCGCGGCGTGCTCGGCACCAAGGAGCAATCGCTCGGCGCGACTTTGCGCCAGGGCAATTTCCAGGCGCGCGACCGGATACTGACCGCACAGGTCGTCGCCAGCCATACGATCTTCGACGCCTATGAAGCGCGCACCTTCACGACCGGCGCGAGCCTCGAGCGGCAGACCAATATCATCTGGCAGAAGACCTGGGCCTGGTCGTTCGGCGGCGAGTTCGTCGCCACCCGGGAACGCCATACCGGCGATCCGAATTTCAAGACCTATCTGGTCGCAGCGACGCCGACGAGCCTGTCCTATGACGGGTCCGACGATCTGCTCAACCCGACCAGCGGCTTCCGCCTGTCGGGCCGGCTCTCGCCCGAATTGTCGCTGCAATCGGGCGCCCACGCTTATGTGAAGACGCAGATCGACGCGAGCGCCTACCAGCCGCTCGGCCCGCGCTTCGTCTTTGCCGAGCGCGTCCGCTTCGGCTCGATCGACGGCGTCCAGCGCGACAGCATTGCGCCGTCGCGGCGCTTCTATGCCGGCGGCGGCGGTTCGGTCCGCGGTTATGGCTATCAGAAGATTGGGCCGGTCGATCAGAATGGCGATCCGCTTGGCGGCAGGTCGCTCACCGAATATTCGGTCGAGGCGCGCGTCCGCTTCGGCAATTTCGGCGTGGTGCCCTTCCTCGATGCGGGCAATCTCTACAGCTCCAGTATCCCCAAGCTGGGCGGCCTGCGTTACGGCACCGGCTTGGGCGCGCGTTATTATTCTAGCTTCGGCCCGATCCGCGTCGATGTCGGCACGCCGCTCAACCGCCGGCCAGGGGAATCGCGCGTCGCGGTCTATGTCTCGTTGGGTCAGGCCTTCTGATGGCGGCCGAAAACCAGATCGACGAGGTCGAGATCGTCGAAGCCCCCGCCCTGCGCCGCCGCTGGCACATGCGCGTGCTGCGCGCGATCGGCATCGGCCTGCTCGGGCTGATCGGCGTGTTTCTGGTCGCTTTGTGGAGCATCGACACCCAGCCCGGCCACCGCCTGATCGCCGACCATATCGGCAAGATGCGGCCGTCGAGCGGGCTGCGCATCAAGATCGGGCGGATCGAAGGATCGATCTGGCGCCGCGCCACCTTGCGCGATGTCCGTCTCTACGACCTCAACGGCCAGTTCTTCGAAGCGCCCGAGATCAAGCTCGACTGGCACCCCTTCGCCTGGTCGCGCAACCTGCTCGATATCGATCGCGTCTCGGCGCCCTTGCTGATCCTCGATCGCCTGCCTAGGCTCAAGAGCAAGCCGGGCGGGCCGATCCTGCCGGGCTTCGACATCCATATCGGCTCGCTCAACGTCGACCGGCTCAAGCTCGGCAAGGCGGTCGCCGGCCACGCCGAAATCGTGCGGCTGGCGGCCAAGGCCGATATCCGCGGCCGCCGCGCGATGATCGGCCTGCGCGCTGTCTCAACCGCGCACGACCGGCTGGTGCTCGATCTCGACGCCGAACCCGATGGCGACCGGTTCAAACTCGCGGGCGAACTGGATGCACCGGTCGGCGGCGTGGTCGCGGGCCTCGCCGGCTTGCGCGCGCCGATGTCGCTGCGCGTCGGCGGGCACGGCACCTGGCATAGCTGGGACGGCAGCGCGCAGGGCACGCTCGGCGGCAAGAAGGTGGTCGATCTCGGCCTGGGCGTGCGCGACGGGCGCTACAGCCTCGGCGGTACCCTCGCCCCCTCCCACTTCCTCAGCGGCAAGCTCCAGCGGCTGACCGCACCCGGGATCAAGCTGCTGGGCGAAGGCACGCTCCTCGACCGCAAGCTGAACGGCCATCTCAACCTCGCCTCGCCCGCCTTGCAGTTCGCCGCCGCCGGCACAGTCGATCTGACCGAGGGCGCCTTTTCCAATCTCGCGCTCGACGCGAAATTGTTGAAGCCGCCGGCTTTGTTTCCCAACATGACCGGGCGCGACGTGCATCTCCATGCCGTGCTCGACGGGCCCTATGGCACCTTCGCCTACAAATATGCGCTGGCGAGCCCGCATATCGCGTTCGACACGACCGGCTTCGACACGCTGCGCGCGACCGGCGCGGGCCATTGGTCGCATGCGCCGGTGCGCGTGCCGATCAAATTGCAGGCGGCGCAGGTCACCGGCGTCGGCACGGTCGCGGGCGGCATATTGCGCAACCTGTCGGTCGCGGGCCTGCTCAAGGTCGATGCGAAGACCGTGGTCGGCCAGGACCTCGCGCTGACATCCGACAAGCTCAAGGGCAAACTCCAGCTTCGCCTCGATCTCGTGTCCGGCCGCTACGATATCGCGATCGCGGGCGGACTCGCGCGCTATCTGATCCCGGGCCTCGGCATCGTCGACGTCACTACCAAGGTGAGCGTGCTGCCCGGCCCTAACGGCATGGGCACGGTCGTCGCGGGCACCGGCCAGGCGATCGTGCGCCGGTTCGACAATGCCTTCCTCGCCAGCCTCGCCGGCGGCAATCCGCGCATCGACACACGGCTGGTGCGCACGCCCGATGGCATCATCCATTTCTCCAACACGGTGCTGACCGGCCCCGCCATCCGCATCACGGGATCGGGCATCCGCCGCCGCGATGGCAGCTTCCAATTCTCAGGCACGGGCACGCAGGCGACCTACGGCCCGTTCAAGATCGCGCTCGACGGCCAGATCGATCATCCCAAGGTCCAGCTTGTGCTCGACCATCCGGTCGACGCGCTCGGCCTGACCCAGGTCGCGCTCAATCTCGATCCGGTCGCGGAGGGCTTCCAGTTCAACGCGCATGGCGGATCGACCGTCGGACCGTTCCAGGCGCACGGCCTGATCCGCACCCCGTCCGGCCAGCCGACCGTGATCGACGTCGCCGACGTCGCCGTCACCGGCACCCATGCCAAGGGCAGCCTCACGTCTGGCACCGGCGGCTTCACCGGCCGGCTCGATCTGGCGGGCGGCGGCATCGGCGGATCGATCGCTTTTGCCCCGCAGGGCGCGCTCCAACGGATCGATCCGCATGTCACGCTCAGCGGCGCGACCGTCGCCACCGCCCAGCCCCTGACCGTCCGGCGCGGCCGCGTCGACGGATCGATCCTGCTCGATCCGGCTGGTGTGTCGGTCGACGGCAAGCTGAGCGCGCTGGGGCTGGCGCATGGATCGATGTCGCTCGCCCGGATCGCGGCGGAGGCGCATCTGAAAGGCGGCCAGGGCACGATCGCACTCACCGCCACGGGCAGCGCCCGCCGCGCGTTCGACGTCAACGCCAATATCAAGCTGACGCCCGGCCATATGACGATCACCGGCACGGGCAATGTCGAGGGCAAGGCGCTCACCTTGTCCGGTCCGGTCGAGCTGACGATGACCGATGCCGAATGGGCCCTGTCGCCGACCCGGATCGATTATGCCGGCGGCAACGCCACCGTGTCCGGCCTGTTCGCGCGCGGCGTCGTCAATATCGATGCCGGACTCGATCATATGCCGCTGACCGTGCTCGACCTGTTCAATCCCAAGCTCGGCCTGGGCGGCTATGCGAGCGGCAAGTTCAACTTCCACCATATTGTCGGCACGTCGCCCACGGGCCGGATCGACGTCGCGGTGCGCGGCCTCACCCGATCCGGGCTGGTGCTGAGCTCGCAACCGGTCGACCTCGGCCTCGCGGCGGTGTTGACCCCGAACGGCGCGGCGGCGCGCGCGGTGCTGGTCAGCAACGGCAAGGTCATCGGCCGCGGCCAGGCGAAATTGTCGCCGCTGGCGCCGGGCGACGACATCATTTCGCGCCTGATCAAGGCGCCCTTGTTCGCACAGCTGCGCTATGCCGGGCCCGCCGACACCTTGTGGCGGCTGATCGGGGTAGAGACGATCGACCTGTCGGGCCCGCTCTCGGTCGCCGCCGACATCGGCGGCACGCCCGCCGATCCGGAGATTTCGGGCCGCCTGTCGAGCGACGGGGCGCGGATCGAAAGCGCGGTCACCGGCACCGTCGTCGACGGCATCAAGGCGAGCGGCACGTTCAACGGATCGCGCCTGACGATCGATCAGATGACCGGACATGCCGGCGCGGGCGGCACCGTCACCGGACGCGGAAGCTTCGATTTCGGCGCGGGCAAGGGCCTTGGCATCGATCTCGCGATCCAGGCCCAGAATGCCGTATTGCTCAATCGCGACGATATCGGCGCGACCGTGACCGGCCCGCTCACGCTCAAGTCGGACGGGGTCGACGGCACGATCGGCGGCGACGTCCGGATCGAACGCGGCCGCTTCCGCCTGGGCAGTGCGACCGCCGCGCAGGTGCCGCAACTCAGGGTCACCGAGCTTAACCGCCCCGACGATTCCGACGACGACACGACCCCGCTGGTGCCGTGGACGCTCGACCTCAAGGCCCATGCCTCGAGCCGGCTGATGGTGACGGGTCTCGGCCTCGACAGCGAATGGCGTGCGGACCTCGTCATCAAAGGCGCGGTCGACAATCCCGCGATCGGCGGGCGCGCCGATCTGGTGCGCGGCGGCTATCAGTTCGCCGGCCGCCGCTTCGATCTTGACCGCGGCAGCATCCGCTTCACCGGCGAGGCGCCGCCAGATCCGGTGCTCGACATCACCGCTCTGGCCGACATTCAGGGGCTGAACGCGACGATCCACGTCACCGGCACCGGCCTGCACCCCGACATCAATTTCCAATCGACCCCGGCCTTGCCGGAGGACGAATTGCTGTCGCGCCTGCTGTTCGGCACGTCGATCACCAATCTGTCCGCGCCCGAGGCACTGCAGCTGGCGGCGGCGGTGGCGAGCCTGCGCGGCGGCACCGGCGGCGGGCTCAACCTCGATCCGATCAATACGGTCCGCAAGGCGGTCCATCTCGACCGACTGCGCATCCTGCCCGCCGACGTCACTACCGGGATGAAGACCGCGGTCGCCGCCGGCAAGAATATCGGCCGTCGCACCTATGTCGAGCTGATCACCGACGGCGCGGGCTATTCGGCGACGAGCATCGAATATCGCATCACGCGCTGGCTGTCGGTACTGGGTACGATCTCGACGATCGGCCGCCAGAGCACGAACTTGCGCGTGTCGAAGGATTATTGAACGCCTTCCGGCATTCCTATTCCACCCTCGCACTACCTCCCAAGAAATCGGCCGCGCACCTATTATTTGTTATGAATAGGGCGTGTATGGCGAGCATCTTGGATTTATTTATTTAATTCCGAGCATTCTCAAAATTAGTTACTACATATGTATTGTAAGTAGCGTAGCGTCAATGAGGCGGTAATCCATTTTATACTGGATGCCGCCTCGTTTGTAATTTCGATGCATCCCTGAGAGGCCTGCATCGATCTTGATGTATGATATTTCCGTCTCGCCGAACAATTGTGGCACGGTCGCCCGGCAAGCATGCTACATCCGCAGCGATCCCCCATCGCAAGCAGGTGCTTTGACCCAGCCTCGATCCGTTTCGATCCACCGATGACCGCGCACGGGTCGTACGCGTTCACGCTCTCGCAGCTGTCGGCGCTCGCCCGGGCCCAGAACGACCTCCTCACTTCCGACAGCGCGCTCGCGGCCAGCCGCGAGGCGACCGCCTTCCTGGAGAGCATCCTCAACGCGACCAAGGATTGCGTGATCGTGCTCGCGCTCGACGGCACGCTTGCCTTCATGAATTCGGGCGGCCAGGCGATTATGGAGATCGACGATTTCGCGATGGTCGAGGGCAGCCCATGGCCGGCCTTGTGGGAAGAGGAATATGAGGCAAGCTCGCTCGCGGCGATGACCGCTGCGCGCGCCGGTCAGATCGGGCATTTCACCGGCCGCGCCCAGACCACCAAGAATGTGCCGCGCTGGTGGGACGTCACCGTGTCGCCGATCTTCGACGAGGATGGCGAGCCGGCGATGCTGCTCTCCATCTCGCGCGACATCACGATCGCGAAATCGCTTGAGCTTCAGCAGGAATTGCTGGCCGGCGAACTCAGCCATCGGGTCAAGAATATCCTCACGGTCGTGCAGGCGATCGCGATGCAATCGTTTCGCGGCGTCGATCCCCACCAGTTGAACGCGTACGCAGCGCGGATCGCGGCGCTGGCGAGCGCGCAGGCCTTGCTCATCCAGACCGCATGGCAATCGGCGCCTATTCACGATGTGATCGTGAAGGCGCTGGCGCCGCATTGTTCCGCCGAACGCTGTGTCATCAGCGGGCCCGCGTTGGAGCTTAACGGCCAGCGTGCGCTCGCTCTGGCGCTCGCGGTGCACGAGCTTGCCACGAACGCGGTCAAATATGGCGCCTTGTCGAACGCGACGGGGCGAATTCACGTCCAGTGGGAGATCGCCGGGGGCGAACTTCGATTGTCCTGGCGGGAAAGCGGCGGGCCGGTTGTCGGTACGCCCGGACCGCCCGGTTTCGGTACGCGGATCGTGTCGCGCAATCTCGCCGCGGAATTCAAAGGCGCGGTCGATTTGCAACTTTGGCCCTCTGGCCTTGTTGTGACTCTGACCGCTCCCCTATGAGCGATCGTCCCGCAGCGTGCATTCCGGCGGGTCATTGGAACAGCACATGACGAGTATCAATAATCCGCGCCGTCGGTCGATCATGGTGGTCGACGACGAAGCCTTGGTGCGGATGATGGCGGTCGATCTGTTCGAACAGGCGGGCTTCCACGTTCTGGAAGCCGCCAACGGCGCGGACGCCGCACGGACGATCACCGATCTGGACTCGATCCACGGCCTGTTCATCGACATCGCAATGCCGGGCCCCATGAATGGTCTCGAACTCGCCCGGATCGCGTGTGAGCTCCACCCCGAGGCGATCGTCCTGCTGGTTTCCAGCAAGACACCGCCGGCGGCGCACGAACTCCCCGGTTGCGCCCGGTTCATCGCCAAACCCTATGACGGTGCCGCGGTGTTGCGGGCGTTCGAACTGCCGCCGCAAGCCTGAAGGACACCTGCTGGCAATTCGCGCACGCTTGCCTTGTTCCCGCTTTGGGACGATCAGGAGGCATGAAAAACGCTCCGGAAACGACGGGGGAGGATCGGGGACTATCGGCGCGGGACACGGTGCTCACGCGCCTGGTCCGCACCTATGACCGGGCGCTCGCGCGTTTCTTTGAGCGCCGCGTCCACAGCAAGAGCGACGTCCCGGATCTGGTGCAGGAGGTGTTTCTGCGCCTGAGCCGGATGGACGATCCCAATGCGATCGAGAAACCGGAACATTTCCTCTTCGTCACCGCCGCCAATGTGCTGCGGGATCGTGCCCGCCGGGAGGGTGCGCAACGCCGCGCGGCCGGCGACGATATTCTGTCGCCGATGGCCGAGGGTTCGGATTTTCCGCCCGATCGCGTCTTGGACAGTAAGCAGGCGGCCGAACGGCTCGCCGCGACTTTACGCGAACTGCCCGAGCGTACGCGCGATATATTCGTGCTGCGCGTCCTCGAAGGAATGAAGATGGCCGACGTGGCGCGCGCTTTTTCGATCTCCACCCGGGCGGCGGAAAAGCACCAGGCCAAGGCGCTCGCTTATGTGACGCGCGCGCTGGAGGATTGGCGTGATCGCTGACGAGACGATCCTCGACGATGCCGCCGACTGGCACGAGCGGATGCAGAACGCGCCCGATGCGGGCACGCGCCAGGGTTTCGAGGCGTGGCTCGCCGCGAGCGATGCGCATGCCGCCGCCTATGATCGCGTGAGCGCGGGGCAACGGGATGCGGCGGCGCTAGCGGACGAAACCGCTTTGCTCGCCTTGCGGCACGAGGCGATCAAGCGCGCGATGCTGGCCCCGCCGCGCCACCGCCTGCGGAAAAGCACGATCGCGGCCGGCCTGTTGCTGTTCGCGGCAGCCCCGCTCGCGGCGCTCGGCTACGAACAATGGTTCGCGCGACCGGCGCCGGCGCCGTTCGAGCAGACGTTCCGCACCGCGATCGGCCAGCAGACCGATGTCGCGCTGCCCGATGGTTCGACCGTCCGGCTCGATACCAACAGCCAGCTCCATGTCGCCTTCACCGCCAAGGAACGCCGCGTGGTGCTCGACGGCCAGGGCTGGTTCGAGGTGAAGGACGCCTCGCGCCCGTTCCTGATCAAGGCGGCGGATCGCGAGCTCAGCGCGACGCAAGGCCGCTTCGACGTGCGCACCGATCCGGGCCAGGTTCGCGCCTTCGCCGACAGCGGCACGCTCTCGCTCGCCGCCGGA
This sequence comes from Sphingomonas sp., assembly GCF_035317925.1. Classification (GTDB taxonomy): domain Bacteria; phylum Pseudomonadota; class Alphaproteobacteria; order Sphingomonadales; family Sphingomonadaceae; genus Sphingomonas_I. The sequence continues at coordinate 15,489 of NZ_DATHFV010000124.1, forward strand.
TCATCCTCGATCGCGCTGGGCGACGGCAAGCTCCTCACCGTGCGCGGCGAAGAGGCGTCGATCCGGCGGCTGGAACAGCCGACATCCTTCACCGGCTGGCGCAACGGCATGCTGCTGTTCGAAGACGTGCCGCTGGCGGCGGCGGTCGGCGAGCTCAACCGCTATCGCCGGCAGGCGATCGGCATCGCCGATGCGCAGGCGGGAGCGCTGCGGATCATCGGCTCGTTCCGGACGGTCGAGACTCCGGCTTTCGTCGATGCGCTGAAAGCAGGATTCCCGGTCCGTGTGCGGCAGGGCCAGGATACGGGGCCGACAATAGCCTCGCGCTAGAGGCGGCGGATAAAAATTGAAGAAAAAATGAAGCGCGTGGTTCGGATACTGGCGCGGCCTGCGTCTTATCTCCTGAAGGCTCCGCAAAAGACGGAGCGGACACGGAGGAGGGATTTGGGATGGCGCGACTATGTTCGACGCATCGTTATGGTGGCGGCGCTCGTCACGGCGGTGTGGCCGGGCCGGTCGATTGCCGCACCTCCCGCCTTCAGCATCGCCCCGTCCGATCTGGCCGACGCCCTGACCATGTTCGCGCAGCAAAGCCGGCAGCAATTGCTGTTCGCGCCGCAGGCGGTGCGCGGCAAGCGGGCGCATGCCGTTCACGGCCGCATGCCGCCCGATCGGGCGCTGGCGCGGCTGCTTGGCGGCACCGGTTTCCATGCCGAACGCGCGGCCGGCGGTGCGTGGCTGCTCGTTCCGGATCCACCGCCCGTGGCTAAACCGATCGCCCCCCCGGCCCCGCATGTACGCGAACCCGCCGCCACCCCGGCCGAGCCGGCCGTGCTGCAGGATATCGTTATCGTTGGCACGCCGGGCGGCGGCATCGGGCGGCGCGAAGCGGCCTATGCGGTCACGACGATCGATCAGCCCGCGATCGAGCGGCTCGCGCCGGCCAGCACCGCCGAAGTGCTGCGCCTGGTCCCCGGTCTCACCGTCGAGACCTCGGGCGGCAAGAATGGCGCCAACATTTTCGTGCGCGGCTATCCGTCGGGCGGCGACGCCGAATATGTTACCTTCCAGACGGAAGGTGTCCCCTTCTTCCCGCCCGCTACCTTGTCCTTCCTTGAAAATTCGCAGCTCATCCGGCTCGACGATACGGTCCGCCGGGTGGAGGCCGTGCGCGGCGGCACCGGTGCCTTGTTCGCCTCGGGCCAGCCCGGCGTGACGGTCAATATCGTCCAGCGCGAGGGCGGCGCGCAGATGGAGGGCGAGGCCAAGATTGGCCTGTTCAGCGACGGCGAGCGCCGCGCCGACGCCTGGCTGTCCGGCCCGCTCGCGCCGACCACGCATTTCATGGTCGGCGGCTATTATTCCGCGGGCGATGGCGTGCGCTCGCCCGGTTTCGACGCGGATCGCGGCGGGCAGATCACCGCCAATCTGCGGCACGATTTCGCGGGCGGATCCCTCTTGCTGTTCGGCCGCTATCTCAACGACCGCAGCCAGTGGCTGCTGCCGATCCCGGTCGAGCAGCACGGCGCGCATATCAGCGACTATCCCGGCTTCGACGCCAACTCGGGCACGCTCGCCGGACCGGACACGCGCTATGGCCTGCTCAACGACGGCAGCCGCTACGATCTGGCCGACGGGCGCGGCGCGCGGATCGTCAATCTCGGCGCCAATTTCGAGGCGCGGCTGGGCCTGGGCCTGACGCTGCGCGACAAGGCCAGCTGGCTTTCGGGCCATGCCGATACGACCGGCCTGGTATCGAGCAACGTACCGCCCGAAAGCGCCGCCGCTTATGCGGTCGCGCTTGGCGGTACGATCGGATCGCTGCGCTTCGTCGATGACGGCGCCCCCGCCTCGCCCGATCAGACGGTAGTCGAGGCCGGCATCTGGCGCGTGTCCAAGCAGATCACCGCCTGGGTCAACGACACGACGGTCGAATGGCGCGCCGGCGCCAACAAGGCGACCGCGGGCCTGTACGCGGCGCATTACACGTCGCGCGACTGGTGGAATATCGGCAACGACCTGCTGCTCACCGCCACGCCGCAGGCGCGCCGGCTCGATCTGACGCTCGCCGACGGATCGGCGGTCACGCGCGATGGCTTCGCCAGCGGGTCGAGCTTCGCGGTCAACGGCCATTATCGCGGCAACGACACGGCCTTTTACGCGGTCGACGAACTGCAATTGGGCGAAGGCCTGCGCGCCGACGCGGGGCTGCGCCATCAGCATCATACGGTCGACGGCACGGTCGAAAACGACGCGCTCTCCGGTCCCGGCGGCCCCGACGGCAACCTCGCCACGCTCTACGACAATGGCGACATGATGTTGGACGGTACCTACCGCCCGATCCGTTATCGCGGCGGCGCCTGGTCGTGGACCGGCGGCCTCAATTACGAGATCAGCCCCACGCTCGGCGCCTTCGCCCGTTTCAGCCGGGGGCACAGCTTCCCCTTCTTCGACAATCTGCGCGACGGCTTCTCGGCTACGCCGCGGGTCGACACGTTCGAAGGCGGTCTCAAATATGCGAGCCGCCCGCTCGCTTTCTACGCGACCTTGTTCCGCAATCGCTTCCGGGGCCTCGCCACCACCGTGATCGCGCAGGGTGCGCCGATCGCCTCGATCGGCGGTGCGCACACGACCGGCGTCGAGCTGGAAGGCGTGCTGCGGCCGACCGCCGCCGTCTCGATCGCCTTTTCCGGATCGTGGCTGAGCGCGCATTATCGTCACTTCTTCACCGACGACGGCCTGACCGACCTGTCCGGCAACCAGGTCCAGCGCCAGCCGATGTGGCAGTGGCGCGTCACGCCCGACTGGAGCTTCCGCCTGGCCGGGCACAAGGCCGCGCTCCACACGACGCTGAGCTACATGGGCGATCGCTGGTCGGACGTGCAGAACGAACAGCTTCTGCCGCATTTCTACAAGCTCGATGCCGGGGCCACTTTCGAGGTCGACCGGCGGCTCACGATCGAACTGGTGGCCGACAACCTCACCAACGCGATCGGCCTGACCGAAGGCAATCCCCGCACGGTCGGTCCGCAGGGCAGCGGCGCGATCTTCGCCCGCCCCATCCTCGGCCGGTCGGCCGAGATCAGCCTGCGTTACGGCTTCTGAGATGACCGGGCGCCCACGCAGCCCGCCTTAAGCGGACCACTCGCCGTCAATCCGGACCGCCGGTCGCGCGCGCACCCGCGTTCGCGAGGCGGTGACGTGTTGCCGTCGAACGCTCCAAAAATCCGATCAGGAAGGACGAAACATGAAGCTCTCGAAAATCCATAATGCGGCTCTCGCGCTGCTTTCCGGCACCGCGCTCGGCTGGTCGCCCGCGCTGGCGCAGGACGCCGCGCCGGCACCGGCCGCTGCCGCGCCGCCTGTGGCCGATGCGCCCGAACAGGCACAGGAAATCGTGATCACCGGCAACGCCAATCGCGAAGGCCTGCGCAAGCTCGACGCCAGCTATTCGATCTCCACCGCAAGCGCCGAGCAGATCCGGGAGGTTCAGCCGCTCTCCACCGCCGACCTGCTGAAGATCATACCCGGCGTGTGGACGGAGACGTCCGGCGGCGAGACCGGCGCCAACGTCTTCATCCGCGGCTTTCCCTCGACTGGCGATGCGCCGTTCCTGACGATCGAGATGAACGGCTCCCCGATCATCGCGCCGTCGTCCTTGTCCTTCCTCGAGGACAGCTCGCTGTTCCGCATCGACGATACGATCCAGCGGGTCGAGGTGCTGCGCGGCGGCCCGAGCCCGATCTTCGCCAACGGCCAGCCGGGCGCGACCACCAACTTCATCCTGAAGGAAGGCACGCAGGATCCGCAATTCTCGGTCCGCGGCACCTATGGCACCGAGGGAATGTATCGCGGCGACGTGGTCGCCCAGGGGCCCATCAATGAAGACACGACCTATATGGTCGGCGGCTTCTATCGCTATAGCAAGGGCCTGCGCCATACCGGCTTCAGCGGCGACGATGGCGGGCAGATCACCGCCAGCGTCACGCACAAGTTCGATGCCGGCAAGCTGACCGTCTATGGCCGCTATCTCGACGATACCAACGCCTTCTACACGCCGATGCCGCTGCTCGAGCAGGACGGCAAGTTCCACACCTTCCCCGGCTTCGACGCACGCGACGACACGCTCGTTGGCAAGGAGATCGAACATACCCAGATCGAAATCGCGCCGGGCGTGAATGGCGGCCCGACGCAGAAGAAGGATGTCGATCTGTCCAAGGGCCGCGGCGCCAATATCTTCACCGCCGGCAGCAACTTCAGCTACGATTTCGGCGGGCTGGTCCTCCAGAACAACATGAACTTCACCAAGGGCCATGCCGACACTTACGCCCTGTTCACCGGCGGCAACCCGCAGTCGGCCGCCGATTATCTGACGGCGGCGGGCGGGCCCGGCACCGTCAGCTTCGCCGACAGCGGCCAGGCCGTCGCGCCCGGCCAGCAGGTGATTCAGGCGGGCATCTGGTCGGTACAGAAGCACATCCAGAGCTTCACCGACGAATTGAAGCTCAGCCACGAGCTGTTCGAGGGCAACACGCTGACGGCCGGTGCTTATTATGCCCACGTGAAGGACCATGACACCTGGTACCTGGGCAACAGCGTACTGCTCGCGCTCGAGCCGAAGGCGCGCGTGCTCAACGCCACGCTCGACAACGGCACGATCCTGACGCGCGATGGCTTCACCAGCGCCAACAGCTTCGATGTCGATGCGCGCTATCGCAGCGACAATGTGGCCGGTTACCTCAGCGATGAATGGAAGATCGGCGCGCTTCGGCTCGATGGCGGCATCCGGGTCGAGCATACCAAGATGCACGACACGTACGAAAACCTCAGCACGGGCGACCTGGATAACAATCCGCTGACCGCCTACAATAATGGCGCCACCTACCTGAACGGCACCTTCAACTCGGTTGGCTACAGCAAGACCCAGGTCAGTTGGACCGCGGGCCTGGACTATGCCTTCAACCCGCATCTGAACGGCTTCCTGCGGGCGAATAGTGGCGCGCTGCTGCCGCAGTTCGACGATCTGCGCGGCAATGCCGCCACGCCCGACCTGATCAAGCCGCAGAAGGCCAAGCAATATGAAGTCGGGCTCAAGACCTCGACCCATTTCTACGATCTGTTCCTGACCGGCTTCTATAACCGCTTCCACAACCTCCTCTTCCAGGATCTCATCGTGAATCCGGATGGCAGCACTACCAACCGCGTGCTGTTCGGCGGATCGCGGGCCTATGGCCTGGAATTCGAAGGCGCGGTCCGGCCGGTCGCTGGCGTCCAGATCGCGACGCGCGGCGTGATCCAGAACGGCAAGTTCAAGGATTTCGGCGTCAATACCGGGCATGACGTGTCGCGCCAGCCGCGCTTCCTGGCAGCGGTGATCCCGTCTTACAGCTTCCACACGGGAGCGGGCGAGGCCAAGCTGTTCGCGACCTACACGCATGTCGGCAAGCGTTATGCCGACATCGAGAACCAGCAGCCGCTGCCCAAATACGACACGCTCGACCTCGGCGCGTCGCTGGACATCAACGACCGCTTCTCGATCCAGGCGACGGTGGAGAACGTCACCAACACGCTTGCCCTGACAGAAGGCAATAGCCGGACCGTCGGGTCGGCCAATACCGATGGCTATTTCCTCGGCCGGCCGATCTTCGGGCGGCACGCGACCATCACCGCCGCTTACAAGTTCTAGGACTCTCCCCCTGCCGGCCGGTGCTATGACGCGCCGGCCGGCCTCCTTTTTGCCGAGACATGATAATGGCTGGAACGACGCTGAAGACGCCCCTCATTGCCCTCGCGCTCGCGGCCGTTTCCGGGGTGGGCGCGACCGCATCGGCCGTACCGCCCGCTGCCGCGGCGCGGGCCGATGCCGCTCCGCAGGATCTCTATGGCCCGCTGTTCGAAGCGGTCCAGCTCGAGCGCGTCTTTCCCGACAGCAAGACCTTCGTCGACATGATCCCGCGCGAGACCCCGGCGGCGATCATGCAGGCTTATGCCCGCGAGAAGCCGGCCGGACGCGCGGCGCTCGCCGCCTTTGTCGCGCACCACTTCGCGGTCGCCAATGAGGTGCATCCCAATCCGACGATGCGCGAGCATATCCGCGCGCTCTGGCCGATCCTCGGCAAGCCCCCGATCGCGCCGCCGCCCGGCTCCTCGGCGCTGACTCTGCCGGCGGCATCGATCGTGCCCGGCGGGCGCTATCAGGAGTTCTATTACTGGGACACCTACTTCACGATGCTCGGCCTGAAGGCCGACAGCCAGCAGCCGATGATCGATTCGATGCTCGCCAATTTCATGTCGCTGATCGAACGCTACGGCCACATCCCCAACGGCACGCGCACCTATTATCTCTCGCGCTCGCAGCCGCCTTATTTCGCGCTGATGCTCGACCTGTCCGACGATCGCGATCCCGCGCTCGCGCGACGCCGACTCGCCGCGCTCAAGGCCGAACATGCTTATTGGATGGCGGGCACCGCCTGCCTTGGCCGTGCCGAGGCGTGCCAGCATGTCGTGCGCATGCCGGACGGCAGCCTACTCAACCGTTATTGGGACGCACGCGATACGCCGCGCGACGAATCCTTCGCGGAGGATCGCGCGACGGCGGCGGCAGCGGCGCGCCCGCCCGCCGAGGTCGACCGCGATCTGCGCGCGGCGGCGGAGAGCGGCTGGGACTTCGGCTCGCGTTGGCTCGCCGACGGAAGGACATTGGCCTCGATCCACACGACCGATATCGTGCCGATCGATCTCAACAGCCTGATGTGGAACATGGAAATGTCGATCGCGCGGCGGTGCGCGGCGCTCGGCGACCAGGCCTGCGCGCGCGACTTCACGCACCGGGCGGAGACGCGCCGCGCCGCGATCTTCAAATATCTCTGGACGGCAAAGGGCGACCGTTTCGCCGATTATGACCGCGCATCACGCGGTCCGACCTCGGTCATATCCGCCGCTCTGCTCGAACCCTTGTTCGTCGGACTGGCAACGCCCGAACAGGCACGCGCGACCGCCCGGCTGACCGAGGCGCGCCTGCTCGCGCCCGGCGGCCTGCGCACCTCGCTCGTCCGGACAGGACAGCAATGGGATTCCCCCAATGGCTGGGCGCCGCTGCAATGGATCGCGATCACCGGCCTCGATCGCTACGGCGAGAAGGCGCTGGCCCGCGACATCGCGACGCGCTGGCTGAACAACGTCGGCGCCTTTTACAAGCAGACCGGCCGCATGATCGAGAAATATGACGTCGAGGAACGCGCGGCCGGCGGCGGCGGCGAATATGCGGTGCAGGACGGTTTCGGCTGGACCAACGGCGTGACCGCCGCGCTGATGGATCGATACGGCTATGACGATCGGGCGACCGCGCCTCAGCGCTGAACCTTCGTCGCCAGGATGACGGGCCAGTACGACCTCACCGATCATCTCCGGCTGTCGGGCACGATCGACAATCTGTTCGACAAGAAGCCGCTCAAGGATCCGAGCTACGCCTCCTATCCCTATTACGACATCAGCTGGTTCGACGGCGTCGGCCGCTCTTATTACCTCCAGTTGACCTACAAGTTCGGCGGCAAGCTCTGACGGGCAGATAGCGGCGGAACGGCCAAGGCCGTTTCGCCGCTATCCCTGCGATCGTGATCAGGCCGTGGCGACGACGGCCTTGTGGCGGCGGCGCATCGCCACACCCGTCAGCGCGAACCCACCCGCCATCATCGCCCAGGTCAGGGGTTCCGGCACGGATGCGACTTCCGTGACGGTCAACGTCAGCGGCGAATGCCAATAATAATCGGTGAGAGCGAAGGTGCCTGTCAGCAGCGTCGGCGCGTTTTCCGGCCCGGTGTACAATTGCGGACCATCGGTCGCGGTGATGTTGCTTTCGCCGAAGATGCCGCCTCCGTAATCAGCGTTGTAAAAATACATGTCGTCCATGTGGATCGTGGCCGTGTTGTAAGTGTAGGTTCCGGCCAGCGAGAAAAAGGCCAAGCCCACGCCGATCTCGTAATCGTCCGGCAGCCGGTTCGTATCGATATCGAACCGCGCATATTCGATCGCGCCGTGACCATTGGTTCCGGTGAGCGTGTAGCGCAACAGCGTGGCATCGGCCGGCACGGCAGCGGATGCCGCGGCCAGGGCTGCCAGGAGTGCGAATCCCGTCTTCATGATATTTCCCCCCAAAGATGACGCGACCGTTGATGCAAGCCGGATGGCTCGACGACTCCCCCGAAGCGTCGCCCACATCCCTAACGATTTATGCACCATGCACAATGCGTTGAAGCGCCGGCATTTGATGCCCGCACAAATACTTAGTCGAAATGCACCTCTATTGGCGTGCTGTGGTGCGCGCGGAAGAGCTTGCCGCGTTCGGTGACGAACACCACCGCCAACGCCGCCGAACCCAGCACCAGATAGCCGAGCGCCAGCGGCAACACGGTGCCGTTGAAGGACTGGCCGACGACGAGGCCCAGCAAAGCGCCGCCGCAGGTCGAGATGAAGCCCTGGACCGAAGACGCGGTACCCGCGATCTCGCCGACATTCTCCATCGCCATCGATCCGAAATTGGAACCCAACAGGCCGAAACAGAACATCGTCGCGAACTGCAGCACCGCGAAGCTCAGGATCGTCTCATGCCCAGTGGCGACGATGATCGCGTGGATCGCCGCCATCGCGATCATGCCCAGCAAGGCGGCGTGCGATACCTTGCGCGTGCCCAGCCGCTCGACGATCCGCGAATTGACGAACGCCGCCACCGCCATCGACAGGCCGACGCCCGCGAACACCAACGGAAATTTGTTGGGCGCGTGGAAGATGTCCTGAAAGATCTGCTGGATCGAATTGATGAAGCCCATCAGCGCGCCGAAGATCAAAGTAATCGCGATCGTGTAGCCGAGCGCGTTCCGCTCGGTCAGCGTGCGGCTAATGCCCTGCCCGATCACGCGCGGCGACAAGCGCCGCCGATATTCGGGGTGCAATGTCTCGTGCATCACCAGCCCGAGCACGGTCGCGACCAGCAAGGCGAAGGCGGCGAGAAAGAAGAAGATCAGCCGCCAGCTGCCGACCAGGAGAATCCCCTGGCCGAGGCTCGGCGCAAGGATCGGCACCATCAGGAAGACCATGAACGCGGTCGACATGACGCGCGCCATCTGCCGGCCCGAATAGCAATCGCGCACGATCGAGATGGTGAGCACCCGCCCCGACGCGCCGGCAATCCCCTGGAACAGCCGCGCCGCGAGCAGCATCGGGAAGCTCGACGAAAGCCCGGCGACAACGCTGAGCGTCGCGAACAAGGTCAGGCTCGGCACCAATATCTTCTTGCGCCCGAACCGGTCGGACAAGGGACCATAGACGATCTGCGCGACGCCGAAGCCGAACACGTAGATCGCGATCACCCATTGCTGGTGGTTCTCGTTCGTGACGCCGAGCGATTGGCCGATATGCGGCAGCGCCGGCAGCATCGAATCGATGCCGAGCGGGGTCACCGCCATCAGCGCCGCGATCAGCGCGACGAACAGCCCGAAACGCATTCCGGGCCCGGCGCCGGCGGGCGCGGGAGGAAGAGCATTATCGCTGGGCATCGACCGCCTATGCCGCCTGCGCTGCGTTGCGGCAAGGCAGGCCAAGGGAAAACACGCAAAGAAAAACGGCCGCGAACCGGTAGGTGCGCGGCCGTCTTTCGGATCAGGCTGAAAGCTTAGACGGCAGCCTTCGGCTTGCGGCCCGGCTTGGCGCCGCCGGTGCGGGGCTTGCGGCCGAGGCCGATCTTGTGCGCGAGCGCGCGGCGCTGCTCGGCATAATTGGCGGCAACCATCGGATAGTCGCGCGGCAGGCCATAGGCCTCGCGATAGCTTTCCGGGCTATAGCCATGCTGCGAGATGTGACGGCGCAGCATCTTGTACTGCTTGCCGTCGATCATGCTGATCAGATATTCGGGCTTGATCGAGGCACGGGCGGAAACGGCACCCTTGGGCTTCTCGGCCTGCGGCTCCGGCGCGGAGGCACCGACCTGCGACAGCGCAGCATAGACGCTCTGGATCAGCGCGCCGACTTCAGCAGTCGGGACACTGTTGTTGCTGACATGCGCCGCAACAATGTCGGCCGTAAGGGTAATCAATTCCTGATTGTCGTTCGCCACGGTAATACTCCTAGGGGGAAGGGCGCATATAAACGCGATTTGTTTCTTTGCCAGCGCTTCTCGCACCTTAACTGTAATTTTTCGCGACGAATGCGTGGATTGATCGGACCAATGCAATCTCGGCAACCGCACGCGTTGCAAAGCGATCCCGCCTTCCCATATCCGCCATCGAGCGGAGAGACATAGATGAGTACAGACAAAATCGGCTGGCACGGAACAACCATCCTGTCGGTCAGAAAGAACGGCAAGGTCGTCGTCGCCGGCGACGGCCAGGTCAGCCTCGGCAATACGGTGATCAAACCCAATGCGCGCAAGGTGCGCCGATTGGGCGATGGCCAGGTGATCGGCGGTTTCGCCGGCGCCACCGCCGACGCCTTCACCTTGTTCGAACGGCTCGAGCGCAAGCTGGAACAGCATCGCGGCCAGTTGCTGCGCGCGGCGGTCGAACTCGCCAAGGATTGGCGGACCGACAAATATTTGCGCAACCTCGAAGCGATGATGATCGTCGCCGACAAGGACGTGACGTTGATCCTGACCGGCAATGGCGACGTGCTCGAACCCGAAGCCGGCATCGCCGCGATCGGATCGGGCGGCAATTATGCCCTCGCCGCCGCCCGTGCGCTGCTCGACTACGAAGACGATGCGGAGAAGATCGCGCGCAAGGCGATGCAGATCGCCAGCGAAGTCTGCGTCTTCACCAATGGCAACGTGACCGTCGAAGAGATGGACAGCGCGAGCTGAGAATTCCCCTCCCGCTTGCGGGAGGGGTTAGGGGAGGGGCCACCCTCCCGCCCTTTCGCAGCGGCTTCCCCTCCCGCAAGCGGGAGGGGAGAAGAGAAAAGCAATGAACGACGCCCTTACCCCCAAAGCCATTGTCGCCGCGCTCGACGAGCACATCATCGGCCAGGACGACGCCAAGCGCGCGGTCGCGGTCGCGATGCGCAATCGCTGGCGCCGCCAGAAGCTCGCGCCCGAACTGCGCGACGAGGTCAGCCCCAAGAATATCCTGATGATCGGGCCGACCGGTTGCGGCAAGACCGAGATCAGCCGCCGCCTCGCCAAGCTCGCCGACGCGCCGTTCGTGAAGGTCGAAGCGACCAAGTTCACCGAAGTCGGCTATGTCGGCCGCGACGTCGAGCAGATCGCGCGCGACCTCGTCGAGGAAGCGATCCGGCTCGAAAAGGAACGCCGCCGCGCCGCGGTCAAGGACAAGGCCGAGGACGCCGCGATGGCGCGCCTGATCGACGCGCTCGTCGGCAAGGATGCGTCCGAAGCGACGCGCAGCTCCTTCCGCCAGCGCTTCGAGGACGGCCATCTCGACGACAAGGAAGTCGAGATCGAGGTCGAGGATAGCGGCAACGGCACGATGGAAATCCCCGGCATGCCCGGCCAGATGAGCATGATCAATCTGGGCGACATCATGGGCAAATTGGGCGGCGGCCGCATGAAGAAGCGCAAGCTTTCGGTGCGCTCGGCCTGGACCAAGTTGGTCGAGGAAGAAGCCGACAAGCGGCTCGATCAGGAAGATGTCGCGCGCGTCGCGTTGGCCGATGCCGAAGCCAATGGCATCGTCTTCCTCGACGAGATCGACAAGATCGCGGTTTCGGACGTGCGTGGCGGATCGGTCAGCCGCGAAGGCGTGCAGCGCGACTTGCTGCCGCTCGTGGAAGGGACCACTGTTGCAACCAAATATGGTCCGATCAAAACCGACCATATCCTGTTCATCGCGTCGGGCGCCTTCCACGTAGCCAAGCCGAGCGACCTGCTGCCCGAACTGCAGGGCCGCCTGCCGATCCGTGTCGAACTGAAGCCGCTGACCGAGCAGGATTTCGTGCGCATCCTGTCCGACACGCGCGCGTCGCTCACGACGCAATACAAGGCGCTGATCGCGACCGAGCAGGTCGATCTCACCTTCACCGAGGACGGCATCGCCGCGATCGCGCGCACCGCCGCGCAGGTGAATGAGAGCATCGAGAATATCGGTGCGCGCCGTCTGTCGACGGTGATGGAGAAACTGCTCGAGGATGTGAGCTTCCACGCCGAGGAACGCACCGGCACGGCGCTGACGATCGACGCCGCTTATGTCGATGCGCAGCTCGCCGAAGTCGCGCGGAACACGGACCTCAGCAAATACGTCCTGTAAGCCGGCACTTCAGTAAAGGATGAGATCATGGCGGTGACGACGCTCGACCCGAACACGGCTTTGATCGTGATCGATCTGCAAAAGGGCATCGTCGCCCACCAGACCGCGCCTTATCCGGCCGCCGACATAGTCGCGAAGGCGGCCTCGTTGCTCAAGGCATTCCGCGCGCATAAATTGCCGGTGGTGCTGGTCCATGTCGTCGGCGGCGCGCCCGGCCGCAACGAGCAGCCCAAGATGCCCGATCCCGCGCCCGACTGGGCGGAGTTCGTACCCGAGCTCGACCGCCAGCCCGGCGACCATATCGTCGCCAAGAAGACGTGGGGCGCGTTCGCCCACACCGGGCTGGAGGAGCATCTGCGCGCGCAGGGCGTAACCCAGGTGGTGGTAGCGGGCGTCGCCACCGCGATCGGCGTCGAATCCACCGCGCGCCAGGCCTACGAAGCCGGCTTCAACGTCGCGCTGGCCATCGACGCGATGACCGATCTCAGGGCCGAGACGCACGAGAACAGCGTCGCCCGAATCTTCCCGCGCCTCGGCGAGACCGGCACGGCGGACGAGATAATCAGCCTGCTCGATCTGCGGTGAACGATCGGTTCCGGCCAAAGCGGACCCATCAACCGTGCCGGCCCGATTGACTCGCGCGCCCGATCGCCCGACGTGGGGTCAGGGGAAAGATCCATGAAATCAATCGCAACCGTTGCCGCACTGGCCGCCCTGCTCGGCCCGTCGGCAGCCGGGGCCGTCAAGGCCAAGCTCGATCAGCCGGCCCCGCCGTTCCGCGTCACCACGGTGACCAAGGACAAAATCGATCTCGCCGCGTTGCATGGCGAGGTGGTGGTCGTGAACCGCTGGGCGACCTGGTGCGTGCCGTGCCGGAAGGAGTTCGCTTTGTTCGACGCCTATGCCGCGCTCCGCGCCAAATATGGTTTCACCGTGATCGCGATCGAAACCGGCGGCGCGGGATCGAGCGGGCCGATGCGCAAGCTTGCGGAGATGGTGCATTTCCCGGTCGTGCTCGAAGGCGCCGCCCATGCGGACGCCTATCCGATCATCGATAACGGTGTTCCGACCAACTATGTGATCGATCGGGCCGGCGTCGTCCGTTACGCCAAGGCAGGGGCGTTCGAGATCGACGAGCTCGACGCGCTCATTCGTCCTTTGCTCAACGAACCGGCCCCGCCGGATCCGGCGCCCGCGCCGTCCACGACCCCACCCGCCAAATAGGCGCCGGCGGGACGAACCCGCCGGCGCGAACTTCAGCGCGCGACGCTGAACAAGACTTCATACAGGCCGGGATGCGCCTCTCCGAATGCCTTGTTCCGGTCGATAAAGCCTTCACGCTTCAGACGTCCGATCACGGCGTGCGCCGCATCGAGGTTCGCGCTCTGCGCGTAATTGACGACGCGCATGCCATCGAGGCTGCGATGAAGGCTGGCCGAAATCCAGCCATCCTCTTCCGCCGCACATCGCGCCGCCTCCTTCAGATTTTCGATCAGCGCGTCCTGACCGCCCAGCGGGACGGTGAAGACGTTGATCTGGGTGATGATGCCGTTGTTCGCCTGAATGATGGCCATCTCTGCGGTCCTTCAAAGGGCCTGCGCGGGGGTCCGCCACGCGCAGGCAATGGCGCCGGGCGCGCCAAAGCCTGCCGTGGGCGCCCGCATGTGCGGGAGCGGAGCCTCCTTGTCCGGAGGGGATCGGGCTTACCTTTGCCGATCCTGGTCCTTTTCGACGGCTGGAATCTAGCATCCTCGCACATCGCTTGAAAGCGGCTCTCGACTTCCCGGAAAGGGGGCGGCAAGGCATTGCCATGTCGCTGACCGAACGCATTCTCACGCCCGTAGCCGCCTGGATCATCGCCGTGATTTCGGCGGGCGGCTATCTCGGCATCGTCTTCCTGATGGCGATCGAGAGCGCATGCATTCCGC
>NZ_DATHFV010000125.1:0-16283 GCF_035317925.1 Sphingomonas sp.
CCGCCGCACGTGCCGCCGAGCCGGTCGGCCGGATCACGGGTGTCGGCGGCATCTTTTTCAAGAGCAAGGACCCCAAGGCGTTGATGGCGTGGTATCGCGATGTCCTGGGGATAAAGATCGAGGCCTGGGGTGGCGCGGCAATGGCGTATAACGCGCCCAGGCACCCGCCTGTGGTGGTGGTGAACGCATTCCGTCAGACCACCCATTATATGGATCCTTCGACGCGCGAGTTCATGATCGACTTTGCGGTCGACGATCTGTCCGCGTTTCTCGATCGCCTGAAGGCAAAAGGCGTCGCGGTGCTCAAGCGCGACGACAGCGATCCGAGCGGCAGCTTCGCCTGGATCGTCGATCCCGACGGCACCAAGATCGAATTGTGGGAGCCAAAGGGCGGGCCTGCGCCGAAATAGGCTTCTGCCGATCAGCATTCATGCCCTCCCTACTCCGCCCTTAGGGGCGGCAGGAGATAAGGCAGAGCTTAGCCGCTCGACTCTGTTCCCGCGCTCCGGCTAGGCTGCGTCATGGTTTCAAAATCCGCTGTCCGCCCGCCCGAGCTCACCTTGCGCGGGATCGCGCTCGGCTGTTTCATCACATTGCTGTTCACGGCCGCCAATCTGTATCTGGGATTACGCGTCGGCCTGACGATCGCGACGTCGATTCCGGCGGCGGTGATCTCGATGGCGCTGCTGCGCAATTTCAAGAACGCCAACATCTTCGAGAATAATATCGTCCAGACGATCGCGTCGGCGGCGGGCACCTTGTCGTCGATCGGCTATGTCCTGCCCGGCCTGATCATGGTCGGCTGGTGGACCGGCTTCAGTTTCTGGGTGACGTTCTGGGTCTGCGCGATCGGCGGCCTGCTCGGCGTGCTGTTCAGCGTGCCGCTGCGGCGCGCGCTCGTCACGGGATCGGACCTGCCCTACCCCGAGGGCGTCGCCGCGGCGGCCGTGCTCAAGGTCGGCACCGAGACCGCCGAGGGCGCCGCCGAGAGCAAGGTCGGCCTACGCGTGATCGTCGCCGGCAGCATCGCCTCAGCCTTTTACTCGCTGATCGCCGCGACCCAGATTGCGTCGGCCGAGATCACCAAATGGTTTCGTGTTGGCCAGACCGGCACGGGCGTCGATGCCAGCATGTCGTTCGCGCTGATCGGCGCGGGCCACCTGGTCGGGCTGACGGTGGGCCTTGCCATCCTGTGGGGGCTGGTGCTCGGCTTCGGCATCGTCACGCCCCTGCTGACCTACTGGGCCGGCACGCCCGATCTGGCCCAGGCGATCTGGGCGCATCAGGTGCGTTTCTTCGGCGCGGGCGTGATCGGCATCTCCGCTTTGTGGACGCTCGCCACCCTGATCGTGCCGATTTTCGGCGGTCTCAAGGAATCGCTGGAATCGTCCCGCACGCGCAAAGCCGGCAATACGGCGCTGGCGATCGAGGAGCAGGACATTCCGGTGCCTTTGCTGGGTGTCGGCCTGCTCGTGCTGATCGTGCCGATGGCGCTGGTGCTGTACGAATTCCTGACGGCCGGTCCGCTGGCCCAGCTCGCCTGGCCGCTGGTGGCGCTGGGCGTGGTCTATGTGATCATCGCTGGCGCAATCGTCGCGGCGGTGTGCGGTTACATGGCCGGGCTGATCGGTGCGTCCAACAGTCCGGTCTCAGGCCTCGGCATCCTCGGCGTGGTCGGCGCGGGGCTGGTGCTGGCGTTCTTCGTCAAGCCGCACGTGCCGGCGGGCGCGGTCCAGCACCTGGTCGCCTTCGCCTTGTTCCTCACCGCCCTGATTTTCTCGACCGCGACCATCGCCAACGACAATCTGCAGGACCTGAAGACCGGCCAATTGGTCGGCGCGACGCCGTGGAAGCAGCAGGTCGCGTTGATGATCGGCGTGATCGCGGGATCGCTCGTTATCCCCTTCACGCTCAACCTGCTCAACAAGGCTTATGGGTTTGCCGTTCTGCCGGGCGTTCCGTTGGCCGGGCTTGCGCCGATCGCTCCGCTCGCCGCGCCGCAGGCGACGTTGATCAGCACGCTTGCAAAAGGCGTGCTCGGCGCGGGGCTCGACTGGCCGACGATCGGATCGGGCGTCGCGGTCGGTGCGGTGCTGATCCTGATCGACGCCTTGCTGGGCAAGCTTGGCTGGCGGCGCGTACCGCCGCTCGCGGTCGGCCTCGGCATCTATCTACCGATGGGCGCGACCTTGCCGGTCGTTATCGGCGCGGTGATCGGCCATCTGTACGACAAGCGCACCAAGCGCGATGTCTCGGCGCGGACCGGCGTGCTGCTCGCTTCAGGCTTCATCGTCGGCGATGGCCTGTTCGGGGTCGCGCTGGCGGGCCTGATCGTCGCAACCGGCAGCGGAACGCCGCTGGCCTTGGTCGGCGATAGCTTCGCCACCCCGGCGATCTTCGTCGGGCTCGTCCTATTCGGCGCGATCCTCGCTTACCTCTATCGCTGGATCGCGCGGATTTCCGCCAAATTATAGGAAATCGGGGTCGGGCCCAATCCGGCCGTCAGCCCGGTCGAGCCCGGCGATGGCGTGGATATCGTCGGCGTCGAGGCTGAAGTCGAAGACATCCAGATTCTCGGCCTGACGCGCGCGGCTCGACGATTTCGGGATCACGGTCAGGCCGTTGTCGATATGCCAGCGGATGATCACCTGCGCGGGCGTCTTGCCGTGCTTGCGCGCGATACCGGCGATGACGGGATCGTCCAGCACCCCGCCCCGCCCAAGCGGCGACCAGCTGGTCGTGACGATATTGCTCTCGTCATGGTAAGCGCGCAGCTCAACCTGCTGGAAATAGGGGTGAAGCTCGATCTGGTTGACCGCCGGAACGACCCCTGTGTCGTGGATGATCCGTTCGAGCTGGACCATCGTGAAATTGGACACGCCGATCGTCTTCACACGGCCCTCATCCCGCAGCCGGACCAGCGCTTTCCAGCTTTCGGCATAGAGATCCAAGGCGGGCTTGGGCCAGTGGATCAGATAAAGGTCGATCGTTTCCAGCCCGAGCGCCTTGTAGCTGGCATCGAACGCCTGGAGCGCGCGGTCGTAACCCTGATCTTCATTGAACAATTTGGTGGTGACGAAGATGGTCTTGCCGCTCTCGCGTACCGCCGCGCCGACTTCGGCCTCGTTGCGATAGAAGGTAGCGGTGTCGACAGCTTGATAGCCCACATCGATCGCGTCGGCGACGAGGCGCTTGGTTTCCGGGGGCGGCACCAGGAATACGCCATAGCCGAGCTGGGGCATGGAATTTCCGTCGTTGAGCGCGATGCGGGGCTGGTCGGTCATGTGGGCGACTCCTCTTTCGTCCGCCCTAGTCCTACCCCACCGCTCGCTTCAAGCGGTCGACCAGCCTTTCACGTGCGGCGAGTATGTCGACGGTGCGGCCATGGAGCAGGTCGCGCTCGAGGAAATGGCCAGTCAGGCGGAAACCGTCGAGTATGTCGTCCCACTCCCCTGCTCCGCCCTCCAGCAGAAAAGACGGCAAGGGCAGCAGCCGGTCGCGATAGAGCTCACCCGCCGACCGGCTGACCGCGCCGCCGCTTTTCGGGCTGACGAACGCCAGATCGTCATTGGTGCCGCTCGCGACGCAGCCCGACAGATCGAGCCCGAAGCCCAATTCGGTGAGCAGCAGCAGTTCGTAGCGCACCATCGCGGTCGCCCAGCCGCGTGCGGCCGGTGCGGCGATCACCGCCGAAAGCACGCCATCCAGCGCGGAATAGAGCCGGGGGAAAGGCTGCGCCTCGGGCAGCACGGTCGCGGAGAGCGCGGTCGCCCATTCGATCGCGGCCGCGGGCAAGGCCTCGCTCATCATACCGGCGCGACTTTCGCTCAATTCGACGGTCAGCGCGGGCAATTGTTCTTCGGTGCGCGCGCGGAAATCGGCGCGGATCAGATTGCCCGGCACCAGCACGGGACGCAGCCGGCGCGATCGGCCGCCGCGGACGTAACCCGCGAGCATCCCGTCCGCCGGCGTGAGCGCGCGCACGATCGCGCCATGCTCGCCATGGGCGCGTACCGCGCAGACGATCGCCAGGGCTTCGACATGCATGGGCAAGGAATTAGGCGCTGGTCGCGGGAAAGGCGAGCAGGCCGCGCTTTGTCATCCCGGCCCCTGCACGGAGCCGGGATGACTGAGCGGATTGGAAGCTACTCGACCGTTACGGGCGTCAGCTTCGCCGTCAGCCGGTCTAATCCGGGGGCGTGACGATTCCGGTAAGGCCGAGGGTTAATGTCCCGAAAGCCATGATTTTCCGCCGGCAGTCCTTTACCCGCTCGGATGGAAATGATCGTAGATCGCGCGCGCCATCGTCGCCGATACGCCCGGCGCCCGCTGCAGATCCTCCAGCCCAGCGCCTTTGACCGCCTTGGCCGTGCCGAAATGCATCAGCAGCGCCTTCTTGCGCGCGGGCCCAATGCCGGGAACGTCGTCGAGTGGGCTGCTGGTGAAGGCGGCGGCGCGCTTGGTGCGGTGCGCCCCGATCGCGAAGCGGTGCGCCTCGTCGCGCAGCCTTTGCAGGTAGAACAGCACCGGCGAGTTCATCGGCAGCATCGATTCGCGGCCGTCGGGCAGATGGAAATGCTCGCGCCCGGCATTGCGGTCGGGCCCCTTGGAGATGCCGACCACGGGCACGTCGTGGACGCCCATCTCCTCCATCGTCTTGAACACGGCGGAGACCTGGCCCTTGCCGCCGTCGATCAGCAACAGATCGGGCCATTCGCCCGACTTGCGATCGGGATCCTCGCGTTCCAACCGCGCGAAGCGGCGCTCGAGCACCTCGCGCATCATCGCGAAATCGTCGCCGGGTGCGGTTTCGGGCCGCTTGATGTTGAACTTGCGATACTGGCCGTTGCGAAAGCCCTCCGGCCCCGCCACCACCATCGCGCCGACCATGTTGGTGCCCATGATGTGACTGTTGTCGTAAATCTCGATCCGGTTGGGCGGCCCTTCCAGTTCGAACAGCTCGCCGACCTCGCGCAGCAGCTTGGTCTGGGTCGCGCCCTCGGCGAGGCGGCGGTCGAGCGCTTCCTCGGCATTGCGCGTCGCCTGGGCGAGCAGACGGCGCTGTTCGCCGCGCTGAGGGACTTTCAGCACGACCTTGCGTTCGGCCTTCTCGGCGAGCGCCTCGGCGATCAATTCGGCCTCGGGCAGCACGCGATCGGTGAGGATCAGGCGCGGCGGCGGCACCTCCTCGTAAAATTGCATGATGATGCTCGCCAGCACGTCGTCTTCGGGCACTTCGGCGGTGTGCGTCGGGAAGAAGGCGCGATGGCCCCAATTCTGGCCGCCGCGGATGAAGAAGGCCTGGATGCCCATCTGGCCCGATTTGCAGGCGAGCGCGAACACATCGGCATCGTCGACGCCCTCGGCATTGATCGCCTGCGTCCCCTGGATGAAGGTGAGCGCCTTGAGCCGGTCGCGCAGCATCGCCGCCTGCTCGAAATCCATTGCCTCGGCGGCGGCCGCCATCTGGCCGCTCAGGCGCTTCTGCACCTGGGTCGACTTGCCCGAGAGGAAGGCGGTCGCGTCATCGACCAGTTCGGCATAATCCTCGACGCTGATGCGATCGACGCACGGCGCCGAGCAGCGCTTGATCTGATAGAGCAGGCATGGCCGCGTCCGGTTCGAGAAGAAGCTGTCGGTGCAGGACCGCAGCAGGAACAGTTTCTGCAACGAGGTGAGCGTCTTCCTGACCGCCCCTGCCCCCGCAAACGGCCCGAAATATTGCCCCTTCGCCCGGCGCGCACCGCGATGCAATTGTGCGCGTGGAAACTTATGATCCTCCCGCAACAGGATGAAAGGAAAGCTTTTATCGTCGCGGAGCAGGACGTTGTACGGCGGCCGGAAGCGCTTGATCAGCTGTGCTTCGAGCAGAAGCGCTTCGGCCTCGGTATTGGTCGTCACGATCGTCATGCCGCGCGTTTGCGCGACCATGCGGGTCAGCCGTTTCGGCAGGCGCGAGACCTGGGTGTAGTTGGAGACGCGGTTCTTGAGCGCGCGCGCCTTGCCGACATAGAGGACGTCGCCGCGCGCATCGAGCATGCGATAGACGCCGGGCCGCACCGGCAAAGTCTTGAGCACGTTGCGGATCGCGGCGATGCCGGCGTCGATATCGGGCGCGCCCTCGCCTTTGACGGCGTAGGTCGCTTTCTCTTCGTTGAAACGGTCTGTGGTGTCGCTCACGATGCTGATTTAGGAGCAGGAAGCGCAACGCGCCAGCAGTGGAGAGGCCAATGAGCGAAGCCCCTGAAATGCCCGATCTGCCTGAGGTTCACGACAAGAGGCTCAATCGCGCCGTCGCGACGACGGTGGTCATCCTGAGCGTGTGCATGGCGCTGGTGAACATCAAGGACGGCAATATCGTCCAGAATATGCAGCAGGCGCAGGCGACGCAGGTCGATACCTGGAACGAGTATCAGGCGACGCGGCTCAAATTGCATATGGAGGAGATGGCGCTGGCGGCAGGTACGTCCGACGCCGACCACGCGAAGAGCGAGATCGCCAAATATACGAAGGAATCGTCCGATCTGAAGGCGCAGGCGCAGGCCGCGCGCGACGATTACGACCATAACAATTACCGCGACGACCAGTTCGACCTGTCGGACGGCCTTGCTTCGATCGCGCTGGCGACGACCGCGATCGCGGCTCTGGTCGAAACGTGGTGGCTGCTATTCTTCGGCTGGGGCGCGGGATCGCTGTCGATCCTGTTCATGGTCGCGGGCTATGTCCAACTGCCGATCCACCCCAACGCGATCATCAGCTTTCTGACCTGATCAGTTCAGGCGCTGACCCAAAGCGGCGATGGCCTTGTCGACCAGGGCCTTGTCGCTGTCGGCGTCGTTGTGCTCGGCGATGAGTGCGGCGGCGGCGCGGGTCGCGGCATCGGCGGCGGTGGCGCGGACTTCGGCGATCGCGGTGCGCTCGGCGGCGGCGATCTTGTCCTCGGCCATGCGCGCGCGGCGCTTGACCAAAAGCTCGGTCTGTTCCTTGGCGTTGGCGAGGATGACCTCTGCCTCGGCGCGGGCATGGGCCAGGATCTGGTCCGCTTCGCCCTGCGCGGCGGCGGCCTTAGCCTGATGTTCGGCCCGGAGCGCCTCCGCCTCGGCGCGGAGCGTCGAGGCTTCGTCGAGTTGCTCGCGGATCGAGGCGATCTTCTTGTCGAGCGCCCTGCCGATCGCCGCGGGCACGCCCTTCCACAGCATGATCCCGATCACGACGAGCATCGACAGTGCGACGAACCCACCCGGATTGATGCCGAGGAAGTTGATTTCTTGCTCGATCGCACCGGGATTGGTCACGAGGGTGGTGGCGTTGAGGGGGGCGCTCATCGATCGTCCTTACGCGTTCAGCGCGGTCTTGACCGCCTTGGTGGCGGCCCGCTTGTCGACCTTGAGGCCCGAAACCTTGGCGACGATTTCCTGCACCGCCTCGACCGCGACGGCTTCGATGCCGGCGACGGCCTCGTCCTGCTGCGCCTTGAGCTCGGCTTCGGCCTCGGCGACCTTGGCGGCGATCTTGACGTCCTCGGCCTTGACCTTCTTCTCGGCGGCGAGTGCCGCGTCGACCTTGGCCTTGGCGGCGGCGGCCTGGGCTTCGCTACGACTGGCGCCGAGCTTGGCCTGATAGGCGGCGTCGGCGGCATCGGCCTCGGCGCGCGCCTTTTCGGCAGCGGCGAGATCGCCGCTGATCTTTGCCGCACGATGTTCGACCGTGCCCTGGATCTTCGGCAGCATCAGATAGCTGCCGATCAGAATCAGCCCGAACACCACCACCAGCCAGAAGAGCTGGGAGGCGTAAATAGAGGCAATCTGATCAATCTGGGGCATCGGCTTCCCTTGAATGCCGTTGGAGTAGGAGAGAGCGCCAGAGCGCCCTCCCCTAAAGGCTTACTTGACGACGAACAGGATCAGGATCGCGATAACGAACGCGATCAGGCCCAGAAGCTCGGCGGCGGCGAAGCCGATGAACAGGCGGCCCTGCTGGCCGTCGGCGGCACCCGGATTGCGCAGCGCGCCTTCGAGGAACGAGCCGAACACGTTGCCCACGCCGAGCGCGGCCAGGCCGACGCCGATGGCCGCAAGGCCGGCGCCGATCATCTTGGCAGAAGTGACGTCCATGATTGTATTCCCTTCCTGGTATTCGTTGGACTTAGTGAAGATTGATGGCGTCGTTGAGATAGAGCGACGTCAGAAGCGCGAACACATAGGCCTGGATCGCCGAAACCAGCAGTTCCAGCGCCGACACGCCGATGATCATGATGAAGGACAGCACGCTGACGGTGCCGCCCATCGCCGAGCCCGAATTGAGGCCCTGAACCACGAAACTGGCGAACACGTCGAGCAGGATGTGCCCGGCGGTCATCGCCACGAACAGTCGCAGACCGAGGCTGAACGGGCGGACGAGAAAGCTCATCAGCTCGATCGGGGTGACGATGATCGCGATGTACCAGGGCGTGCCGTGCGGCACGAACAGCGAGAAGAAGTGCAAACCGTGCTTGGCGAAACCGACCAGCAGCACGATGCCGAAGCTGACGAAGGCGAGCACCGCGGTGACGGTGATGTGGCTCGTCACGGTGAAGGGATGCCAGCCGGGGACGATCCCGAGCGGGAACAGGCCGATCAGATTGGCGAACAGGATGAACATGAAGAGCGAGAAGACGTAGGGCGTGAACGCCTTGCCCTTCGGCCCGATATTGGTGTTCATCATGTCGGCGACGAAGCCGGTCATGCCTTCGACCGCGGCCTGCCAGCGGCCGGGCACGAGCTTGCGCTGCATGCCGCCGAGCATGAAGATCCACAGCACGGCGGCCGTGATGACCATGAACAAGGCCGAATTGGTGAAGCTGATATCGTAGCCGTGCAGCACCAGATGCCGGCCGAGCACGGGCTCGACCAGGAATTGATGCATCGGATCGATACCGGACCCTTCAGCCGCCACTCTTCTACCCCTGCTTATACGGCAAGCGCCCGGATCACTCCGGACGCTGCTGCGAAATCCGATAGATGTTCCTGATGGCGACCGCGAATCCGAGGAATAGCAGCACCAGCAGAAGCCAGGGCGAGGTGCCGAACAGCCGGTCGAGAAACCAGCCGATCAGCGCTCCGCCGGCGGGACCCGCAATCAGCTCGGTCAGAACCCGGCTGCCCTGGCTGTAGCCCTTTTGGGGCTTGCGCGGCGCCGTCCCTGCCCTTGCCTGTTCGGCGCCGGTCGCAGCCTTAAGCCGCGCATCCAGCTCGGAAAGCCGGACGTCCCGTAGGGGATTCTCGTCGCCGATCGGATCCTGCCCGGGCTCGTTTGCCGCCACGCGTTCCTCCTGCAGACCCAGGTTATCGGGCCGGCCGACGGCCGCGCCGGCGGGCGTTCCCGTCAGGCGCGGTCCCTTTAGCAGGGGGGTCGACCAAGTCAACTTTAGGGTGATTTCCTGGAGGATCGCGTTACCTTTCTCGGGATGAGCGATCCCGATCCTGCCACCGACGCGAGCGGCCATCGCGCCCGGCTGCGCCAACGGTTGGTCGAGGGCGGCCCGGATGCGTTGCTCGACCATGAATTGATCGAATATCTGCTCGCGCTCGCGATCCCGCGTCGCGACACCAAGCCGCTGGCGCGCGCCCTACTGGCCGAGTTCGGCAGCCTCGGCGCGGTTTTCACGGCCGACGCCGAATCGCTTGCCCGCGCGGGCCTGACCGAGGGCGCGATCGGCGCGATCAAGATCGCACAGGCGTCGGCGGTGCGCCTGCTCAAGGGCGCAGTGACCGCGCGCCCGGTGCTGGGCAGCTGGCAGGCGCTGACCGACTATCTCCACGTGGCGATGGCGCACCGCATGACCGAAAGCGCGCGCGTGCTGCATCTCAATTCGCGTAACATGTTGATCCGCGACGAACTCGTCTCCGAAGGCTCGATCGATCAGGCCGCGATCTATGTGCGCGAAGTGGCGCGGCGCGCGCTGGAGCTGGGCTCGGCCGCGATCATCCTGGTGCACAATCACCCCAGCGGCGATCCCTCCCCTTCGCGCCAGGATATCGCGCTGACCAAAGAGATAATCGGCGCGCTCAAGCCGCTCGGCATTCAGGTCCATGACCATGTCGTGATCGGATCGAACGGCCATGCCAGCTTGCGCGCGCTGGGACTGCTCTGACGCCCTTTGTTGAACCTTGGGGCGACGGTTGCTACCGCGCCGCCGACTCTCCTGAGAAAGCCCGGCTATGATCCCCCGTTATTCGCGCCCCGAGATGGTTGCCATCTGGGAGCCGCAGTCCCGCTTCCGCATCTGGTTCGAGATCGAGGCGCACGCGACCGAGGCGCTGGGCGAGCTTGGCGTGGTGCCGAAGAGCGCGGCCAAGGCGCTGTGGGACTGGTGGAAAACCAATCCCGAGATCGACGTGGCTGCGATCGACGCGATCGAGGCGGTGACCAAGCATGACGTGATCGCCTTCCTGACGTGGGTGGCGGAGCAGGTCGGCGACGAGGCGCGCTTCATGCATCAGGGGATGACCTCGTCCGACGTGCTCGACACCTGCCTCTCGGTGCAGCTTGCGCAGGCGAGCGACCTGCTGCTGACCGACATCGACAAGCTTCTGGACGTGCTCAAGCGCCGCGCGTTCGAATATAAGATGACGCCGACGATCGGCCGCAGTCACGGCATCCATGCCGAGCCGGTCACGTTCGGGCTCAAACTGGCCGAGGCTTATGCCGAATTCAGCCGCAACAGGGCGCGGCTGCTGGCGGCGCGGGCGGATATCGCGACCTGCGCGATCTCCGGCGCGGTCGGCACCTTCGCCAATATCGATCCGCGCGTCGAAGCCTATGTCGCCGACAAGATGGGGCTGGCGGTCGAGCCGGTCTCGACCCAGGTCATCCCGCGCGACCGCCATGCCATGTTCTTCGCGACGTTGGGCGTGATCGCGTCATCGATAGAGCGGCTCGCGGTCGAGGTGCGCCATCTGCAGCGCACCGAAGTGCTGGAGGCTGAGGAATATTTCTCGCCCGGCCAGAAGGGCTCATCGGCGATGCCGCACAAGCGCAATCCGGTGCTGACCGAGAATCTGACCGGCCTCGCCCGGATGGTGCGCGGCTATGTCACGCCTGCGCTTGAGAATGTCGCGCTCTGGCATGAACGCGACATCAGCCACTCGTCGGTCGAGCGCTATATCGGGCCTGATGCGACGATCACGCTCGACTTCGCCCTCGCCCGCCTCACCGGCGTGATGGACAAGTTGCTCGTCTATCCCGAGCGGATGATGAAGAATCTCGACAAGATGGGCGGCCTTGTCCACTCGCAACGCGTGCTGCTCGCGCTGACGCAAGCGGGCGTCAGCCGCGAGGATAGCTATCGACTGGTCCAGCGCAACGCGATGAAGGTCTGGGAATCCGACGGCCAGCTATCGCTGCTCGAACTGCTCAAGGCCGATCCCGAGGTGACCGTCGCGTTGCCGGCGGCCGAGATCGAGGAGAAATTCGATCTTGGCTACCATCTGCGCCAGGTCGACACGATCTTCGACCGGGTGTTCGGCAAGGCCTAGTAGATTTCCGAGGGGACGTGATTGGGTAGGCGCATCGCCAGCCGCTCAATCACGAGCGAGAGATGCGCGGCCAGCGCCAGCTCTTTCTCCGCCATCAGGATATCGTCGGCCTGCCGGAGCAAGCCCAGACATTCTTCAATCTTGTCGTGCTTCATTTTACGCCGTTCTACGCAATCACCCCCGCCGGAACTGACGGACGTGCTTTCCTATACGTAAACCGACTTTATCGCTAGTGAACACAGGTTAGGGAATTTGCTCGAAATTGCGCGAATATCAGGCCGCTAACCAACTAAATACCCGTTTCGGCTTCAAAAAAACCACCGATCTGTAGGGCATGGTTTCTTGACCGTTTTGGTTCAATGTCCAGCCTGTGGTCCGCGCTCGAGCCCCGACAATGCCAGCTGCTCGTCGATCTGGCCGAGCAGGCGATCGAGGCCGGCCTGATCCTTCGCCTCGGCGCGTGCGACCAGCACGTCCTGTGTGTTCGATGCGCGCAGCAGCCACCAGCCGTCGGCCGTGTTGACCCGGGCGCCGTCGGTGCGGTTGACCTCCGCGCCCGCTGTCTCAAGCCGGTCGAGTATCTCATCCACCACCGCGAACTTGCGGCTTTCGTCAACCTGGAAGCGCATTTCCGGCGTGTTGACCAACGCAGGCATGGCATCCTTGAGCGCGGTCAGCGAACCGCCGAGCACGCGCACCGCGCCGATCAGGCGGATCGCGGCATAGAGCGCGTCGTCGAAGCCATACCATTCGTGGCGGAAGAAGATGTGGCCGGACATCTCGCCCGCGAGCGGGCTGTCGGTTTCCTTCATCTTGACCTTGATCAGGCTATGACCAGTCTTCCACATCAAAGGCTTACCGCCCAATTCTGCGATCCGATCATAAAGTGCCTGGCTGGCCTTCACGTCGGCGATGATGGTCGAGCCGGGCTCGGCGCGCAGCACCGGTTCGGCGAGGATCGAGAGGATTTGGTCGCCCCACACCACCCTGCCCTGACCGTCGATCGCACCGATGCGGTCGGCGTCGCCGTCGAAGGCGATCCCGAAATCGAGCTGCTTCTCGGCGACCAGTTTCTTCAGGTCGGCGAGATTCTTCTCCTCGGTCGGATCGGGATGGTGATTGGGAAAGCTGCCATCGATCTCGGTATAAAGCAGGTGATGCTCGCCCGGCAGCTTCGCGACGAGTTTCTCGAGGATGCGCCCGCCCGCACCATTGCCATTGTCCCAACCAATCCGGAACGCGCCGCCGGCATAGCCCGCGAACAGGCGATCGACGTAGAGATCCTCGATATCGTAATCGCTGACTTCGCCGGTGCCCTCGTCCCAGTCGCCCTCCGCAGCCATCTTGCCGATCGCCTGGATCTGCTCGCCGAAGAACGGGCCGTGCTGCAGCACCATCTTGAAGCCATTATATTCGGCCGGGTTGTGGCTGCCGGTGATCTGGACGGCGCCGTCCACTTCCAGCGTCGCTTCGGCGAAATAGAGCATCGGCGTCGGGCCGATCCCGACGCGGACGACATCCACCCCGCTTTCGGTCAGCCCGCGCACCAGTTCATCGCGGAGGCTCGGCGAGGAAACGCGTCCATCCCAGCCGACCGCGACGCGCGTGCCGCCTGCGCGGCGGACATGGCTCGCGAAGCCGCGGCCGATCGCATAGGCGTCCTCGGTTCCCAGCGTCTTTCCGACGATCCCGCGAATGTCATATTCGCGTAGCGAGGTCGGATCGAAACGATGGGTCATGAATGTCTCCTGGAACGGGATGCCGGACGGCACGGGCGCTGATGACGTGAATCAGGCTCTAATCAAGGTCTAGACGCACGAGACTGTTACGGGTTCAACCCCGATGGCGCAGCAAAGTATCGCGGGCGTCGTTGACCTGACGGGTCAGGTCGGCCGAGCCGCCAACGTCAGGGTGGACGCGGGCGACCAGGCGGCGGTGCGCGGCGCGAATTTCCTCGGGCGTCGCGTTGATCGGCACTTCAAGGAGGCTCCGCGCTTCGGCATGGGTCATGGGCTGCGAATTGCCGGCCTTCCCGCTTTTGCGGAACCAGAACCACCAGACCGCAGCCCCCACGCCCAACACGCCCAGCGGCGAATGGCTGTTGAGCATTTTCAGGCCGATCAGAGCGGCGAGCACCGCCATGACGTCGCTGATCCGCATCGCCTGCGGATCGCGCGTCTTCCACGCCCAATAGAGCACGCCCGCTGCGGCGAGCAGGACCAGGTCGATGATCACGCGGCCTGG
The DNA here is from genome assembly GCF_035317925.1 of Sphingomonas sp. GTDB lineage: Bacteria > Pseudomonadota > Alphaproteobacteria > Sphingomonadales > Sphingomonadaceae > Sphingomonas_I. The sequence continues at coordinate 13,761 of NZ_DATHFV010000125.1, forward strand.
GTCTGCTTGGGCGCCCCTGCCTGCTCGGGCAATTCGAGCCCGGCGATCAGTTCGCGCAATTCACCGCGCGCCGCGACATGGGCAAGGCCTGCATCCTCGCCGATCGCGGCGAGATCGAGCAAGGTCAGACCCTTCGGGAAGAGCTCGCGGTAGATGACGCGCTCCGACAGGCCGGGAATGACGCGGAAGCCGACGCGCTTCGACAATTCGCTCAGCGCCGCCGCGACGCGCCGCATGTTACGCGCTTCGAGATGCTGGAGGCGGTTGCGCAGCACGACCCAGTCGACCGTGCCGCCGTCGCTCTTGGCGCGCGCTTTGCGCGCGTCCCACACCAGTTCGGCATAGAAGCTCGGGCGCTTGATCTTGTAATTGTCGGGATCGACCTGGCCGATCAGGTCGAGATCGACGAAGCTGTCGTTGATCGGCGTGACCAATGTGTCGGCGGTCTCGATCGCGGCGCGGACATAATCATCATCGCGGCCGGGCGTGTCGACGATCAGAAAATCGGCCTCGGCCGCCAGATTGTCGAGCCGCTCGTGAATGGTGAAGCCGTCGGCCGGGTTGAACGTACCGTAGGCCGGCATCGGCAGCGTCGCGCCCGCCCGCTTCATATAGTCGACGCGATTGTCGAGATAGCGGCCGAAGGTGCGCTGGCGCGTATCGAGATCGAGCGCGGTGACCCTATGCCCCTTGACGGCAAGCGCGATCGCGGTGTGGACCGCGCTGGTCGACTTGCCGGAGCCGCCTTTCTCGTTGGCGAAGATGATACGATGCGCGGCCATTAAACCCCTCTTTGCGACCTCTCTTATGTCGAGGCCCCCGATATGGCGCAACGGCGCTCAAGTCCCCGCGAAAATCGTCGTTAACGATGCAGAGAGCAAGTTTTCTTGGGGATTTTTGCCATGGCACGAATGGTGCGTATCGAGGATCTGGTGGGCAGCGCGGCTGGCGGCGACGAGGTCGCGGCGTTCGAATTGGCCATGTGCCATGCGAGCGGCAGCGGCGGTCTTAGCGTCGATCTGGTCCAGGCGCATCGCTGGTTCAACGTCGCGGCGGCGTGCGGCTATCAGCCCGCGCTCGACTGGCGGCACGAAATCGCGATGGAAATGAGTGCGCGCGAAGTGGTCGAAGCCCAGAAGCTCGCCCGCGCGACGCTTGGCGGGATGTTCCGCAAAGCTGCCTGACTTAATGCCCTCTCCCACAAGGGGAGAGGGCTAGAAGCCTTTCTTATACGGCGATTCTTCCGCCAGCACCGCGATATTGCTCGCGATCATCCGGCGCTCCTGTTCGAGATAGTCCGCGACCGCGCGGCGAAAGCCCGGATCCGGAATATGGTGCGCTGAGAAGGTCGGCACCGGCAGATAGCCGCGGGCGAGCTTGTGTTCGCCCTGCGCGCCCGCCTCGACCCTGGCGAGGCCGCGCGCGATGGCGGCATCGATCGCCTGATAATAACAAAGCTCGAAATGGAGGAAGGGTACTTCCTCGGTGCAACCCCAATAGCGGCCATAGAGCGTATCGCTGCCGACCAGATTGAGCGCACCCGCGATCGGCACGCCATCCCGGAGCGCCAGCATCAATATGACCTTATCGCCCATGCGCTGGCCGAGCAGGCTGAAGAATTTCCGCTTGAGATAGGGACGGCCCCATTTGCGCGAGCCGGTATCCTGATAGAAACGCCAGAAGGCGCTCCAATGTTTTTCCTCGATCGCGTCGCCGGTGAGATGGAGGAATTCCAGCCCCTCTTGCGCCGCCGCCCGTTCCTTGCGGATCGCCTTGCGCTTGCGCGAAGAAAGCGCGTCGAGGAAGCCGTCGAAATCGGTATAATCGCGATTATACCAGTGGAACTGGCGGTCCGCCCGGATCAGCCAGCCGGCTGCCTCGAAGAAGCGCAGCTGATCGCCCTCGATGAAGGTCGCATGGGCGGAGGACAGGTCGTTCTGCTCCACCACCGCCTCGGCCGCCGCGATCAAGGCGGGGGCGAGGTTCGGGTCGCGCAGCAGCAGCCGTGGGCCCGGCACGGGCGAGAACGGCACCGCGATCTGCAATTTGGGGTAATAAGACCGCCCTGCCCGCTCCCACGCGTCGGCCCAGCCATGGTCGAACACATATTCGCCCTGGCTGTGGCTTTTGGCATAGGCCGGTAGGATCGCCACGGGCGCGCCGTCCGGGCCGTCGATCGCGATCGGCACGGGCTGCCAGCCGGCCTGCGCGACCGCGCTGCCCGAATCTTCGAGTGCGCTCAGGAAAGCGTGGCTGACGAACGGATTGTCGTCGCCGGCACAGGCATCCCATTCGGCCGCGTCGAACGCGGCGACGCCGCCGGCCATGCGGGCGACGACGTCAGTCATGGGCTCAGGCCTTGATCGCGACGACCGCGTCGACCTCGACGATCGCGTTCAGAGGCAGGACCGGCACGCCGACCGCGCTGCGCGCATGCTTGCCGGCATCGCCGAACACCGCCTGCATCAGCTCGGACGCACCGTTGGCGACCTTGGGCTGCGCGGTGAAATGCGGTGTCGAGGA
>NZ_DATHFV010000126.1:0-19910 GCF_035317925.1 Sphingomonas sp.
GATCGCGGCGGCGACGTCGAGCCCCTCTTCGTCAACCGGGATATAGATTGGGCGGGCGCCGAGCTCGATCAGCGCCCTGCGGATCCGGGCGTAGCCCGGGTCTTCCACCCACGCCGATCCGCCGAGCGGCAGCAACGCCCGCGCCACCAATGCGAGCGAAGCCTGGAAACCGCCGGTGATCATGACCTCATCGGTGGAACAGATCACGCCGCGCGAAACCGCGAGATAGGCGGCGATCGCCTCGCGCAGCGCCTGGCTTCCTTGCGCGTCGGGATAAGTCAGATCGGCCCGGCTCAGCGCGCGCGCATGGCGCCGCACCAGTTGCGTCCACAGCTTGCGTGGAAACAGATCGAATGCGGGCACGCCCGGTGCGAGCGGCATCAACCCATTGAGGGGCGTCGCGCTTGCGACATTCACTACCGGGGCCGGCACGTCCCCGCGGCGGGCGGCCATCGGCATGACACCGCTGGCGACCCTTGTCCCCGCGCGCCCATTGGTCTCGACATAGCCCTCGCCCGCCAGAATGGCATAGGCCAGATCGACGGTGCCGCGCGCGACTCCCAGTTCCTGCGCATAACCGCGCGCCGACGGAAGCCGATCGCCCGGTTGCAGCTGCCCTTCTGCGATTGAGCTACGCACGCGCTCATAAATCTGGCGGTAGAGCGGCCCCGCGGCGGGGTGGGTCATGTCGTTCATGGCCCAGCCTTCTAGCGCACTTTAGTCTCAATTGCACAGCCAGGGCTTGTAGCGCCGGGCGAATAGTCTCGATCGTTGCTGCCCGGTACGACGTGTCCTGTCGGCCAAGATGACTGGACTAGTCATTTAGTTCGGCTCTGGCTCAATCTCCTGGCCAATCCGCACGCCATCATGGCGGGCAAGGACGAGGTGGCCGGTGCATCCCTTAGCTACCGGACGAACCTCCTGGTCCCCCAACCTCGTCGCGCGGCGTCCCAGCGGGATCGCCGTGCGACACTTTCGAGGCGTCGTCATGACAGTGCAGCTTGTTGCTCCCGCGTCCTGGCCCCGGTTACCGTGGGCGGAACAAGGGCCGGGTGTGCGCCTCGAGCCATCGCTGCGGCGGTTGGATCCCGATGCGCGCGCGGCCCGCAGCCACAGCGCGGATGCCTCCTTGCTGTTGATGGTGGACGGCATGGTCGTACTCAGCAGCTATCGCGGACGCGAGCGGCTCGAACGCGGCGCACTCGCGATCCTGCCGACCTTCGATGCGCACGCACTTCGGGCGGGCCCGGGAGGCGCTGCCTGGTTGGAGCTGCCGTGGCGGACCGATTGGTCGCTCGGCGCGACGATCGACGTCGCCGATGTCGATCGGCTGCTGCTACTCACCGCCTATGACGTCACGATCGCGTTGGCGGAGATCGAACGGATCATGGATTGTGCCCGCATTCGCCCGCCGATGCGGCTGCACTGGATTGACGATCTGCGCGCCGCGATGATCTCCGATCCGCATCTCAACATTTCGGGCTGGGCCAAGGCCAGTCGTGTTTCGCGCGAAGGCGCGGCGCGCGCTTTCCGCGCCGCCTATGATGTCAGCCCCGCACGTTTCCGGCTCGAGCTGCGCGCGCGCAATGCCTGGGGGCGCATCGTGTCGGGTGCTGATGCCCTTTCGCTGATCGCGCTTGAAACGGGTTTCGCCGATCAGGCGCATATGACGCGCTCGGTCGGCTGGCTCACTGGCAAATCACCTTCCGCCTGGCGCCGCCGTCCCTAAGCGTGCGAGGGGTCAGGCCCGCGATCGCCGCCGCCGCACCGGCGCGACCTCGATCCGCAGGCCCAGCACGTCGAGGATCTTGAGCAGGGTTCCGACTTTGGGATTCCCGCCCGCCGACAGCATCTTGTAGAGATTCACGCGGTCGAGCCCGGTGTCACGCGACAAGTGGGTCACGCCATGCGCCAGCACCGCTTCACGGATCGCAGCCACGGCTTCGTCCGTGTCGTGCGAAGACAGCGCTCGATTGAGCCGCGCCTCCAGCGCGGGCCCTTTGGCTGGCGGATCCGAACCGATTGACGCGTGCATCACGAACGCCTCCCTGCCCACACCAAGTCCGGGCTTGACGCATTCATGCCATGACGAGCGCGGGGCGGCTTGAACCGAGGTGATCGAAGGCATGAAAAAGGCCTGCGGGAAACGCCCCCGCAGGCCTTTTCAGTCGTGGGAGCTTAGAACTTGAATCGGCCGCCGACGCGGAAGGCGCGGCCGATAATGCCCGCTTCGGCCACCACCGGATTGTAGAGGTAGCCGCCATAGGTAACCGTATCGAGCGGCGGCTTGACGTCGAAGACGTTGAGGATGTTCGCGTAGAACGTGAACGCCTTGCCGACATTGATCTGCCCGGTCAGGTCGACGTCGATGAAGCGCCGCACCTGGCAGGGCTGGATGCCGGAACTCAGGCCGCAATCCTTGTAGTCGGTGCCCTGGTCCTGCGCCGACAGGTCATAGCCCGCGGTGTAATAAGCGGTCGCGGTGATCGAGCCCTTCCCGCCGAACTCAAGCGTATTCTGCCAGTTGCCCTTCCAGCGTGGCGTGCCGCTGCCTGCAGTCAGATTGAAGTTGCCGAGCGTGCCCGCATATTTCTCGACGTGGCCGTCGGGGAAATAGGTATTGAGCTTATGGATATATTCGGCATCCGCCATGCTCTCGATCGACCAGCCGTTGGCGAAGTGGAACGTGACTGATGCCGCGAAATCAAGGCCGTCGGTCTTAATCGTGTTGGCGTTGATATAGGGCGCGCCTACCACGCCGACCAAGGGCAGCGCGTTCGGGTGGTTCACGTCGGGCGCCTGCGGGGTGACCGTGTAGCCCGCCGGGATCGGCTGGCCCGCATAATAGGCATTCAGCGCGGCGGCATAAGGTGCCGCTGTGATCGCGTTGGTCTTGCGAATATTATAATAATCGACTGAGAATTTGATGCCGCGGAACGGTTTGATGTCGATGCCGGCGCTGATGTTGCGCGATTTTTCCGGCTTCAGATTGGGGTTGGCGATCGACTGTTCGCCCACCGAATTGCTGGTTAGATAACTGGAGCAATTGGCCACCGTGGTCGCGGTGCAGGTCACGCCCGGATTGCTGTACTGCGCCAGGTAAGCGGCCGGCAAAGTGGCGAGTGTCACCGGAACGAAGCCGGTGGTCGGCAGCGCCGAGGATTCACCGAAGGATGGGATGCGGAAGCCCTTCGAGATCGCACCACGCACCACCAGTTGGCGGACGGGAGTGAACACGACGCCGGCCTTGGGTGAGAAGGCATGCTGGCCGCTCGAATAATTGTCGTAGCGGCCAGACAGGTCGACGTTCAGGCTGGTCAGGATCGGCGCCTTGATCTCGAAATAGGGGGATTCCACCCAGCGGCTGCCGACCGTGCCGAAGGCGTTGATCACGAAATAACGCTGGGTCGGGCCGTCCGCGTCCGAATTGGCGCTCGGCGCATTGACCGATTCCTTGCGGATAGAACCGCCCACCGCGACCTGCAGCGAGCCGCCGGGCAGCTCGAAGAAGTCATGGCTGAGGTTGGCGTCGACTTCGTACATTTCCGAGCGTGCGCCCGTATCCAGGTGCGGCGCCATATAATCGCGCACCGCCTGGCTGTTCGAGAACGGGTTCACGAAATTGTACGACCCGTCCTTGATCACATCCAGCAGGTGCTGGATGTAGACATAGCCATCGAAGCTGCGGCGCAGGTCGTTGACCATACCGATCGCGTTGATCGAATAATCCCAATTGTCGTTGAACGAGCCATCGATGCCGGTGGCTACGCGGTAAGCGCGGCTGCGCGTCGCCGTGTCCTGCTTCAGGTCGGGCATGGTGCCGATGATCAGCGCATTCTGGCCGGCCGAGGCGAACGGATTATTGGGATTCAGCGTGCCGTTGGCGGCGGTGCAGGCACCGACCGTCAGGCGTGGGCAGATATAGACCGGCAGCGACAGCACGGCGGATCCGGGCGCATTGGCACCGCCCGGCACGCCCGCGGTGGAGAAGCGCGGATAATTGATGCCTGCAGGGCCGTTGGCGCGGATCACCGAATTGGTCGGGAAGCCCGGCCCCGCGGCGCCGAAGCCGGTATAGCTGGTCGTGCTCTGCTCGAAGTTGAATTCGAGATAGGCATGCGCATCGCTGCCGATATTCACGCTCGCGCGGCTCGACACGCCCCAGCGCCGATTGTGCGGCTCGACGGTGCCGCCGTCATGCACCACGTCCTGGACGCAGACCGTGGACGGTGCGGTCGGGAAACCCGCCTGCTGCGCTGCGGTCAGCGTATAGGGCGTGAAGCCGCCGCAGCCCGTCGTCGGGTTCAGGAATTGGAACTTGCTGCCGGGAATGGCGGCATTGGTGGCCGAATTGGCTGGCCGCACCAGATAAACCGGCACCAACGTGGATATGCCCGCGAAATTGATCGGGCTGTTGTTGCGGCCATCCGCGCCGCAATTGCCTTCGAAGCAGATGCCCGTCTGGTTGGACGAATTGAAGGGGGCGGGCACGTCGCGGCTCAGGATCTTGTCCTGATTGATATAGTGGCCGCTGACGTAGACGTTGAAGCCCTGGCTGGCGAGGTCGCCGAAGCCGGCCGTCAGGCTGACGCGCTGATTGCCGGCGACGCCACGCTGGTTGATGCCGCCTTCGGCCATGCCGCTGATGCCGGTGATCTGCTTCTTGGTGATGATATTGACCACGCCCGCCACGGCGTCGGCGCCGTAGGTCGATGACGCGCCGTCCTTGAGCACGTCGACACGCTCGACGATTTCGTCAGGAATGGTGTTGAGATCGACGAAGTTGCGCGAACCGTCGTCGGCGAGCGGATAATAAGCCGCGCGCAGGCCGTCGAACAGGACGAGCGTCGAGTTGGTCGAAAGGCCGCGCATCGATACGGCGGACGCGCCACCGGCAAAGGCACCGTTGGCGGTGAAACTGTTGGTCAGCGCCGGGCCGTTATTCGACGCCAGCGTCTGGATCGCACCCTGCACAGTGGTGATGCCACGCTTGGCAATATCGTCAGCGGTCATGACCGTGACGGGCGAGGCGATATTGTCCGCGCTCGACCGAAACAGCGTGCCAGTAACGACGATATCCTTACTTGTGTCGTCGGCGGCGGGTTGCGCGGCGGAGGTCGCATTCTGCGCGAAGGCCGGCGTCATTGCGACCGTACCGGCGATCATCGTGGACGCCAGCAGCCGCAGCTTGAAAATGTTGATCATCGAAGGCCCCTTGTTTCGCGTGAGCGCCCAGTCCGGCGCCATGGGGCTCATTCACGCTGCCAACGGCGGAGCGATCTTGCACGAATGTGATAAGCGGCCAACGCGGCCGCCGAACGTTGCCCCGCTGCAACATAAACAGCGGCTTACCGGTGACTTTACGGGGTTTTGGCGTTTCGGTCGCGATGCGCCGCGGCGCTCTTTGCGCGCCTGGTCACATTTGTTCAAAACCGTGTGGCGAGCCGAATTCCCGCCTCGAACCAGCCCTAAAGGTGGTTCGTCCCGGTCGAAAAATCACCCTGGTCGATCGTGCTGGCGTTGATGCCGTCCAGCTTGACGACCGCGTCGATCGGCGATCCCAGGCTGGCGGTCGTGTAGAACAGATACGTGTCCGCGCCGACCTGCAACGCCGCTGCCTCGCTGCTGCCTGCGCCGTTGAAGGCGTTCTGCGCATAAGCCGCCGCACTCGCCTCGTCGGCGAAGCTTTGTCCCGCATGCAGCACCACCGGCAGGCCGCCCCCGACCGTGTCCATGTGGAACTTGTCGGTGCCGTCGGTGAAATCCAGGATCTCGTCCCAGCTTGCACTATTGCTGTTGCCGCTCAGCACGAACAAGTCGGAACCCGGACCGCCCGTCATATGATCGATGCCGGTACCGCCCCAGATGACGTCGTTACCGGCTTCGCCGAAGCTCTGATTGTCGCCGCCAGTCGGGTCGATGCGATCGTTGCCCTGACCGCCATGAATATCGTTGCTGCCGCCGGATACCACCAGCAGATCGTCGCCGAGATTGCCGTTCAGATGGCCGGTCCCGACACCCGTGATTGTGACGTGATCGTCGCCCGCGCCGCCATAAAGACGGTTGGTGCCGTTGCCGGCGGTGATCGTGTCATTGCCGAAATTGCCGTTGACATAATTGCTGCCGTCGCCGGCGTCGATCACGTCGGCGCTGTCGGTCGCGCCCTGCACGCTGGTCGCCATATTGCCGTAGATATGGTCGTTGCCCAGGCCGCCGGTGAGCGTGTCGCCGCCGCTGCCACCCATCAGCACATCGCTATTGTCATTCGCGGTTAGATGGTCGCCGGCGCTGCCGCCGATCGCCGTATCGATCCGCGTGCCATAGGCGATCGCCAGATTGTTGACCAAGGCGGCGACGCTGCTGAACGCGCCGTCGTGCAGATCGATCGTGCTGCCCACGGTAAAGCCGGACACGTCGAGCGTGTTGCCCACGCCGGTATCGAACAGCGTGATGATCGGCTTCGTATCGATCGTGAAGTCGAAGAACTGGGCGATGTCACCCGTGATATTGGTGTGGAATCCGAACACCTGCCCGCCCGACAGAGGCGTGTTGGTCGGCAGCCCGTAAATCCGGTCCGCCGCGGCGATGTCGAGCGGCATCGGCGTCAGGGGCGATCGGAAATAGCCCCCCGACGATCCCCACACATATTGGCTGCTGACATCGGGCGCGGCATTATACGACATCAGGCTCCACGCCGTATTGTCGTAGCTCGTATATTGGGGCGACGTGGCGGTGATGCCGTTATCGTACGCGCCGCCATGGCCCAGGCCGATGACGTGACCCAGTTCGTGCAAGATCGTGTCCCAGGGATAGCCCCCGGAAGTGGCGAAGCTCGCGCCGATCGGACCGAAGCCGCCTTGCGAGGTATCAATCTTGATCGACCCGAGGATCGCCGATCCCAGATGGGTCGACCCGATATCGCCGGTATCGATCCTATTCATGCCGCCCGACGCCGTGCCGTCGGAAACGCGGGAGATCAGTACGTCCGCATCCTGCGCCTGGGGAACGATGTTGAACGTTATGTTGGCCTCGGCCGACCACAGATGCATCGCGGCGGTGAAGGCCGCTTGTTCCGGCGCGGTCCAGTTGGACCCGAAATCGAAGGCGACCGTCAGCGAGCCGCCGGTGCCGGCTTGGGGGGCGCCCCATTTCGCCTCAAGGCTTGTCGACGAATAGGTCGCCGGCAGATCGTCATTCCAGGTCCAGAAGCTTTGCGCCGCGATCGTTCCCTGGGCGGTCACGCCCGAGAGGAACGTGACTTCCTGGTCCTGTGTGCTGTTTAAACCTGCCACACGCTTATCCTCTCACGCGCCCGATAAAGACCAAGGGTCGCGGTTACTCGCCCGGCATGCGGGCAGTTATCTATAGCACAATCCAATATTAGCAGACACTTAACGGGATTCGTCGCCTGCGTTGGACTGCTTCCCGCCGCTTTTGCGGTCGTAGGATTGCCTACCAATTGGATGATTCAGCGCGCGACGTGCGGTGATGTTCCGCACGCGAGGGTCTGTCGAAGCGACGTTTGCAAGCGCGGGCGTCCCTGCCGCCCAAAGGGGAATTGACGCGCCCTATTGCGGCGTTGCATCGGCCGCGCCATCCTCACCATTGTCAGGGAGAAGCGCATGGTTCGCAGGATAGGTATCGCGCTTGCGTTCACGCTGGCCACCGCCGCCCCGGCTGAAACGCTCTATGTCCACGCCGGGCGTCTGATCGACACCGAACGTGGCGCGATGCTCGCCGATCGCTTGATCCGGGTCGAAGATGGCCGGGTTGCCGCCGTCACACCCTACACCCCGCCGCCGGCCGGTGCGCGGCTGATCGACTGGTCGGGCTACACCGTGTTGCCCGGACTGATCGACATGCACGTCCACCTCGCCGACACCGAAGAGACCAACAACATCGCCGAACCTTTGCTCCATTCGGTATCGGAGATTGCTTATATCGGCGCGCGCCATGCCCGCGAGACGTTGATGGCGGGCTTTACCAGCGTGCACGACGTCGGCTGCTTCCGTGCGTTCGCCGATGTTGCGCTGCGCGACGCGATCAACCGCGGCGACGTGATCGGCCCGCGCATGAGCGCGGTCGGCGCCTATATCACCACGCCCGGCGGTGGCGGCGAGGTGACCGGCTTCGCGCCCGACGTGCAGGTGCCGGCGGATATGCGGGTCGGCGTGGTCACTGATGCCGCCGATGCGACCCGCAAGGTCAATTACCTGTTCCAGAACGGCGCGGACTCGATCAAGCTGATCGCCACCGGCGCGGTGCTCGCCCAGGGCACCGAACCCGGCCAGCAGGAATTGTCGGAAGACGAGATGCACGCTGCCGTCTTGGTGGCCGCTGCGCGCGGATCCTGGGTCACCGCGCATGCGCATGGCGCGGAGGGCATCAAGTCGGCGATGCGCGCGGGTGTGAAGGCGATCGAACATGCCAGCCTGATCGACGATGAAGGCATCGCCATGGCCAAGGCCAAAGGCGTGTATCTCGACATGGATATCTACAATGGCGACTACATCAACGACGTCGGCACGCGCGACGGCTGGCCAGCCGATATGCTGCGCAAGAACCGCGACACGACCGAGGCGCAGCGCGAAGGCTTTCGCAAGGCGGTCAAGGCGGGCGTGAAGCTGACCTTCGGCACCGATGCCGGCGTTTATCCCCACGGCCTCAACGCGCGGCAGTTCAAATATATGGTCCGCTTCGGCATGACGCCGATGCAGGCGATCCAGGCCGCCACCGTCACGTCCGCTGCCCTGCTCAACTGGAGCAAGGATGTCGGCGCATTATCGCCCGGCCATTATGCCGACATGGTCGCGGTGGCGAACGACCCGCTCGTCGACATCAGCGCGCTCGAACATGTCGATCATGTGATGAAGGGCGGGGCGATCGTCAGATAAGAATGCAGACCTGGGGCAGTTATCCGCTGCGGTGTTCATCCGCCGGCACCGATCCAAATCTGTCGTCGAGCGCGTCGGTGGCGTCGTCGACCTCGTCGCGAACCGTGCGGCCTGACAGGATCGTCTCGGCCGAAAAAGCGGCCAGTGCCGCAATCGCGAAGATCAGCGCCCCACCGAAAGCCGTGAACAACACGGTGCCCCACTCCACCTGTCGCAGCGCGCCCAGGAACAGGGTCAGCGCCGCAAGGCAGGTCAGCGCGCCGGACGTGGCGGCAAACAGAACTGCGGAATCGAGAATGCGGGATCGCAACCGCAGCCGTGCCAGCTCGTCTCGCCTGCACTTCGGCTCATGGGATAAGCGGTAAGCCCGATCGGCGATTCGGCCCAATCGGGCCGTGAATACGCTGAGCATCGTCGCGATACCTGCCAGCAGGAAAATCGGCGTCAGCGCGAGCTGAACAACATGTGCGGCTGCATCAAGAGTGGGCGCTGGCATGCACTCAGCCTAGCACGAGGTCTGATAAAGCAAAGCCATCCGGAAGACGCCCCAGCCGAAGCCGGGGCGCGAAATCAGGCGAACGTCACCGCGCTGCGACGGCGCGAGGCGCGCAGGCCGAAGCCCGCGAGGCCGAAACCCAGCACCATCATCGACCAGGAGGCCGGCTCCGGCACGGCGGCCGTGCTGTTGTCGCCGCCGGCGTAAGCGATGGAGCCGCTGAGGCCGGTGCTGTCGTTGTAATAATTGCCTTCATTGTTGATGACGTACGAAATAACGTCGCCCACGCCGAGCTGGGCCGCGAGATCGTAAGTCGCCGTGGCGCCCTGGGTCACGCCGTAACCCGCCAGCGCGCCGCTCGAATATAGCAGCGAGGTGATTCCGCCGGAGGTCGCGAAGATCGAGACGGACACGCCGTTGTTGCCCGGATCGTTGCTGCCGCTGGTCATGTTGTCCAGGCGCGCGAACAGGCCGTCGAGCAGATAGCGGCCCGCTTCCTGCGCGGTGAACTGGATGATCGCATCGCTATCGCTGGCGGCGTTGCTGGGGTGGGCCCAAAGCTCGCCCGCCGGCACATCGACCGTCAGGAAATGCGCGCCGTTGGTCGTCGCGCCGATGCCCGGCAGGTTGCTGCTGCCCGACGTGTCGCCGGCTGGCCCGCTGGTCGTGCAGCTGAAGCCTCCGACATTGAAGCAGCCGCTATAGACGTTGCTGAAGGCGTGGAAGGTCAGTGCGCCATTGGCATAGCTGCCGGAACCGTAACTGAAGACCGACGATCCGAAATTATTCGCCAGATCATAGTTGGTCGCCGAAGCGGCTGTCGCCAGCGGCAGCGCGCCAAGCGCCAGAAACACATGCTTGAACTTGAACACAACACCACCCCACAAAACACTTAAAAGCTGCTTACCAACTGTGCGGCAGGGCAACAAGGGTAGTAGATGGTTATCAGGCGATATCTTTCGGCCAGGTTTTACGGCCAGGTTTTACTATCTTTCGGTCAGGTTTTGCGCCCGCTTCAGGGCAGATCCCGGGCGACCTTGCGCTGGCGCTGGCGGCGGTAAAGGATGGTCCAGAGCGTCAGCCCGCCTATCGCGCCATATCCGAGGATCGGCCCCGCGATCAGATAAGCGGGGATCGACAGCGTGAAGACCAGAAGGATCGACAGCAACCCATCGGCGAGCAGGCCGAACCCCCACACCAAGGTCATCATCATTACCGTGTGGCGGACTGAAGCCAGATGCTGTCGCGCCACGAAACGTTCGCCTTCTTCCCTGGACTTGCGCGCCATGGTGGCACGGGCGAGCGGGTAGATGAGCGGCTTGCCGATCGCGGCCGATCCGAGGAAGACGAAAGCGAACAGCAGGGTGACGAGCTTTTCCTTGAGCTCCAGCAGCCGCACCGATCCGCCGCCGACGAAGGCGAGCAGCGACAGCGCGATCCCGACCAGCGCCAGCACCGACAGGGCATCCACACGCCGCTCCTTGGCGAAGGTGCCGATGCCCCACAGTAAGGGCGGCGCCGACGATGCGAGCAGCCCCATCGCGTCACCCCAGGAGGTGTGCGTGTAGCTGTAGATCGCCGTTGGCAAGGCGATGTTGACCACCACCTCCAGTGCCAACCGTGGGCCGTTCGCGCGCAGCCAGTCGGTGATCTTGCGCATCGAGGTTGGCTCCAGCTCGGCGGTTGTAACGGCGGTCACTTGGTCTGTCCGGTCGGAATCCAGTTGCCGTGGAAGCCGGGCGGTACGCGGTGGGGCAGGCGGATGCTGGCGACTGGCGCGCCTTCGAGCACCATCGCATCGAGGATGACGAGGTCGGTCGTCTCGTGCGGCAGGTCGATCACCAGCCCGATCAGCCAGCCTTCGCCCTCGGGCGCGTCCGGTGACGCGGGCACGAACACGAACTCGCCCGGATGGCGGTCCGGCCCGAAATCATGCGTCTGGCGCGTGCCCGTTTCCAGATCGTGGCGATAGAGATTGGTCGCGCCGACGAATTGCGCGGCGGGGTCGGTCGGCAGCGCCATCGCAAAAGCGTAGCGATAGGGCTGGCCGAAGAAACGCTCGTCGGGGCGGGGGAATTCCTGCGGGCTCGCGTCGATCGTCGCAATCGTTACCTCGCGCGTCGCGGGATCGATCGTCCACCGCTCCAGCCCGCGCGATTGCGCGTTGGGGCCGCCGGCATTGTCAGCGAACATCGTGCGGTAGGCGCAGACGTCCATCACGACCGTGCCGTCGGGCGCATCGTAGGCATTGGCGACATGGAAGACGTAGCCGGGCGTCACGTCGCACCAGATCACGTCCTCGGCGGCGCCGGCGCGCGGCATCAAGCCGATCCGCGCCTGATGGTCAGGATTCCAGCGGTACGGGAAACCGTGCCCCGCCAGCATCGTCGGCATCGAGAAGGTCACCGGCAGATCGAGGATCAGCACGAAACGGTCGGTGATCGCGCAATCGTGGATCATCGGCCCATGCTGCACCGGGATCGGCTGCTCGCGCATCACCCGGCCCTCGGGCGACAGCACGACATGGCGTATCTCTCCGGGATTGCGGCCTTCATAGCAGATCGCGTGCTGCTCGCCGGTCTTGGGATCGCGATGCGGGTGGGCGGTGAAGCTGCCCTGCAGCGTTCCGTCGAAGGGATTGTAGGTCTGGCCGTCGAGCGTCTCGTCGAGCTCGACCGGATAGCTGCCTGCCTCGACCAAAGCGAAGGTGCGCCCGGCCACATCGACGACGTTGGTGTTGACCGTATCGAAGCTGTGGCGCGGGCCCGGCGCGGGCTCCTCATGCAGCGCCTTGGCGACCGCATTCGAGCGGATCCAGCGATTGCGATACCACAGCGCCTTGCCGTCCTGGAGGCGTAGACCATGGACCATGCCGTCGCCAATGAACCAGTGATAGCCGGCCGGATCGGGATCGACCGGGTTCGGCCCGATCCGCAGATAGCGCCCGTCGAGCGCCGCCGGGATCGTGCCCGTCACCGCCAGATCGGTCAGTTCCAGCTCCTGCACCATCGGCGTGTGGATGCCGGACAGGAAAGGGTGCTCAGTCTTGGGCAGCCGCTTGCGGTTGAACGAGGCAAGCGCTTCGGCCCCCTTCGTCACCGTCGAGCGGATCAATGTTTCAACCTGGCTTCCCATTTCGGCCTCCGATGTTTACGTTGTTAGCATGACGATAGATGATAACAGTGTCAACATTGAAAAAAAGCCCTATCATCATGGGGACTTACGCGCTGCGCTGATCGCGGAAGGGCTGCGTCTTCTGTCGGAACGCGACGCCGATTCGTTGTCGCTGCGCGAAGTGGCGCGTGCCGTGGGCGTCAGCGCGCCCTCAGTCTATCGCCATTTCCCGGACAAGGAGGCGCTGATGACCGCGCTGGCGGAGGAAGGGCTGAAGCGGCTCGCCGCCGCCCAGCATGAAGTCGCCGACGCGGCCGGGGGCGGCGAGGCCGGCTTCGCGGCGACCGGGCGTGCTTATGTGCGGTTCGCGCTCGCCAATCCGGCGCTGTTCCGGCTGATCTTCACCTCGCCGGTGATCGCCCGTTATCGCCAGAACAACCCTGCGCCGAACGAGGCGATGAATTTCCTGCTCGCCAACGCCGCCGCATCGGTCGGCGCGGAGCAGGAAAGCGCCGAAGCACGCGGGGCCGCGATCCAGGCCTGGGCCCAGGTCCACGGCATCGCCATGCTGATGCTCGACGGTCAGCTGCCGGTCAGCGATCGGATCATCGATTCGATCTGCTGAAACCGGCCGATATGGTAGTCAGGCCGCTTTGGCCTTCGCCGCCTTCTTCGCTTTGGCGGCTGGTGCGGCTGCGACCGGTTTGGCGGCCGCGGCGACGGCGCGCTTGTGGCGCTTATTGGAAGTACGCAAATTGCCCATGGGGTGTCCCATCCTGATGGAATTGGTCACCGCGTCGGGTAGTTCGCCTCGTTCGCGCGCTGATGTGTGCCGGCCATGGTCATGTTCCGCGCGCGCTGACAAGCGCTGATCGCCGCGCAGCCCGCCGGCCTGGGAGCACATCTCCCAGGCCGGCGGGTGAAGACTTAGTGCGGCTTGTGCTTCTTCTTGCTCTTGGTGTCAGTCGTCGTGTCGGTGCTGGTGTCCGGCGTCGCGGGCGGGGTCGCGCTTGCGTCCGGTGCCGGAGCCGCCGTCGTGTCCGGATTGGTCGGCGTCGGCGGGGATGCCATGCCAGGCTGCGTCGCGGCCGGGGCAGGCGCGGCTGGCGGTGCGGCCGTCTGCGCGTTGGCGGCTGCCGCCAAGGCGGCAAGGGCCGAACCGGCAATCATCAGGCGCATCATAAAGTCTCTCCTCAATGTCGGGGCCAGTGATCGGATGGGAATCACAGGATCATGGCTCACCAATTAAATGGTTGATCCAATTTGGTTTTCCAGACTTTGCGAGCTCGGGCCGCGGTGCTTGCGCAACGCCTTATCGTTACTCGTGCGCAATACGCGCCGATCTGATTCGTGGCTTTCGCGGTCGATCTGCTCGGCGTCCATCACAGCCTGCGCGAGCATAAGGACGGCGCCATTATGGTGTATGTCGTGTGCGCCGTTTGCCAAGATGGGCCCGCTTCGCACCGCAAACGAGAGCGGCGGGAAGTTGCCTTCCCGCCTTATTCTGTATCGATGGTTCGGGCGCGTCAGGTGCGGGCGAACCTCATTATTTTGGAGGAAGGACGCCGGCGGCGTGCCGACGTCCTTCGATTCCGGTCAGTGACGGCGATAGCCGCCATGCCAACCCCGGTTATAGCCGCCATGATAACGGCCATAATACCAACTGTGATACGGATAGGGGCGATAGCTCCAGCGTCCGCCCACGAAAATCCACGGACGGTACCAGCCCGGCGCGTCGTAGACATAGCCGGCGTCATAGCCGTCATAATAGAAAGCGGGCGCACTGCGCCGCATGACATAGCCCGGCGGGCAACCGGGGCTGGTCGCGTTATCCTGCGCACTGCCGACCGCGGCGCCGCCGGCCGCGCCGGCAATGCCGCCGACCAGCGCACCTGCGCCGCGATTGTGATAGCCGGCGATGCTCGAGCCGAGCAGCGCGCCGAACAGGCCGCCGATCACCGCGCCGCCGGCGGTGTTGCCGTTCGACTTGATGCAATTTTGCGCCGCCCAATTCTCGGCATAGGCCTCGTACCGCTGATCGGCGGCGGGGTTGGGCGCATAATTGGGATCGGCGGCGTAGCCCGGTGGCGGGGGCGGCGGCTGGCTGCCGTCATAGCCCTCTGGCGGCGGAGGCGGTGGCGGGGGCGCGTTGTCATAGCCGCCCTGATCCGGCTGATAATCGCCCTGCTGCTGCGGGGGCGGCGCGTTATTATCGCCACCCTGATTGGCCCGTGCCGCATCCGCGCGACCGGCCTGATAGCCGCGATCATAGTCGCTCTGGGTCGAGCTTTGTGCCGCGGCGGCCGAAGCCAGCAGCGGCGATGCCGCGGCGATCAGCCCGACGGCGAATTTAAGGGTCCTGACAGTCATCGAAAAATCCTCTCACAACGGCCGTTTTTCTAGCCGTTCGTGCGTGAACCGAAACTGACGAGCTTGTTAAAGGATGCTGCAGCATTCCAGCCGGTCGCGCATCGTCCGCAAATGCGCATTCACGGTCTTTGACGAACAATTAACGATCCCGCCGTTCTGGACTGACGGTCGTTTCACAGGCGTTCGGGCAATGCATCTCCATCGAACGAGGGCGGCACGAGCCAATCTCCGTTCGATCTATCAGGAGATTTATCATGTTTCGCACCATCATGACTTCGATTGCCCTGCTTGCTTCGGTTCCCGCCTCGGCCACGCCGAATGAAGCGATCACGCAGACCCGCCACGTCGGCTACAGCGACATCAACCTGTCCACCGCGGCCGGTCGCGCTAAGCTGGACCGTCGCCTCCGCCTCGCGGCGCACCAGGTCTGCCAGGATCCGTACGATCGGGAACTGCTCCCCTATACCGACCCCGATTGCGTGAAGAAGACGCTCCAGAGCGCCCGGGTTCAGATGGCCAGCGTGGTCGATCATGTGAACCAGCCGACGCAGATCGCATCGGCCGATCGTTGAAGGCACGGCGCAGGCGACGACTCCTTCCGCTGAAGGGGCGTCGCCTGCATGCCAACTTCATCTTCGTGTTCCCTTAGGCGCATGCTATATCGCCTGCGGAACGACCGCTTGACCCCGTGACGCGAGGTTTTGACAATGCCGACTGCCCCCGAGCAAGCCGCTGCCACAGACACGCCCAGCCACTTCGTCGTGGAGCTCGAACGGGGGCACTACGTCATTTGCCAGCGGGTCATGACGCTGACGCCGGAAAATCCGATGCAGGGGCTGATCGAAGCCTATCTCGCCCATCCGCTCAGGGCGGCGCCGCTGCCCGGTTGGAGTGGCGGCAAATGTGGCGATCCCTGCGATCCCGACGCCCCCCAGATGATGCTCTACAAGCCTCAGACCGGCGCCTTTTCGGGCCAGACCGGCCGGCTGGTGATCAATATCAACGCCCCCGATCTGTCGGGCAACAATAGCAGCGGCTCCAGCGACCCCCACGGTTGACGCCGCCCCTGTTGGCGCTGGGCAATTGCGCGACCGCCCAGTCACCGAAACGCTCGTCGCAGCGAGACAGGCGGCGGTAGCCGCCGGTGTCACCCGGCTCGCCGACCTGAGCGGGTTGGCGCCGCTCGGTATCCCCATATGCCAGGCGGTTCGGCCGTTCGGCCGCCTGTTCTCGGTCGCGCAGGGCAAGGGGCTTACGCCCGCGGCAGCCAAGGTATCGGCCCTGCTGGAAGCAGTCGAAACCGACCAGGCGGAGCGTCTCGCGCCCGAAGGCCCGTTGCGCAAATTGGCCGAACTGGACACGGCGAACCGCGATCTTTGGCATGATAGCCCGCGCGACCGTCACGGGCTGAGCGTCGATCCAGGCGTGCCGCGCCACTGGGCGGCGGGCGTGGACCTCATGTCCGGCCGGCCGGTCGCGATCCCATGGGATGCGCTGTCGCTGGATTTCACGCGCGCGTTGCCAAAGGATGTGCAGCCGTCCTCGCTCGGTCTCGCGAGCGGCAACAACCGCACCGAAGCGCTGGTCTCGGGTGTTGCCGAATTGCTTGAGCACGATCTCGACTGCGCCTTCGACGCGCGCGGGCCGGTCGGCGTGCGCCAATGCGAACTGGATCTGGACAGCATCGACGATCCGGTTGCGAAGCGTGTGCTGCGCCGCCTCGGGCGCACGGTCGCCTTGCGCGTCTGGAGCGTCGGCCAGGAGGCTCGTCTGCCCGCCTTCCGCTGCCTGCTCACCGATCTCGACTGGCAAAGTCCGGCGCCACCGGTCGCGGGCAATGGCTGCCATCCCGACCGCACGATCGCGCTGCTTCGGGCTGTGCTGGAAGCGGCGCAGTCGCGCTGCACGATGATCGCCGGCGCGCGTGAGGATCTGTCGCGCGCGCATTATCGCAATGCCGCCCGGCAGACGGGCGATCTGCTGATGGCGTCGCTCAGCTTCGGTCCCGGTCCGCTGCCCTGGTCGCACGTGGCCGATCGCCGGACCGATACGTGCGAACAGGCGCTGGATACTTTACTGGAGATCGCGGCGGCTCGATCGTCGCTGCCGGTGGTAGCCTTCACCCATGCGCCGCCCCACCCAGATCTGGCGGTGGTCCATTGTCTCGGACCGGGTCTTCTGGAGGCGGATCGCGACGAGACCGGCCAGGCCCAGCCGCCGGCGCTGCGGCCGATCGCGCCGTCGATCGCGCGAAATCGCAGGCCTATCCTGTTCATCGGCCCGACATTGCCGGCGGAGGCCATAGGCCCCGGCATCGAACTGCGCCCGCCGGCGGAATGCGGCGACCTCGCGGCCTTGCTGGCCGATCCGCCGCCGGTGGTGGGGCTGATCGACGGCCGCTTCGAATGCGCGCCGACCGTCTGGCACAAGGAGATACTGGATCTGATCGCAGCCGGCGTGACCGTGATCGGCGGCGCGAGCCTCGGCGCGATCCGCGCGGCCGAGCTCGCTCCGTTCGGCATGATCGGCGTCGGCGCGATCTTCGAGGCCTATCGCGACGGGAGCCTAAGTCGCGACGACGCGGTCATGATCAGCCATGCGCCGGCCGAACTCGGCTATCGCCCGCTGACGCTGGCCTTGGTCGATGCCGAGGCGGCGCTGGAAGCGGTTGAGATGCCTGCGCCCGTCAGGCGTCATCTCCAGCGCATCGTTCGCACCGCCGATTTCCGGGACCGCAGCTGGTCCCAAAGCCTGGCGATCTATGCCGAACGAACCGGCGCGCCGGCGCCAGTCGATCTCGCGTTGCTGGAGGCTGCGTCGGACAGAAAGCGCAAGGACGCGATCGCGCTGGTGGAATCGCTAAGGACGGCGACGCTGGGCAAGCCCCGCGCCCGGCCGCCGATTACGGCGCATTATGCCATGCTGCTGGCCAGTCTGCACCCGAGCCTGCGGCTAGAGGCGCCCTGAACAAGGCCGCATGCCCCGGCAGCCGCAGCGGATAGCTGTGCTCGATCCATTCGAGCACATCCGCCGGCGTGGCGGCGCGTGAAGGCTGCCAGGCGCGCGCGAAACTCGATCGGAAATCGCGTCCCAATCGGGCCGCCAGATCCGCGCGGTCGGGCAGCTGCGACAAATTGGCGAGACGTGCATAGAGATAGAGTGGGCCCTGTTCCCCCGACACCGAGAAATGCTCTTCGGCTATTTCATGATCGCCGCGCAGCATCATCAGCATCGCGCGATCGGCGTGATAGTCGCCCGGTGCAAACGGATTGAGGCGGAAGGCCTGTTGGATCAATTGTTCGGCGAAAATGAGCTCGCCAAGCAGGGAAAAGCCCGACGCGCATTCGTTCAGGCCATCGGCGTCATAGGTCAATCGCGTGGCCGCGGCGCGCAGTCCGCGCTCCGCCGCCGCCCAATCGTGTTGGCGTAGCTGGCACCAGGCGAGCCGCAACTGGATGCGGCCGTCAGCGGGGGCGAGTGCTGCGGCCTGCTGGGTCAAGGCGAGCGCGCGTGCGCGATAGGCCGCGACATCATGCCCCACGACCCGCTGCCACAGATCGTTATTATACATCCGGGCAAGCAGCATCCGCGCGCCCACATGCTTCGTGTCGCCCTCCACGATCTCTTCGAGCAGGTCGACGCCCTGTTGCGTCTCCGCCAAATCGTGGCCGCGGCCGACCAGCCGCCGCGCCTTGACATACGATGTGGCGATATCCTTGCTGGCGAAGTCCGACAGGCGCATGCGCGTCGCCAGATCATGGTCGATCGCGGGCAAAACCGCGCCCGCTGCCCGCTGCACGACCCTTTCGACGGCCTCGCCCAGATCGGCGGTGTCGACCTTGATCTGTTCGGACCAGACGACCGAACTGGAGGCGACGTTGCCGATCTGCAGATTGACGCGAACATCGTCGCCGATCCGCCTTATCCGCCCTGACAACATGTAAGCGGCGACCGAATCCCGGCAGACGCGCTCGACCCGGTCGAGGTCGCCAGCCGCCAGCGTCAGCACCCGCACATCGGCATGCTGGCGCAGCGCGGTGCGTATATCGTCTGTGACGATTGCGGCGATATCCGCTGTGCTGGCATCGCCGCCGATCGCCTCGATCGGGCTGACCAGGATCATCGGCGGTTCGGTTTCTGCCACCTCGGCGGCCCGCACCGCCGGCTGCTGCGGTCCGGCTGTCAGGCTGTCGAACAATGCTTGCGTTTCCGGCGACGGGCGGACGCCGAATTCGCGTTGCAGACCATCGACGAGCTTGCGGTAACGTCGATGCAGCGCCGCGACGTCGCCCGCCGCATGGTCGGCCGAAAAGCCGAGCCGTGCGACCGCTTCGTTCAGCGGGTCGAGACCGTCCAGCGACCGCAGGATCGCCTGGACATCCATCGGCTGGGCAACACCGATCATGCGCGGCACCGCATGGGTCGCGGCCGCGACAATGCGCTCGCTTTGCCGGGTTCGCTCGATCTGCAGCCAGTCCTCGAATGCGGGCGAAAGACCGGACAGATCCGCCACGAAGGTATCGGCCCCGTCGAGGCAGCTGGCCAGCCGGCTGGCATCCGATTGGCTGCACGCGTCCATGACCAGATCGACATCGACTTCCGCATGATGCGGCGCGAAGGCGATTGTATCGCGGGAAACGCGCAGCAGATCGCGCAGCGCGTCGTGGCTGCCGCGTATCTCGGCCAATGTTTGGCGGAGGCTGCCACGGGCCTGTTCGGTGCCGCGATCGCTCCACAGCAGATCGGCCGCGCGGTCGCGCGATACCGATTGATCTTGGGCGACGGCGAGATAGGCGAGCAGGCCCCGCGCCTTGCGGCCGCGTGGTCGCGCGTCCACCCCCTCGATCGAGAGTTGAAATTCGCCGAGCAGGCTGATGCGAACCGCCAATGCGCGCCACCTTCGACCGAGAGGGACGCTCCGTATATCGCGTTAGAGGCCCCGGCGCGACCAGCGTGTCGGCACGTTCCGTTCGCCGGTAATTTCAACGCGCGCACTTCGCTCTTCTCCAATCGCCGCCAACCGTCTTGGCTCAGCG
>NZ_DATHFV010000127.1:0-73133 GCF_035317925.1 Sphingomonas sp.
AGCTGGTATCGCGAGGATACGGACGGGGTGCGCAGCGGCATCACCCCGCACAGCCATGTCGCCGGGTGGATCAGGACGCTCGAATTGCTTCGCACGGCGGGGCTGCTCGATACGATTCTCTATGTCGACCTTTGCAACGAATGGCCGCTCGATGTGTGGGCGCCGTGGTTCGAGCCCGGCAAGAACAGCGGGGATTGGTACCAGCCCGCCTCGCTCGTTTATATGCGGAACGCGATCGAGACGATCCGTCGCGCACATCCGGAATTGCCGCTCCTCTTCTCGTTCTGCAACGAGAATACCGAGGCCTATCTCGATCACGATCTCAGCTTTTTCGACCTGTTCGAGCATCATGTGTGGATGTCGCAGCAGAACAAGAACGAGTTCTATCGCGAGGTCGATTATAATTACGAACGCTTCGACCTGAAGGGCTATCGCAACCTCGCGCTCAAGGCGGAGCCGGCCTATCGCGCGCGTCCCGCTTATTGGACCGGCCTGTTGCGCAATCGCATCCTCGCGCTCGGCGACGAAGCCCGCAAGGCCGGCATGCGGCTGATCACGACCGAATGCTGGGCGCTCGTCGACTATAAGGATTGGCCGATGCTGGAATGGTCGTGGATCAAGGATCTGTGCAAGGTCGGTGTCACCACCGCGTCCGGCACGGGCCGCTGGCTGGCGATCGCCACCAGCAATTTCTGCGGCCCGCAATTCGAAGGCATGTGGCGCGACGTGCGCTGGCATCAGGAAATGACCAGCCTGATCCGGTCCGGCCCGATCGCCGCCGACCTCAAATCGGGCCGGCTCTGGAACCGGATCTAACGCAAACCTGGCATAGGCGCATTGGGCTCGACGAGACCCGCCGCCCTGAGTCCCGACCATAAAGATCGCGGGATCGCCTGATTGCGCCACGTCGCGAACTGATCGACCTGTGCGGGGGCCGCGAAGCCCGGCAGCACGCAGGCGACCGCCGGGTGGGCCAGGGGGAAAGCCAGCGCCGCCGCCGGCAATTCGACCGCGTGGGCGAAGCAGATGCGGGCAAGCCGATCGACCCGCTCCAGGATCTCAGGCGGGGCCGCCTCGTAATTATAGTGGCGCGGGCCCGATGTCTCGACCAGCAGGCCCGAGTTGAAGGGCCCGCCGACGATGACCTGGACGCCGAGCGCGGCACATCGGTCGAGCAGCGGAAGCGCGCCTTGCTCGAGCAGGGTGTAGCGGCCCGCAAGCAGGATCACGTCGAGCGCGACCTCGTCGAGCAGGCGTTCGCAGATCGCGGTTTCGTTCACGCCGATCCCGATCGCGGACACGCGGCCTTCCGATTTCAGGCGCCGCATCGCGACATAGCCGCCGTTCAGGAAACTCGCCGTGTGGCGGTCCGCTTCGTCCCCATGCGTGGCCGCACCAAGATCGTGCGCCAGCAAGAGATCGACCCGGTTGAGGCCCAATCGTCGCAGGCTGACCTCGTGCGATGAGAGGATCGCGTCATGGCTGTAATCGAACACCGGCTCGAACGGTTCGGCGTCGACGAAGCCATGGCGTGGCCGCGTGTCGCTGGTCGGGATGAGGAGGCGCCCGACCTTGGTCGATATCGTCAGGTCTTCCGCGCCGAAACTGCGCAGCGCCCGACCAAGACGATGCTCCGCCAGTCCGAACCCATAATGGGGCGCGACGTCGAAATAGGCGATGCCGCGATCGAGTGCCTGACCGACCGTTGCGGTCGCATCGGCATCGTCCATCGGGCGATAAAGATTGCCGAGCGCGCTGCACCCCATGCCGAACCGCGGAAGCTGCATCGGATCAAACCTCGACCAGCGCCTTGATCACATGGCTTTCGGGTTCGATCCACTTTTCCAGCGTGGCGCTCATTTCATCGAGCGTCGTACGGTGTGAGGCGAATGCAGCGGTCGGCACCTGACCTGCCCGCATCGCCGCCATGACCGTATCGAAATCGCCCTGCGTGGCGTTGCGGCAGGCGAGCAAGGTGGTTTCCCTTTTGTGGAATTCCGGGTCGGAAAAAGTGATGTCCGAGGTGACGACCGAAATCAGCGCATATTTCCCGCCGTGCGCGACGTAGCGGAACCCCGCCTCCATCGCCTTGGAATTGCCGGTCGCGTCGAAAACCACGTCGAAATATTCGCCGTCGGTAAGTTCCGACAGGCGTGCCGGCGTTTCGTCCGACAGCAGCACCGCATGCGCGACGCCGATGCTCCGCTGCGCGAAATCCAGCCGATCGGACCTGCCGTCCAGCACCGTCACCTGGCCGCCGCGGAGCTTGGCGAAGAGCGCGGCCGCCAGCCCGATCGGGCCGCTTCCGACGACGAGAACGCGTTCATCCGCCTGCACATCGGCCCGGCCGACCGCGTGGGCGCCGATGGCGAGAAATTCGATCATCGCCGCTTCGTCCAGCGTCAGGCCGTCGACCCGCATCACGAACCGGGCCGGAACGCTCACATAATCGGCAAGCGCGCCATCGCGGTGAACGCCCAGAACCTCCAGATTCACGCAGCAATTGGTCTTGCCGGCGCGGCACGGGGAGCAATGGCCGCAGGAAAGATAGGGCATGACGGTGACCCGATCGCCGGGCTTGAATCCGCTGTCGCCGGGCGCCGCTTCAACCTCGCCGGCGAACTCGTGACCCATCACGCGCGGGTAGGAAAGATAGGGTTGGCGTCCGTTGAAGATATGGATGTCGGTGCCGCAAATGCCCACGCGGCGGATGCGGATCAGCACCTCGTCGGCGCCCCGAACCGGCTTCGGCCGTTCCTCCAGAACGAGCGCTCCGGGCTCACGACAGACGAGAGAACGCATCAAACCTCCATTATCAGCTTGTCAAAACCTGTATGATAGCGATACCAGCCAATGACGAGGAGAACAACGTCCTTGAAGACGCGAGAGGCGATGCAGCAAGAGGTTTTTCCCCGGTGTGCGTGGGACGCGGGCTGCCTGCTGGGCGAAGGGCCCGTCTGGGACACGCGCAGCCAGACATTATGGTTCGTCGACATCAAGGGCGATGCCCTGCTGGCGTTCGACGAAAGGCGCGGTGGCCGCACGCATCCCTTTGCCGGCAATCCTTCCGTGATCGTGCCGATCGAGGGGGACGCGGACATGCTCTGCATCAGCCGGCAGGGGGTCGAGCGCCTCACCCCGGCAACGGGCAAGCGCCGGCTGATCGCGCCGATCGAACCGCACCTGCCCGGCAATCGCCCCAATGACGGCAAGTGCGATCGATCGGGCCGGTTCTGGTTCGGTACGACCGATGATGCGGAGGAAATCTATTCCGGCACGCTCTATCGACTGGACGGCGGGGTGCGGCTTGCGCCCGTTTTGCCCGGTATCGGCGTGTCCAACGGGCTCGATTGGAGCCCGGATGGCGCGTGGTTCTATTATACGGATTCGATGCGCCGCACGATCTGGCGCTACGCGTATGACATGGCGACCGGCGAGCTCGGCGCGCGGACGGTTTTCGCGACCCTGGCGGAACTCGATGGCGCGCCCGACGGACTGACGGTGGATGCCGACGGCTTCGTCTGGAGCGCGCATTGGGATGGCTGGCGCGTGACCCGTTACAACCCGGATGGCCGGGTCGATCGGGTCATCGAACTGCCGGTGCCAAGGCCGACATCGCTCTGTTTCGGGGGCGGCGATCTGTCGACGCTCTACGTCACGTCCGCGCGGATCGGCCTGAGCGATGCCCTGCTTGAACGCGCGCCTCTGTCCGGCGCGTTGCTGGCGCTGCAAACGGGCGTGCTGGGCCTGCCGTCGCGGCCCGCGAGGCTCGCGTGAAAATATCGCGTCTTCTTCGGATGCCTTTGCTCGCGCTTGCCGCCGCCGCGGCACCATCGAGTCCGGCGCAGAAGCTGATCACGCCGGGCTATCTGTTCAACTCGGATCCGACCTGCCGCCAGATCGGCGATACCTTCTATCTGATCGCGACGCAGGATCCGTTCACCGCCGTCTTCAAGCGCGACAACAGCTTCTACAAAGGCATGTACGCCTACCATGCATACAGCACCAAGGACTTCGACAATTGGGTCGATCACGGATCGATCCTGACGTCGCGCGACGTGTCGTGGAATGCGGGTGGCGCATTGTGGGATGGCGATGCCGCCATTCCCGCCAACGGCCGTTTCTATGCTTATGCCCCCTTTCGGATGAACGCCGCGTCCGAGGCGAATTATGGCCGTTTCGATATCGGCGTGTTCACCGCCGACCGGATCGACGGCCCCTACCATGACGTCTTCGGTGGGCCGATGCGCAACGTCGATGGCAAGCCGCTTGAGGGGCTGAGCCCGTACGTCATCCATGGCGACGACGGCGCGCGCTATCTGATGTGGGGCGCGGGCGACACCGACAAGCACGAGGTCTGGATCGCGCGGCTGAAGCCGAACATGACCGAACTCGCCGAGGCGCCGCGCAGACTGCAGGCGCCGGAACGCGATGCGTGCGGCAATCTCGAATATTACGAAAGCCCGATCCTGCTGAAGGTGCGCGGGCGCTGGCTGCTGACCTGGATCGCCTACAAGGACGACAAGGGCTCGCGCTGCGAGGCGAAAGGATCCTATGTCCGCTATGCAAGCGCCGACAGCATGTTCGGCCCGTTCGACAAGGCGCCGCCGCGGACGCTGATCTACCCGGCGCCGGGCGGGCAGGAATCGACGCAACAGGGCATATGTACCTATCGCGGCCACAGCTACCTCGCTTATCACGTGCCGTATGATGACGTGATCCCTTATGCCCCCGATCACCATCGCCAGGTCGCGCTGACGGAGCTCGTCGTGCAGGCTGATGGATCGTTGCGGCCGGTCCATCCGGAGCGCGACAAGGGCGTCGGCACGCCGGGCGTGGCGCACCTGACGCTGGATGCATTCGCGCCCCGGCGCGAGGCGGCGGAATTCCATGTCCGCAGCGGCGTCACGGGCGAGAAGGGGCTCGCGGGCGAATATCAGATGAAGCTGAAGCCGGCGGGCTATCTGCTGTTCCGCAACGTGGATTTCGGTACAGGCGCGGCGGGTTTCCATGTCGAAGCCAGTTCGGAAAATCGCGCGCTGCGCGCCGCCGCGATCGAGGTGCGGCTCGACAATCCGGCGGGTCCGCTGGTGGCCACCTTGCCCGTGAGCTTCACCGGCGGCGCGACCGATTATCGCATCCTGCAGGCGAAGGTCGCGCCGCTGACGCGCGGGCGGCACGATCTGGCGCTGGTCGCGCGCGGCGAGGGCGGCGACGCCAACGGCCACCTGTTCAATATCACATGGTTCGGTTTCGACCGGGCCGTTCAAAAACAATAAGCGAGAGGATTGCATCGTGGATCGTGGGATCATTCGAAAAGCCGCCGCCGCCGCATTGCTGGCGGGGGCCGCGATGCCGGCCCTCGCGCAGCTTTACCTGAATCCCGCCGCGCCCGTCGCCAAGCGCGCGCAGGATCTCGTCCATCGCATGACCTTGGACGAGAAGGTTCATCAGATGCAGAATGCGGCGCCCGCGATTCCGCGGCTGGGCGTGCCATCCTACGAATATTGGAACGAGGCGCTTCACGGCGTCGCGCGCGGCGGCGAGGCGACGATCTTTCCGCAGGCGATCGGCATGGCGGCGACGTGGGACAAGCCGCTGCTGCATGCCGAGGGCGAGACGATCGGGGTCGAGGGCCGCGCGCGGTACAATGAAGCGCAGCGCGCGGGAAACCATGACCGCTATTTCGGGCTGACCTTCTGGGCGCCCAACATCAACATCTTCCGCGATCCGCGCTGGGGCCGCGGTCAGGAGACGCTGGGCGAGGATCCGTACCTCACCGGCGTGCTCGCGACCGAGTTCGTGCAGGGGATTCAGGGCGACGATCCGCACTATCTGCAGGCGATCGCGACGCCGAAGCATTTCGCGGTTCATTCGGGCCCCGAACCGCTGCGCCACGGCTTCAATGTCGATCCGTCCCCGCGCGATCTCAACGAAACCTATCTGCCGGCTTTCCGGCGCACGGTGGTCGACGGGCACGCCCATTCGCTGATGTGTTCGTACAATGCGATCGGCGGCAAGCCGGCCTGCGCCAACCCCGAATTGCTGGGCGACACGCTGCGGCACGATTGGGGTTTCGACGGATTCGTCACGTCGGATTGCGGCGCGATCGACGACATCACCACCGGGCATCATTTCACGAAGACCAACGCCGAAGGCGCCGCGATGGCGGTCAAGGCGGGGACCGACACCGCCTGCGCGTTCAAGGACGAATATCTCGATCTGGCGCAATCGGTGAAGCAGGGGCTGATCACCGAAAGCACGCTCGACACGTCGCTCGAACGGCTGTTCACCGCGCGCATCCGGCTGGGGATGTTCGATCCGGCCGCGAACGTGCCCTTCTCGCGCATTCCGATCGGCGTGAACCACACGATGGCGCACCGCGAGCTCGCGTTGCGGGCCGCGCGCGAATCCATCGTCCTGCTCAAGAATGACGGGATTTTGCCGCTCGCGACCAAGGCACAACGCATCGCCGTAGTGGGGCCGAGCGCGACATCCCTGATCGCGCTGGAAGGCAATTACAAAGGCACGCCGACCGCCCCCGTCCTGCCGATCGACGGCCTGGAAAAGGCGTTCGGCGCCGGGCGGATCGCCTATGCGCAGGGTGCCCCGTTCGTCGACACCGTCGCCCTGCCTGTACCAAGGACGGTCTTCGGCCAAGGGCTTCGCGCTACGTTCTACAACGGCACGAAGTTCGAAGGGCCCGTGGTCGCGACACGGGTCGACCGCCAGGTGGATTTCGACTGGAACGCGGCCGCGCCCGCGCCGGGCGTCGATCCCAATGCCTTCTCCGTCCGCTGGACCGGCACGATCTCCGCGCCCGCGCCGGGCGACTACAGTTTCGAGATCGCCGATCGCCGGTGCGATCCGAGCGCGGACAAGGAAAATTACACGCTTGAGATCGAGGGCGAGGATGCGTTCCGCGCCAGCTCGACCTGCGAGGATTTCGGGCAGCCGCGCAAGGCGATCAAGGTCCATTTCGCCGACACCAGCCCGCACCGGTTCACTTTCTCCTACAGCCACCAGTCGCCGCGTTTCTCGGCGGGTGTGACGCTCGCCTGGAACGCGCCGGGCGATGCGTTGCTCGACGAAGCCGTGCGCACCGCGCGCGATGCCGATGTCGTGGTGGCGTTCGTCGGCCTCGTCCCCTGGCTGGAAGGCGAGGAGATGCCGGTCCACATCCCCGGCTTCAACGGCGGCGACCGCACCTCGCTGGCGCTGCCCGAGGCGCAGCTGAAGCTGATCGATGGCGTCGCCGCAACCGGCAAGCCGCTCGTGATCGTGCTTGAGACGGGCTCGGCGGTGGCGCTCGGATCGACCGGGCAAAAGGCCGGCGCGATCCTCCAGGCCTGGTATGGCGGCGAGCGCGGCGGTCAAGCGATCGGCGAGGTGCTGAGCGGCGCGGTCAATCCGTCGGGCCGGCTTCCGGTCACCTTCTACACCTCGGTCGATCAGCTGCCGCCCTTCGGCGACTATGCGATGGCGGGCCGCACCTACCGCTATTTTGCGGGCAAGCCGGAATATCCGTTCGGGCACGGCCTCAGCTACACGCGGTTCCAATATTCCGGGCTGAAGCTCGGCACAGCGAAGGTCGCCGCCGGCAAGCCGCAGCTCGTGAGGGTGAACGTCCGCAACGCGGGCAAGCGCGCCGGCGATGAAGTCGTCCAGCTCTACCTTTCGACCCCGGCCCGTCCCGGCGCGCCGCTGCGCTCGCTGAAGGGTTTCGAACGCGTCCATCTCAAGCCGGGCGAGACCCGCACCGTCCGTTTTGCACTGTCGCCGCGCGATCTCGCCTTGGCGGACGCGGACGGCCGCATGCGCGTTTCGCCCGCCGGATACCGGCTGTGGATCGGCGGCGGCCAGCCTGCGAGCGGCGCCCCCGGCGTGGACGGCAGCTTCAACACGGTCGGCACCGTCACATTGCCGCGCTGAGTCATTTCATTGGGAGACGTTAGAGTGTCAAAAGGTGTCATCGCGGACGATCTCGTCGCGGCCTATCACGCGGACGGCTATGTCCTGGTCCGTGGCATGCTGGATGCCGAGGAGATCGGCTTGCTGTCGCGCGCATCGCGCGAGGATCGCGTGCTCGACCAGAAATCGTTCGGGAAGGATGATGGCGAGGGCGGGGTCGTCCGGCTGTCGCTGTGGAATCATCCGACCGACACCATCTACGGCATGATCGCCCGGTCCGCCTCGATCGTCGGCAGCGCGGCCAAGCTGCTCGGCGACGAGCCTTATCATTATCATTCGAAGATGATCATGAAGGACGCCAAGGTCGGCGGCGCCTGGGCGTGGCATCAGGATTACGGCTATTGGTATCAGAACGGGGTGCTCTCCCCCAATCTGACCAGCGCCTATATCGCAGTCGATCGCGCCACGCGCGACAATGGCTGCCTCCAGGTCATTCGCGGATCGCATAAGCTCGGGCGGATCGAGCATGTGCTCACGGGCGATCAGGCGGGGGCGGATCAGGATCGCGTCGATGAGATCCTCAAGCGCCTCGAACTGGTGCATGTCGAAATGGAGCCCGGCGACGTGCTCTACTTCCACGCCAACATGCTGCATCGTTCGGATCAGAACCGGTCCGACAATCCGCGTTGGTCGATGATCTGCTGTTACAATGCGCGATCGAACGACCCGTACAAGGAATCCCACCACCCCCGCTACACGCCGCTTGATATCGTGCCGGACAGCGCGATCCGGGATGCGGGCGAGCGCCGCTTTTCGGGCGCCATCGATGATGCGGCCTGGCTCGACGATGGCGCGGATCAGAGCGCGCGGATACTCGCGGCGCGCTGATGCGGGGGGGCCTTTCCCGCTTCGCGAGCTACATGCACTGGCTCGCACTCGACGGCCTCGTCGAGCCGGCTGGAGGATGGATCCGGGCGATCCGCGACGCCGGCTATGATGGCGTTCAGTTCATCGAGCCGCTCGATCCGACGCTCGTCGAAGCGGCGCTTGCGGCCGGATTGCGCGTGTGCGGAAGCGGGCGGGTCAATGCGGTCGAGGATGCGGAGCGGCTCGCTGGCGAAGCGTGGCGTCATGGGCTGGAATGCCTGACGCTCCATGTCGGCTGGGGCATTGAGGACGACGACGAAGCCGCGCGCCTGCTCGGCGCCATACTCGACGCCTCGATCCGGCACGACGTTCCGCTGTTCGTCGAGACGCATCGGGCGACGCTCTTTCAGGATATCTGGCGCAGCGTCGGCTTCGTTCAGCGCTTTCCCGATCTGCGGTTCAACGCGGATTTCTCCCATTGGTATACCGGGCTCGAATTCGTCTACGGCGGCCTCGACCGGAAGCTCGCCTTCATCGCGCCGATCGTGGATCGCGTTGAATTCATGCATGGCCGGATCGGCGATCCCGGGTGCATGCAGGTCGACATAGGGCCGGTCGAGACGGCGCAGGAGCTGCCGTTCGTGCAGCATTTCCGCACCATGTGCAGTGCCGTCTTCCACAGCTACCACCGACGCCACGGCGCCGATGCCACGTTCCGCTTCGCGCCGGAGTTGCTGGCGCCGGCGATCTATTACGGGCGGACGCTGGGCGGACGCGAACTGTCGGATCGCTGGTCGCAGTCGATGGTGCTGACGCGTCTTGCTCGCGACTGGTTTGAAGCCAATGCTGTCGGAGAGCGACAGCACGCATTCGCGTAGCAACGGACCGATCTTATTTAGTCGACCATCGGCCGGAAGGTCGGGACGAACGCTGCCGACAAGCGCGGCGGAGCAGAAGGAAGAGGCAGGGATGGGCAGGGCCTGGATTGCGGGGCTTTTGATCGGCAGCGCGGTTTCGTCCGTGCAGGCCGCGGCGCTTCACGGCGCTTATCAGAAGATCGACTCCGGCATCGTGGTGACGCCGGCGGACGGTCCGACGTCCCGGATCGAACTGACCGTCCACGCCGACGGCATCATCCACGTCATCGCGACGCCAAAGCTGCCTGCCGGAAACATCCTCACGCCGAGCCTGATGGCGCCGCAGCCGCCGCGAGCCCGCGCATTTTCGGTCATTGAGGCACGGGGGCATGTGGAGCTTCGCGCGCAACGCGCGACCGCCGACGTCGATCTCGAGACCGGGCGGGTGCGCTTCCTCGATCCGGATGGGCATGTTCTGCTCGCGGAGGCGGGGCAACCGACCTTCCGGAAAGCAAGCGCGGACGGCAAGCCGTTCGTCAGCGTCTCGCAGCAATTCAACCGGGGCACGGACGAGGGGCTCTACGGCCTCGGCCAGCACCAGAACATGCAGATGGACTATAATGGCGAGGACGTGGAACTCGCCCAGCACAATATGGACATCGCGGTTCCGTTCCTCGTCTCGACGAAGGGCTATGGCCTGCTCTGGGACAATGACGGGATCAGCCGGTTCGGCAATCCCAGGCCCTACGACTTGGTGGGCGAGGGGCTGAAGGTCACGTCGCAAGGCCGGCCGGGCTTCACCGCGCAATATTTTCTCGACGGGAAGCCCGTCGTCACCCGGCAAGAAACGACGATCGACTATCAGTTCATCAAGGACAAGGGGACGTGGCCCGCAGCCGCCAATGCCAGCACCGTCGCGGCGGTCGGCGGACAGAATACGGCGGGCAACGCCGTCCAGAAGCAGACGGTGGTGTGGACCGGCGAAATGACGCCGACGGTCTCGGGCGTCCACAAGTTCCAGCTCTACGCATCGAGCTATTACAAGGTCTATGTCGACGGCCGGCTGGTGCTCGATCGCTGGCGGCAGAACTGGAATCCCTGGTTCGCCAATTTTGAGCTGCCGCTGACGGCCGGCAAGCCCGCCGCGATCCGCATCGAGTGGCAGCCCAACGCCGGCTACATCGCCTTCTTCCACAGCGACCCTCTGTCCCCGCCCGATCGCCATTCGGTGTGGTTCACGAGCGATGTCGCGCAGGCGAAGAATTACTGGTTCGTGCCCGGCGGCAGCATCGATGCGGTCGTCGCTGGCTATCGACAGCTCACCGGCAAGTCCGAGATGATGCCCAAATGGGCCTATGGCTTCTGGCAGTCGCGCCAGCGCTACGAAACCGCCGACGACGTAACCGGCGTCGTCGACACCTATCGCAAGCTCGGAATTCCGCTCGACAATGTCGTGCTCGACTGGCGCTACTGGCGCGACGACAGCTGGGGCAGCCATCGCTTCGACCCCACACGCTTCCCCGATCCTCAGGGGATGATGGCGAAGATCCACGCCGCCGGCGCGCATTTCATGATCTCGGTCTGGCCGAAATTCTATCCGACGACCGACACCTACCAGGAGTTCGCGGCGAAGGGCCTCGTCTATCAGGGCAATTTGCGCATGGGGAACAAGGACTGGGTCGGCCCCGGTTACACCAGCACCGATTACGATCCCTATGCACCGGAAGGACGGCGCATCTTCTGGCGGCAGGTCGAGGAGCGGTTGGCGAAGCTCGGCGTGGACGCCTGGTGGGCCGACGCGAGCGAGCCCGACATGCATTCCAACATTTCGATCGCGGACCGGACCGCGATCATGGGTCCGACGGCGATGGGGCCGGCGGCGCAGTTCTTCAACAGCTTCCCGCTGATGCATGCGCGATCCTTCTTCGACGGCTGGACGGCGTTCAAGCCCGACGTCCGCCCCTTCATCCTCACCCGTTCGGGCTTCGGCGGCCTGCAGCGCTATGGCGCGGCGATCTGGTCGGGCGACGTCGCCAGCCGCTGGTACGATCTCCGGGCGCAGATATCGGCGGGCGTGAACGTCTCGATCTCGGGACTGCCCAACTGGACGCACGACATCGGCGGGTTTGCGCTGGAGGACCGCTATTCGGCCAAGGCTCCCAGGCCGGAAGACCTCGACGAATGGCGCGAGCTCAACCTGCGCTGGTTCCAGTTCGGAGCCTTCAGCCCGCTGTTCCGCAGCCACGGTGAATATCCGTATCGCGAGATTTACGAGATCAGCCCGGAAGGCTCGCCGATGCGGGCCTCAATGATCGGGTACGACCGGCTGCGTTATCGGCTGATGCCGTACATCTACACGCTGGGCGCGGACACATACGTGCACGATGGCAGCATCATGCGCGGCCTGGTCGCGGACTTTCCCGACGATCGGACGGCGCGCAAGTTGAACGACGAATATCTGTTCGGCGACGCCTTTCTCGTGGCGCCCGTCACCGCGTACAAGGCGCGCACCCGGCAGGTCTATTTCCCCGGCACCGGCCTCTGGTACGATTTCGCGAGTGGCCGCACCTATCGCGGCGGCGAGACCGCCCAGGTCGATGCGCCCCTCGAGCGGATGCCGCTGTTCGTCCGCGCCGGTGCCATCGTGCCGATGGGGCCGGCGATGCAGCATGTCGATCAGGTGCGGGACGCGCCGCTCACAATCACGGTCTACACCGGCGCCGACGGCCGCTTCTCGCTCTACGAAGATGACGGGACGAGCGAACAGTACAAGTCCGGCGCCTTCAGCCGCTTGCCGATCGCCTATGATGACCGAAGCCGCACCGTCACGTTGGGTGCGCGCGAGGGCAGGGCCTGGCAGGGCATGCCCACCAGCCGCATCGTCCGGGTGCGGTGGGTGAGCCCCGGAAAGTCTGTGACCGACGACAACGGCTATGACGCCGAGGTGACCTATACCGGCGCGCCGCTGACGATCACGAGGAAGTGAGCCGGCCGCCGATCCAGTAAGATGGTTTCGATCAGGAGCCGCGAGGAGCCGGCGAAAGCGTGAGCCGGGTTCGACCCGTCGCTTCCAGCGGCACATAGACGATCAGGGAGCTGCCCTCGAGCCGCTGTACCTGCCCAATCTGCACGTCCGCGTGGATCGCTCCGCTGTCGTTGCTCAGCATGGTGCTGACTTCGCCCTGCCATCCGTTGATCACGAACGCCGGGTTGACCAACGGATGCTGAACATCCGCGTTGAGTTCGATCTCGATCGGTCCCGACGCCGTCAGACCTTCGATCACATAGGCGCGTTGGGTCTGGTCGTAGCGAATGGTGCCGCCGGCGCCGCGCAACGATGCCGGCGCCGGTGTGAGCCACGATCGTGCGCGCGGCGCGAGGCTGGCGGCCGAGCCGGTGGTCAGCCCGGTCATCAGCACGCGGCTGATCGTCTGGTCGGTCTTCTCCCAGATCGGCCAGGCGATGTGGGAAATCGACGTGTGGCTCGGGCGGTCGGAGGTCAGCGCCGGGCGGCCGCTCGATCTTATCTGCGCGACCGGCCAGTGATTCCACCATTCGAACGACGACATCGAAGGCTCCCAATTGATGCCCTCGAACTTGGCGGGACCGCTGCTCGCCACCTGGAACGGTTTCCAGTCCGACTGCAGGTTGACCCATTGGATCATGGGATCGTCGAGACCGGTAAAATGGTCCGCGCCGCGCGGCTTGGCGAAGTCGGTCGCGGTCCGCTGCGGCCAGGTAAAGCTCTTCGCTTCGCCCTTGAGATTGGCCAGGCTGAGTGCGTCGAGGTTCAGATTGTCTTCAGGCGTCTGGCCGGCCGGAATGATGATGATCGATTCCTGGAATTCACTCGCCTCGCGCCCGGGATTGTCGGTCCACAGCACCTGCCGGCGGACCGCGCCGCCATCGGGATAGATCGTCCAATATTCATCCGCCCACGCGCCCCAGGCCGATGGATCGGGCGCATCGGCCAGCCGGGCATTCTCGACCTCCGACAGGGCATAGCGCCAGTGGACGACAGCGCGGGCAGGCGTGCTTTCGAGGATTTCGACGTGCGAATAGCGGACCTGCTTGTCCGACATCGGCTCGCAATCCTCGCCGTCCGGACAGCGGGGTTTGCCGTAAATCTCCATGAACTCGTCGCTGTACCAGCGCCCATTCTCGGTCACCCAGGCCGGGATGTAATTGGCGCCCTGCCAGAAGATGAGCTGGATCGGCGCCTGCGGGAAACGCACGACGACATCGGCATCCGGCCCAACCCGGCGCGGCGCATCCCAGCTCGCGTCATAGGAAAGCGTGGTCTTGAACGCGCCGAACGGGCCGGCACCCCCCTGCCA
The DNA here is from genome assembly GCF_035317925.1 of Sphingomonas sp. GTDB lineage: Bacteria > Pseudomonadota > Alphaproteobacteria > Sphingomonadales > Sphingomonadaceae > Sphingomonas_I. The sequence goes on from NZ_DATHFV010000127.1 coordinate 13,973, forward strand.
GCGGGGCAGCGGCGGTGCCGGCGCCGGGGCCAACTGCGCGGGCTTGATGCCCGCCATCAGCCGCCGCGTTTCGGCGGCGGACAATGCCTGATCGTACACCGCGAGGTCGCCGATCGACCCTTCGAGCGAAAAATAGACGGGAAGGATCGGGTGGATCGCGTTCGAGGGGAAGGGGAGCGCGGGCGAGCGCAGGCGGCCGATCAGCAAAGGCGTGACCGCGCCGCTCGCCTGCTCCAGAGCGGGATCGGCGGCGCCGGCATGCGCGGGGACGCCATTGATGCCCAGCGTCATCGCGCCGTTCCGATAGGACAAAGTCACTAGCGCCCAGGCACGTGCGTCCACTCGTTCCTGGGATATGATCCGGCCGGCCTTGGTGCCCGTGGTCGCGCGCTGCGCGATCAGGTGGCCCCACGGATCGACCCCGAAGAAGATCGATCCTTCCGGCGTCTTTTGATCGAGGATCGGCGCGTCGTTCCACGGCAAGGCGTCAAGCCGCAACCAGGCCGATATCGCCCACGCGCCACCGTCCAGCAGGCGCGGTATCGCCTTGCCCGACAGCGAGGTCGTATCGCCGTCGAGCCTGATCGCCGGTCCTCGCGGGCCTTCGCTGGCGACGAACGATCCGGCGGGGGCGATGCGATCGCCTGAAACTGTTTCGACGACCTGCTTCGCGGCAGGATCGAATGCGAAACGCGCCAGCGTGGCCGGCGCCGCATGAGCCGAGGAAGCAAGCAAGGCAACGGCCAGCGCGAAGCGTGAAGTGGGGAACATGATTTCGTGGCTCCGTGCGATCAACCGAAGAGATAAGCGGGCCGGCCCGCAACATCGGTTTCGATGGCGAAAATCGCGCCTTCGTCGAGACCATGCTTGCGATCCTCCGGCAGCCCGAACCGGGCCGACGTGACGAACAAAGTCCGCCATTCGGGCCCACCGAAGGTGCAGCTTGTCGGGGCGGCGCAGGGCAGGTCGATCACCTGCGCCACCGATCCGTCCGGCGCGAAGCGCACGATGCAGCCTCCGCCGACGCGCGCGTTCCAGAGATAGCCTTCCGCATCGAGCGCCGACCCGTCGGGCAAGCCGCGCGCATGCGTTGCGAACAAGCGGCGATTGGACAGGCGGCCATCGGCATAGTCGAACGCGTATAGTGTATTGGCGAGCGTGTCGGCGCACAGAAAGCGGCCCTGATCGTCCCATGCCATCGTATTGCAGATACCGAAGTCGCGCGGCGTGATCTGGTCCACATTCCCGTCGGCCGAGATGCGGTAGAAAGCGCCGGAATTGCGGTTCATCGGCTTGGGGCTTCCGTCGCGGGCGATATTGTCCTGCATCGTGCCGACCCAGAAGGCACCGTCGGGTCCGACGCAGCCTTCGTTCAACCGGTTGTCGGGCAGGGCCGGCTCGACCGCCGCGAGCCGTTCGAAATTGTCTTCGAAGTCCCACAGCGCGACGTCGCTGCGCTGGCCGACGATCGCATGTCCGGTCCTGCACAGCCCGATCGAGGTGACGAGGTCGGCGGTGCGCCAAACGCGGTGTTCGCCGGTAGCCGGGTTCAATGTCTGGATACGCCGCCCGACGATATCCACCCACAGCAGTTCCTGCCGGGCCGCATTCCATACCGCGCTCTCGCCCACGATATCGCCGCCGGCCAGCAGCCGTTTCGGTTTGTTCACGCACGCCGTCCCGGTTGTAATCGCCCTCGACAAGATTAGGCACCTATCATACAGGATTGTCAATCAGATCGCATAGGCATTTGAGGGGATGACGTGAAACTGCGGGGCCTCGAAACGATCCGCGTGGAGGAGCATCCCAATATATTGTGGGTGCGCCTGCACGATGAGGAAGGGCTCGTCGGGCTCGGCGAAACCTTCTTCATGCCGGCGGCGGTCGAGGCTTATCTCCACGAAGTCGTCGCCCCGAAACTGATCGGCCGCGATCCGCTTGCGATCGACGCGCTATCGCGCGATCTGGTCAACTATCTCGGCTCGCGCTCGTCGGGCGTGGAAACCCGCGGCAATTCGGCGGTCGATATCGCGCTGTGGGATCTGTTCGGCAAAGCCATGCAGCAGCCGATCGCGCAGTTGCTCGGCGGGTTCACGCGCCGCACGATCCGCACCTACAACACCTGCGCCGGCCCGCTCTACATCCGCGAAGCGGGCGGCCAGCGCAGCGCCAATTGGGGTCTGCCCGCGCAAGGGGGGGCGCTCGACGATCTGCATGCTTTCCTGAACCGGCCGGCCGAACTGGCGCGCGAACTGCTCGACGAGGGCATCACCGCGATGAAGATCTGGCCGTTCGACCGCGCGGCGGAAGCCAGCCACGGCCAGCATATCGACGGCGCGTCGTTGCGCGAGGCGCTGGCGATCTTCGAGAAGATCAGGGTCGAAGCCGGCGACGCGATGGACATCATGGTCGAGTTTCACTCGCTGTGGCGGCTGACGCCCGCGATCCGCATCGCCCGCGCGCTCGAACCCTATGGGACATATTGGCACGAGGATCCGATCCGGATGGACAGCCTCGCCAGCCTGCGCCGCTATGCGCAGGCGTCGCCCGCGCCGGTCTGTGCGTCGGAGACGCTCGCCGGCCGTGCGGCCTTCCGCGATCTGCTGGAAACCGACGCGGTCGGCGTGGTCATGCTCGATCTGGCCTGGTGCGGCGGCCTGTCCGAAGCACGCAAGATCGCGGCGATGGCGGAGGCGTGGCAATTGTCGGTGGCGCCGCACGATTGCACCGGGCCGGTCGTCCTGTGCGCGTCGACCCACCTTGGCCTCAACGCGCCCAACGCCCTGATCCAGGAAAGCGTGCGCGCCTTCCATCGTGGCTGGTATCGGGATGCCGTCACCGCTTTGCCGCCGATCGAGAATGGCCAGATCGGCGTGCCCGACGGGCCCGGGCTCGGCATGGAGCTGATGCCCGATCTCGACCGTCGCTTCACCGTCAGCCGGCGAATGAGCGGCAAGGGGTCGCTTGCGTGAGCGGAGGATTTTCGGGGCGCACGATATTGCTGACCGGCGGGTTGGGCTCGCTGGGGCGCTCGCAGGCCTCCGCCTTCGTGGCGGCCGGCGCCGATCTGCTGCTGCTCGATCTGCCTGGTCATGAGCGCGCGGCGGAGATCGTCGCCGAAATCGCGGCCGCCGGCAGCGGGACGGTGCGGCTGATCGAACAGGATCTGTCGCAGCTGGAGGCGGCGCAATCCGTCGTTCGTGCGCTGGCCGACGAGGTCGCCGGCATCGATATCCTGATCAACAACGCCGCGCTGATCATAAACCGCCCGTTCGAGCAATTCTCGATCGCCGAATATGAGGAGCAGATGCGCGTGAATGCGGGCGCCGCCTTCGCGCTGACGCAGGCGGTCGCGCCCGGGATGAAGCGGAAGCAGGCCGGATCGATCGTGAACTTCTGCTCCGTCACGATGTCGGGGGAATGGGACGGCTATGTGCCCTACGTTGCGTCCAAGGGCGCGATGCTGGGTCTCACCCGTTCGCTGGCGCGCGAGCTGGGACCGCATGGCATCAGGGTGAATGCGATCTCGCCAGGCGCGGTGGTGTCGGAAGCGGAGGCGCGCGTCTTCGGCGACCGGGCGGCCGAATACCGCGCATGGGTGTTGAAGCGTCAGTGTCTCGCGCGGCGGATCGAGCCCGAGGATATCGCGTCCGCGGTCCTGTTCCTGGCGGGCGACGGGGCGAGGATGATCAGCGGCCATTTGCTGGAGGTCGACGGCGGCTGGTAGCGTATCCCGCCATTGTCATCGGCGCGACGGAGCCGTAGCATCCTGTCCGAAAGGGGCTGGGAAAACATATGAAACATCAGACCCTCGGGGATAGCGAAACAGGAGCGCCCGCGCCGGTCAAGGTTGCGGGCGAAAGCATGGTCGGGCGCACCGTCGCCGCCATCATGGAAATCATTCGCAGCGGCGATCTGCGCCCCGGCGACACGCTGCCCGCCGAGAATAATCTGGCGGCGCGCGTCGGGGTTTCGCGCATCGTCGTGCGTGAGGCGAACCGCTCGCTGGCCGCGCTCGGCATCGTCGAAATCGCGAACGGACGCGCCCCGCGCGTATCCGTGCCCGACGAGAATGTGGTCGGCATGTTGCTCGAGCATGTCGTCCATACGCGGCACGTGACGATCCAGCAGGTGCTGGACGTTCGGCGCGCGATGGAAGTGCGCGCGGCCGCGCTCGCCGCGCTGCGGCGGACCGACGAGGAAGCGCGCCTGCTGATGGAGCATGCCGCGGCGATGCGCGCCGGTTATGACGATCTGAACGTGATGCGCGAGCACGACGTCGCGATTCATGGCATCGTGGCGGAGGCCGCGCAAAATCCGCTGCTGACGATCATGATCAAGGCGTTCGCGCCGCTACTGCGCGAAATGTGGCCGGTGGGATGGAAGAGCCGGGCCGAGGAAGGCGAGCGCGATTCCATGCTTCGCTGCCACGAGGCGATCGCCGAAGCGATCTTTCAGCAGGACGTGGCCGCCGCGCGTCACGCCATGTCGGCGCATTTCGACGACACGATGCGGGTGCTGATGAACGCCGGGGTGACCTGATCCCGTATTGAGGTTAGGCTTAACCTCTAATACAGGTGCTGCCGAGAGGCAGTGCTATGATCGATGAACGAAAGCTCCAATCTCACTGCCTGATGCTGTTCGAAGCGGCGGGCCGGTAGGCGCTTGCGCGTGGAGCAGACCGTCAATCCGAATGGAGCGATACGGCGTATCGTGATTGTCGGCGGCGGCACCGCCGGCTGGATGGCGGCGGCGGCCTTCTCGAAGATATTGGGTCCGTCCGGCATCAGCATCGCGCTGGTCGAATCGGACGAGATCGGGACGGTCGGGGTCGGCGAGGCAACCATCCCGCAATTGCTGAACTTCAACGCGCTGCTGGAGCTCGACGAGGACGAATTCGTCCGCGAAACTGAAGCGACCTACAAGCTCGGCATCGAGTTCGTCGACTGGACGCGGCCTGGCAGCAGCTACATCCATCCCTTCGGTTCTTATGGCATCGCCATGCTGGGGGTGGATTTCCAGCATTTCTGGCTCAAGGGACGGCACCTTGGCCAGACCGCGCCGCTCGACGAATATTCGATCGCCGCGGTCGCCGCGCGTGCGGGCCGGTTCCTGCGGCCGCAGTCGGATCAGCCGCGCTCGCCTCTGGCGAAAATCTCTTATGCCTTCCAGTTCGACGCCGCGCTCTATGCCCGCTTCCTGCGCGGTTATTCGGAACGGCGCGGCGTTGTTCGGACCGAGGGCCGTGTCGCCGGCGTGGTTCGCAACGAAAAGGGCCTGATCGGGTCACTCGCGCTGGCCGACGACCGTTCGATCGCGGGCGACCTGTTCATCGATTGCTCGGGCTTCAGGGGCCTGCTGATCGAGGAAGAGATGCGGTCCGGGTATGAGGATTGGACCCCATGGCTGCCCTGCAATCGCGCCGTCGCCGTGCCATGCGCCCGCGTGGCCGATCCCGCGCCTTTTACCCGCGCCACCGCGCGCGCGGCCGGTTGGCAGTGGCGGATCCCGCTGCAGCATCGCACGGGGAACGGCTATGTCTATTCGAGCGATCACATCTCGGATGACGAGGCCGCGGCCACGCTGATGACCAACCTCGACGGTGCAGCCTTGGCCGATCCGCGTTTTCTGCGTTTCACCGGCGGCCATCGGCGCAAGCCCTGGATCGGCAACGTCGTGGCGCTGGGACTCGCGAGCGGGTTTCTCGAACCGCTCGAATCCACCAGCATCCACATGGTCCAGACGGCGATCGCGCGGCTGCTGACCTTGTTCCCGACGGCGGGTTTCGAGGCGCCGGAAATCGCCGAATATAATCGGCAGACCGTCCGCGAATATGAGGATATCCGCGATTTTCTGGTGCTGCATTATCGGGCGACCGAGCGATCGGATTCGCCCTTCTGGAACCGCTGCCGCACCCTCTCGCCGCCCGAGGGACTGCAACGCAAGCTCGACATGTTCCGGTCGAACGGCCGCATCGTTCGCGAAAAGGACGAGCTCTTCACCGAGACGAGCTGGCTCGCGGTGATGGTGGGGCAGGGGATCGAGGCGCGGGGCTATCATCCGGTCGCCGACATGATCGGGCCCGAGGACACGCTGCGCCGGCTGGACGATGTGCGCGGCGTCAATCGGCGTGCGGTCTCGATCATGCCGCGCCACGTCGACTTCCTCGCGGGCCGCCAAGAGCCGCTCCCGATACCGGCATGACGCGTCCGCACGGCGTTCGCGAGAACTGAGTTCGCCCATGCGGGCGCGTCAGAGCGCCGCTGTCTCCGCCGAAGCCTCTGCCGAAACCCATGACGAGCGGTATCACATAGCTTGTTAGGCCTAACCTCAAAAAAAGCGGTAGCGCTATCATACAGGTTAGGATAAAGCTTTGTTTCGATCACCCGGCCCAAGGCACGCGGTGACGATTGGGAGAAGCCGTACCGGAGCGCGAATCCGGGATCGGGAGGGGAAAGATATGAAGACCAATGCCTCGGGTTTCATGGCCGGCGAAACGACACAGACGTCGCTTCGGCTTGGCGTCTCGGTTTTGGCGCTTGTCTGCGGAACCGCCTTGTCCGCACAGGTGGGCCCGCCCGCCGCGCCGCTGCCCAGCGCTTCGGATGCGGGCTCCGTGGAGGACGTGGTCATCAGCGGTATCCGGTCGTCGCTTGCCAATGCGCAGGCGATCAAGCGGAATTCGGCGACCATCGTGGACGCGGTGACGAGCGCGGACATCGGCGCGTTGCCCGACCGTTCGGTGGTCGAGTCGCTGCAGCGCATCCCGGGCGTGACGATCAGCAAATTCGAAGGCGGCAACGATCCCGATCACTTCTCGGCGGAAGGCACGACCGTACAGATCCGTGGCCTCAGCCAGATCCAGACGCAGGTCAACGGCCGCGACACCTTCACCGCCGGCTTTGGCCGCACCATCAATCTCGCCGACTTCCCGTCGGAAATGCTGAGCTCGATCGAGGTGTATAAAGAGCCGACCGCCGACATGATCGAAGGCGGACTGGGCGGCACGGTCAATCTCAACACGCTCAAGCCGCTCGATCGCAAGGGCTTCCACATCGCGTTCGACGGCGAGGCCAATTACAGCGATTTCGCCAAGAAATGGTCGCCGGTCGGATCGGTCCTGGTGAGCGATACGTGGGAGACCGGCGTCGGCACGTTCGGCATCCTGGCGGATATTTCCTATTCGGACCTGAAGGTTCGCTCCGACGGTATCCAGGCCACCAATTTCCAGACGCGCGATGGCCAGACCGTCAATGGCGTGGTGCGCGCGCCGCTGCCCGGTCAATCGGTGGCCTATGCCCCGATCGGCGCCAGCTTCCGCACGCAGGACACCGACCGCAAGCGCCGCGGCTATGCCGCCGCTGCGCAGTGGGAAAGCGTCGACCACACGATGCAGCTCACCGGCCAGTTCCTGCGCACGCAGGCGACCCGGTCCTGGACCGAGCATACGTTCGAAACCGAGAGCGGCTCGTCCGAATACAACACCTATCCGCTCGGCTGCACCTCGGCGACGGCGTGCGCCCCCGGATACGCCGACTATCAGTATGATTCCGACAACGTCTTCGAGAAGGGCTATATCAGCTATCCCGGCACCGGCTGGCGTACTGCCACTTCGGGTCAGGTGGATTCCCCGACCCCGACCGGTGGCATGCAGCAGAATCTGTCACGCCGCGATCGCTACGAGCGCGCGACCACAAACGATTTCGCGCTCAACTTCAAATGGTCGCCGACGTCACGGCTGACGGTAACGGCCGACGGCCAATATGTCCGTTCAGCCAGCAGCGATTTCGACTTCACCTCCTACACCGACACGTTTGCGGACGAGGAGCTCGACCTTACCGGCAACCTGCCGGCGGCCGTGCTCCACAAGCCGAATGTGATCGGTTCGCCCAACGCCCGTATCGCGGGCGAAAGCGACAGCCAGTATTTCGCCGATCCGGCCAATTATTTCTGGCGCGCGGCGATGGACCATTCGGATGAAAGCCGGGGCCATGAATGGGCCTATAAGGGCGACGTCAGCTATGACGTCGACGGCGACATCCCCTTCGTCGAGAAGGTCAAGTTCGGCGCCCGTTACTCCGATCGCTCGCAGCAGGTGAAATACACCTCGTACAATTGGGGTTACGTCAGCGAGGTGTGGGATGGCAGCGGCAACGCGGTCTATCTGAACCAGGCCGGCCAGAGCCAGTCGAGCCTGTACACATTCCCGGACTTCTTCCGCGGCAAGACCGGCGGCCCGCAAGGCTGGTATTACGACAATCAGCAGGTCAAGAATTACAGCGAAGCGGTCCAGTTCTTCAAGAACATCAACAGCGTCTGGATCGCCCAGAATGGCGGCTTCCCGGGCTGGACGCCGATCGGCGAGCGCGCCGGCGTCACCGACTCCCCCTATCTGCCGGGCGAGATCGACACTTCGGGCGAGAAGACCAGCGCCGCTTATGCGATGCTCGATTTCGGATCGAAGGACCCGGTCGTCGGCAATATAACGGTGCGCGGCAATATCGGCGTCCGTTATGTCGATACGAAGGATTTCGCAGACGGTTCGATCCAGTATCCGGCCAACACGCTGGGCGGCAACTTCGCCCAAATCTGCCAGTCGGGTTCGGCACCCCCGCCGATCTGCGTGCGGGGTGCCGATTTCTACAATAACCTGGTGACGTTCAGCAATTCGGCGTCGACCGCATCCACGGCCAGCAACAAGTTTCACCAGTGGCTGCCCAGCTTCAACCTGGTCATCAGCCCGACGCGCGACGTGCAATTGCGCTTCTCGGCGTCGAAGCAGATCCAGCGTCCGGACTTCGGCTTCCTGCGGAACTTCGTCTCGCTGAGCGTCGGCACCGGCGAGCTGCCGCTCACCGCATCGGCGGGCAATCCCTACCTGAAACCGGCGGTGTCGAAGCAGTTCGACATCGGCGCGGAATGGTATTTCTCCCGCGTCGGATCGCTCACGATCGATTATTTCCACAAGAGCGTGCACGACTTCTTCTACCAGAGTCAGATCCTGCGAGACTTCACCAATGCGGGCATAACGGAGACGGCTTATGTGACCGGCCCGGCCAATTTCGACGGCACCGGCACAATCAAGGGCATCGAGGTCGGCTATCAGCAGACCTTCGATTTCCTGCCCGGCCTGTTCGGCGGCCTCGGTGCATCGGCGACCTACTCCTATGTGAAGAGCAGCGGCCTGCCCAACTCGTTCCTGTCGAACGTGTCGGACGCGCCGGTATCGACCCCTTCGACCGGTCGCGGCACGTTGCCGTTCGAGGGGCTCTCGAAGAACAACATCAACGTCACCGGCTTCTATGAGAAGGGTCCAGTGTCGCTCCGGGTCGCCTATAATTGGCGCTCCAAGTTCCTCGAGACCGCGGTGGACGAAATCTACCCATACTTCCCGGTCTATCAGAAGGCGACGGGGCAGCTCGACGCGTCCGTCTTCTACAACCTGACGAAGCAGGTGAAGATCGGCGTTCAGGGCGTGAACCTGACCAACACCGTGACCAAGACACTGCAGCAATTCACGGCCAGCGGAATGACCGCGCCGCGATCCTATTTCATCACCGACCGCCGCTTCGCGTTCATCGTACGCGGCAGCTTCTGATCATTGCTTCCTCCGACTGGACCCTTCCCCCGCCTCCCTGGGGGGAGGGTCTTCTTTTTTGGTGAATGGTGACAGCAGCAGCGGGCATCATCTGCACCGCCGTTCGCCGCTGATCGTTCGAGATCGCTGGCCGCAGCGGCTCCCCCCGAAAGCCGCCGATCAAAGGATCACTATCCTTCGGCAAATGGACCGCCTTTGCGCAGGCGAATAATTCGTGGCGCGAGGGGAGCGCCATGAAAAAAGAACGGGGCTCTGCGGCGGTCGCCGCGGTGGGGACTACGGTTGCGTTGGTATTCCTGATGCCGTTCTGGACGGCGCGCTATTTCCTGCGGGATCGCGGTGCTTGATCGTCGCGTGACCGCCGCGCCGCCTGCTCCGCGACGCCGCTATGTGGTGCGCGATGCGGAGGCGCTCGACGCCCGGCGTTTCAGCGACGCGCAATGCGCGGCCTTGTTCGAGGCCGTGCTGATCGATGACGAGGTCGATGCGCACACCGAATTGCCCGATCGGATCACGCTCGACCACAGTCCGGCGGACCTGCTGGATTGCTATCGGATCTGTCGGCAATTGTGGCGGACCGGCGTCGATCGCGACGCGATGATCGCGTGCAACCACCTGCTGCTGCGCGACCGCGATCTGGGCCCCGAAGACCGGCTGCGCTTCAAATATGCGCGCGCCAGGTTCAAGCATCTGCGTTTCGCCTGCGCGCTCTATGGTGAGCGCCACGCCTACCCGATCCTCTTCGACTGGATGACCACATTGCTCGGGCATCTGCAGGATGCGTTCAAGACCGACCTCGCGGGCAAGGTCTATCGCGAGGCGTTACTGTGCCGTGTGTTCCTTGCACGCGGGCCCTGGCGCCTGCTCCAGCGCGAAGTCGATCGCCTGACGCCGACGACCAGCGAGGGTTTCCGCGATTATGTTGCGCAGCAAATCGCGATGCTTGAGGACATAGTGTCGCACGATCATCTGACCGGCGCGCAATTCCACGCCACGCGCAAGATCGCGAGCCGGCTGGTCTCTTTCTACGACACGCTGCGCACGATCGCCCCGTCCGACGAGGCGTTCAAAATGTCGCGCGCACTGGCCGCGATCAACGGTCTGATGGGTTCGATGCACGACGTCCTGATCGAACGGCGCGTCGCCGGCACGCAGGATTATTATCGCGATCCGTTCGCGCTGCCCGACGAGATACGCGGCCGCATTGCCGCTTTGGTGGCGCGCTATCGCGCGTCCGGTCTCGCCTGATGGCGGGCATTGCGCAATATATTGCACGGCAATTCGTTACATTGCCGTATCAATTCCCGAAACTTGTGGCATTATCGCCGGGAAATCGGCCGCCTGCTTTGCCGCATGCGGTTGGTAAGGTCTGAGGCGCCACCCCCAAAGGCGCTTCGGGGAGGCCGGTCGCCACCGCGACCGGCCTCTTTGCTATCGAGCCGACGCGCTCAGGCGATTTGCTCGGCCACGCGCCGCGCCACGAACGGGTCGGGAATGAGCCGCATCACTACTGCCTGGAGGCTGGCCTTGCGTGCCTCGTCGATCGGATAGGATTCGCGCAGCTGGATCAGCCGGGCGATGTCGTCGCGCCATGCCGCCGTATCGGCAATGCCGAGGAACGCGCACAGCGCGCCCAATTGCTCCGGGTCGAGCAACTCGTCCTGGAACAGGAACCGGAATTGGCCCGGATTGGCCTGCGCCGCCGGCGCGAACCAGCCGAACAGGCGGATCATGTGCGTGAACACATCGATGAAACTGTCCTTGCGCTCTTCGCCCACCAGCGCCGCCGCATAGCCCTTGCGAATGCTGGAAATGGTGATGTCGACCGGGTTGCGCACCATCATGACGAAGCGCAGCGACGGCAGGCGACGCGCCAGATCGTCCAACGCGATCTTGTGATGGATCAGGTGGTTGGTGACGCGGGTCGCATCCTTCCACACCAGGCATTGCGTGTCCGGCTTCGCCCCCTCGCCGTAACGGTCGAGATAGGCGTCGCGCAGCGCGCCGTCGCTGAAGGCATGGCTGTGCAGGATATGGCCGCCGACCGCGCCCCGCTCGCCGCCCAGCGCCATCGCCTCCGCCGTCCGCACGAACGCGTCGAGCTTGTCCTGCGTCGGGTCGCGCGTGAAATCGCAACTCTGGTCGGCGAAGATGCGGACGAACGCATGGTTGAGCACCGTGACCTCGGGATGCAGCGCCAGCATCGCGCTCGAGATCGTCGTCAGGCTGCGGTTCGCCCCCAGATAGATCGCTACCGTCTTCACCCGCTTCGCTCGCCCCTTCCCGCCCGATCGATTCCCTGCCTCATCGGTGCGTCGGCGACAAGTTCGAGGCCGGACCCGGAACCCGGCCGTGCAATTCCCTTTCCGCTTCGGCTATCACCCTTTCGCGCGCGAGCGGTGCAGGCCAATGCGCGGAGGGAGAAGGAAAAGTCGTGGTTCATCCGCTGAAGGGCATCAAGGTGCTGGAGCTGGCCCGGATCCTGGCGGGGCCGTGGGCCGGCCAGACGCTCGCCGATCTCGGCGCCGATGTCGTCAAGGTCGAAAGCCCGGATGGCGACGACACGCGCGGCTGGGGCCCGCCCTTCGTTCCCGCCGACGACGGTGGCGATCTGTCGGCCGCCTATTTCCACGCCGCCAATCGCGGCAAGAGATCGATCGTCGCCGATTTCACCACGGCGGAAGGCCGGGCGCTGGTCGAGAAACTGGCGGCATCGGCCGACGTCCTGATCGAGAATTTCAAGCTGGGCGGCCTCGCAAAATACGGGCTCGATTACGCCGCTTTGTCGAAGATCAATCCGCGCCTGGTCTATTGCTCGATCACCGGCTTTGGCCAGGACGGCCCTTATGCCGCGCGCGCGGGCTATGATTTCCTGATCCAGGGCATGGCCGGCGCGATGTCGATCACCGGCGATCCGGGAGGCCCGCCGACCAAGACCGGGTTTGCGATGGCCGATATCTTCTCGGGCCTCTACGCGACGATCGGCATTCTCGCCGCGCTCCGCCGCCGCGACGAGACGGGGGAGGGCGCCTGGATCGATTGCGCGCTGATGGACGTGCAGGTCGGCGTGCTCGCCAATCAGGCGCTCAATTATCTGGTGTCGGGCGTCGCGCCGACCCGGCTCGGCAACGCGCATCCCAATATCGTGCCCTATGAGGTTTTCCCCGTCGCCGACGGCCACATCATCATCGCGGTCGGCAATGACGGCCAGTTCCGGCAATTGTGCGAGGCGGTCGGCGACGCAGCGATGGGGAACGATCCAGCTTTCGCGACCAACAAGCTGCGGGTCGAGCATCGCGCGACCCTGATCCCGCGCCTCTCCGCCGCCACGCTGAAGATGTCGCGCGCCGATTTGCTCGCGAGGCTCGAGGAGGCGAAGGTGCCGGCCGGGCCGATCAACGATATCGCTGATGTGTTCGACGACGCGCAGGTCCGGCATCGCGCGATGCGGCTGGCTCTGGACGCGACGCGCGCGGCCGGCGGCACGATCCCCGGCGTGCGCACGCCGCTCACGATCGATGGCGTCGGGATGGCACATGATCGCCCGTCGCCGGGCGTCGGTGAACATGGCGCGGATATATTGGCGGACCCGGCCTGGGTCAGCCCCTGATCGTCGCGGCCTTCACGGCCGGTTAGGGCTCAGCCCTGATCCTCATAGGCGAATTGGAGGATGCCCCAGTGGCGGCCGCGCACGTGGATCGACGCGATCACCTGCTTGAGTAGAACCACGCCGCCACCCGCGACCTGGCGGCGATAGGCCTTGATGCAGAAGGGTTCCGAAATCAGGCACTGCTCGCGCGTGTCGGGGAAATCGAAGATCATGCCCTGGCGCGCATGCTCCAGATTCCAGTCGTCCTGGCCCGGCCGCTGCGGCTGCGCGCGCTCGGGCATGGCGACCGCGCCGAACGCGTTGCGATCGGTGAAGGTCATGCCGAAGAAGCCCTTATAGGATCGCGCGGTTTCCTGATGCGGGCGCGCGGCGGCGACGATCAAAGCCTGCGCCGGATGCGTGTAGAGCGGCGGGCTGCTGCCGGGGATCTGGGCGTAGCGCGCGCTGAACAGATCGGCTTCGTTCAGCGCGCCGTGCGCGATCGCCTCTTCCAGCTTGTCCGACACGTCCTGCGCGGCGGCAAGGCCGAAGCGGATATAGGGCGTATCCGGAATCTCGGTGCCGCTCTCCGCGAAATATTGGAGCAGTTCGTTGGTGTCGTTGCTCACGCCGGTGACGCGATCGGACAGGCGCTGCAGGCCGGTCGCATTGTCGGCCGAGGTCGCGCTCAGCGCGCCCAGACCGGCATGAACGTTGTCGACCGAGGCGACCATCGATCCGATCCGGTCGGCGACCGAATCGCTGATGTCGGACAGACCGCGCATCAGCGAGCCGAGCCGTTCCACCAGCGTCTCGATATCCTGTGCGCCCTGGTGCGCCGAACGCGCCTTGGCCGTGCCGTCGTTGATCCGATGAAGCATGCGGTCGGCCTCGCCGGTCAGCGCGACGATCGAGGTCTCGATCGTCTGCGTGGCCTGCGCGGTTTCCTGCGCGAGTTTCTTGACCTCGCTCGCGACCACGGTGAAGCCGCGCCCGGCATCGCCCGCGCGGGCCGCTTCGATCGTGGCGTTGAGCGCGAGCAAATTGGTCTGGCTGGCGATATCGCGGATCGCACCGGTGACGCGCCCGACAGTGGCGAGCGCGTTGGTGAACGCCTCGAGGCCGGCATGGATGTGCGTGACCTGGTCGATCAGCTCGAGCACGTTGGCGGTCGCGCCCGACAGGCGGCGGTTGGAATCGTCGATCACGCTGCGCGCGGCGGTCGCGTTTTCGCGCGCCTCCTGCGCTGCCTCGGCGACGTTCTGGCCGTTGTCGGACAGGCGGTCGGCCTCGCCCCGAATCGTCGCGATGGTCGATGCCTGTTCGGTGACGCGCGTCGCCAGTTCGGCGATGTCGGCCTGCAGATCGAGCGTGCGAATGCCGAGCTCGCCCGACATCTTCGCGGCTTTCATGATGGTCTGATTACTGGACATGGATGGTCCTGGGGGAATGCCTCTTTGGGGCAAGTCATAGTCCGGGTTCGTTAACAGGCGTTTAGCAACGGTCGGCACGGCCGCTTCGCGTAACAATTTCGCGCGTCACGAAACCGCAACGTCTCCGTCACCAAAATTGCATCGAGCCTCGGCTAGGCCCCGTTTTTCTTGCACCGCAGCAAACCGGGGACATCATGGGCCGCACTCACGTTTCGCTTCTCGCCCTCACCATTGCCAGCCTCGTACCGGCTGCGGCTTATGCCGCCGATCCGGCCGACGCGGTGCCTGCCGCCAGCGTCGACGCGGCACCCGCGGTCGATGCGGCGGACGGCGGCGGCGATGCCGATATCATCGTGACGGGTACCAAGGTGACCCGCTCGGCCACCGCCATCTCGCAGGCGGAAATCCAGAAAATCCTGCCCGGCGTCTCGCCGCTGAAGGCGATCCAGACGCTTCCTGGCGTGCTCTACATCACGTCCGACCCCTGGGGGTACAACGAGCAGAACGCGCAGATCTTCATCCACGGCTTCAACTTCCAGCAGCTCGGCTACACGATGGACGGGGTGCCGCTGGGCGACCAGAGCTACGGTAATTATAACGGTCTCTCGCCCGAGCGCGCCGTGATCTCGGAGAATGTCGGGCGCGTGGTCGTGACCACCGGTGCCGGCGATCTCGCCACCGCGTCGAACAGCAATCTCGGCGGCACGATCGAAACCTTCTCGGCCGATCCGTCGAAGCAATTGGGCGTCACCGCAAGCGAGACGGTCGGCAGTTTCGACACCTCGCGCACCTATGTGCGGATCGACAGCGGCACGTTTGGCGGCGACAATTCGGCCTATATCTCGGGCGCGCGCCAGCATGCCCGTGCCTGGGATTTCAATGGCAAGCAGGGCGGCTGGCAGGCCAATGCCAAGTTCGTCCATGACGACAGCACCGGCAAGCTCACCCTCTTCTTCGACTATAACGACATGACCCAGCCGAATGAGGACGCCACTGTCTTCTTCAAGCCGTCCGCCGGCGGCACGGCCACCCCGGTCCAGCTTTACACGCCTTACACGAAGCCCTTCTTCTACCCGGATTTCGACGGGTACCGGAACACGTATCTGAGCGCGCTCGGCAATTCGCCCGCCAATGTCGGCAGCAATTACCGCAATTATTATTCGGATGCGCAGCGGACCGACTATCTCGGCTATGCGCGCTACGACGCGCATCTGTCGGATCGCATCACCTGGTCGACCACCGCTTATTTCCATCACAATGACGGCGCCGGCGTCGTCGCCGGCCCGCTCGGCCAGTCGATCACGACCGCGCAACCCTATCTCGATCCCAACTATGCGACGCTTCCGGCCAATTGCCGTTTCGGCGGCAACGCCAACGGCATCCGCCCGGCGGCCTGCACCGCGCTGACCGATGCCCAGGCAGCAGCGGCCGGCGCCGCTTTGGTCAAGGCGACCGGCGGATCGGGCCTGATCACGCGCACCACCGAATATCGCATCAATCGCGAAGGCGTGATCTCGGCGCTCAACCTTGATCTCGGCAAGCACAAGATCGAGCTCGGCGGCTGGTACGAGCATAACAAAACGACCCAGTGGCGCCGCTGGTACGGTGTCGACGTCGCCAATCCGGCGTCGAGCACGCCCTATATCCGCCCGCTCGAGGTGGAGCCGCCCTTGTTCACCCAATATCAGGGCAATGCGAAGATCGAAGAGCTCCAGCTCCACATCCAGGATACCTGGCAGCCGTTCGAGCAGCTCACCATCCAGGGCGGTGTAAAAACCAGCGCGCAGTGGGCGACCGGCACGTTCCCGGTACAGCCGAAGCTCGGATCGCTGTCGGGTCTCACCGGCGGCTTGCCGCAAGGCACGATCAACACGCTGCGCTGGTTCCTGCCGGCAATCGGCGCGACCTACGACTTCAACGGGCACGAACAGGTCTATTTCAACGTCCAGAAGAACCTGCGCCAATATCAGGCCTATCTCGCCGGCGGCGGCGGCCCCTGGTTCACCGGAAGCCAGACGGCGTTCGATGCCTTCCGCGATCAGGGCAAGCCGGAGAGCAGCTGGACCTATGAAGGCGGCCTGCGCACGCATCGCAGCTTCTCGAACGACATCTCGCTCGAAGCGCAGGTCAATTATTATCACGTCGTGTTCAACAATCGCCTGCTGGCAATCTCGACCAACCCCGGCGGCATCGCCGGCAGCGGCATCACCGGCGGCACCTCGATCCTCGTCAATGTCGGCGATGTCCACACCGACGGCGTCGATGCGGCCTTCACGCTCCACTTCGGGCGCACCTTCTCGTTCTACAATGCGGTCTCCTACAATCTGTCCAAATATCAGAGCGACTATTCGGCGGCGGCGACCGGCATCGGTGCCGCGACCGGCACCTGCATCGGCGGCCTCGTCGTCGTAGGCGGCGTCGTGCCGACCTGCGGCAAGCAGATCCCGGGCAGCCCCAAGTGGATGAACAAGTCGGTGGCGTCGCTCAATATCGGGCCGTTCGATGCGCAGCTGATCGGCGATTATGTCGGGCGGCGCTTCGCGACCTATGCCAACGACACCAGCGTAAAGTCCTATTTCCAGACGTCGCTGCGCATCGGCGCGGATCTGCCCACCGACTGGCTGCACATGCGCAAGGCCAATATCGCGCTCAACGTCACCAACCTCACCAAGGAATCGGGTTGGTCGACCATCTCGATCGGGTCGGCCACCAACAGCTATTCGGCCTATCCGATCGCACCGCGCCAGTGGTTCCTGACCTTCTCGGTCGGCTTCTGATATGGCGTCTTTCAGCCGCAGGGAGGCGGTGCAGATCATGGGCGCGGCGGCGATTGCGGCGGGCGCCGGTGGCGCTCTCGCGGCGCCGCCCGCGCGCAAGGTGGAGGTGTTCGGGCATCGCGGCGCTTCCGCGCTGCGGCCCGAGCACACGCTTGCCTCCTATGCCAAGGCGATCGCGGACGGGGCCGACTATATCGAACCCGATCTGTGCGTGACCAGGGACGGCGTGCTGGTCGCCCGCCACGAGAACAACATCGTCCAGACGACCGACGTCGCGAAGCGTCCGGAATTTGCGTCGCGCAAGACGGTGAAGATGGTCGACGGCGAGCGCCAGGAGGGCTGGTTCACCGAGGATTTCACGCTCGCCGAACTGAAGACCTTGCGCGCGATCGAGCGGCTGCCCCAGCTGCGCCCGCAAAATGCGGCGATGGACGGCCAGTTCGACGTGCCGACCTGGGAAGAGATTATCGATTTCACCGCCGCCGAATCCGCCGAACGCGGCCGCGCGGTCGGCCTCGTGCCCGAGATCAAGCATTCGACCTATTTCGCCAGCGTTGGCCTGCCGCCGGAGGACCGTTTCCTCGCGATCTTGGCGGCGCATGACTATACGCGCCGCTGCCCGCTTGAAATCCAGTCGTTCGAGATCGCCAACCTCAAATATCTGCGCTCGAAATTGGGGCGTCAGCCGCACATCCGCCTGATGCAATTGGTTGAGCCCGACGCGGGCAAACCCGCCGACGTGGTCAAGGCCGGCAGCGGCCCCAGCTATGCCGAAATGGTGACGCCCGCCGGCCTCGCTGACGTCGCACGTTATGCCGATGTGATCGCCCCGCCGACCCGCGCGATCATTCCACTCGGGCCCGACAAGAATCTCGCCGCGCCAACCAGTTTGGTCGCGGATGCGCACAAGGCCGGTCTGCTCGTCCACATCTGGACCTTCCGCCCGGAAAACTACTTCCTTGCCGCCGATTTCCAGGATGCAAACGGCCCGGCCGCACGCAACGAAGCCGGCTCGATCGCGGAGATACAGGCCTATATCCGCACCGGAATCGACGGCTTCTTCAGCGACGATCCGGGGTTGGGGAAGAGGGCGCTGGCTACACTCTAACCCAACTCGTCACCCCGGACTTGTTCCGGCATCCACCGGGAGGCTGCGCCTCGCCGCTGGGTGGACCCCGGAACAAGTCCGGGGTGACGGCTAATCGGGGAAGGCCAGCCGCTCACCCATCAGCCGCGCACCACTGCGGAGCCCACGAAACCCCGCCGCGAATTGCGCCATCGTCTGCGTCACATCGCGCATCTGCGCCGGATCATCGGCCAGCGACTTCCGCATCCGTGTCCGATCGAAACCGCCATCAGGCCGCATCGACACCGTGATGGCATGCGGCAGCAGATGATCGACTTCGTCCGAGATGATCCGCACGATCGCGAACGGCAGGCCGTGCGCCAAAGCGACACGCGCCGCGACATGGCTTTCCATATCGACCGCGAGCGCATCGTGATTAAGCCCAAGCGCGCGCTTCTCGGCGATGGTGTCGATCATCCGCCCGTCGGCGAAGAAGGCGCCGATCCGTGCACCGGGCAGGCGGCTCGCCAGCGCATCGCGCCAACCGGGGTGACACTCATGGTCGATCGCGCCGGCGAGACGGCTGCCGACCACCCAGTCGCCGATCCTGAGCCCATCGGCGAGACCGCCGGTCAGGCCGTAACTGACGATGCCTGAGGCGCCATTCGACGCCGCCTGATGCAACCTCGCTTCCAGCCGTTCGGCAACGCCGCCGCCGGCGATGGCCACCACGCCCGGCCCTTCGATCGTACGGACTTCGCGCGTGAAGCCCGTCGCGACGATGACCGGCTTCACGGCTTGAGGCAGGCGATCAGGCCGGTGACGACCGATTTGGTCTCGGCGACATCGCGCACGCGCACCGTGTCGAGCCCGAGCGTCTTCGCCGGATAATCGTTGCCGCCGGGAAAGATCGCGTCGCCGAGGAAGAGGATGTCGTCGAGTGCGACCCCCATCGTTTCGCTCAGATGCTTGAGCCCATAGGCCTTGTCGACGCCCTTGCGCGTGATGTCGATCGAGGTCGATCCGCCGATATTGATCGACAGATCGGGCAGCATCCCCTGCAGGATCGCCTGCAGTTTCTTGCGCTTCTCGTGGTCCGGATCCCATGTATCCTTCGCCTCAAGCGGCGCCTGCTGGCCGAGCGCGGAGAAGGTCACCTGGCTGCCGCGATCCTCGATCTGCTCGCCCCAGGTCTTCTCGCCGGCATAGCCCGCCTGCTCGACCGCGGTCTTGAGCGCGGTGCGGATCTTCTCGCTCTCTTCCGCCGTGAACAGATCGGCATAAAGCTGGTGCCAGGCTCCGTCCTGATGGCGGTAGAGCTTGGTGCCGGTGGTCGGCTGGATGATGAAATTGTCGAGCTTGGCATAGCCCGGCATGCGGCTGACGACCTGCTTCTGGAATTGCGGCCAGTCCCCGCCCGAAATGATGTCGACCAGCGCGACATTGGTGAGTTTGGCGAGCAGATCGGCCATCTCGTCGTCAAGCGGCTGCTTGCTCAAGGCGAGCGTGCCGTCGAGATCGAACGCGATCAGCTTTTTCATGCCCTATCCTTCACCATCGGCAGCAGGATCGTGTCGATCGCATGCGCCACGCCATCTTCGTCATTGCTCGTCGAAATGTAAGCCGCTTTCGCCTTCACCGCGTCGGGTGCCTGGCCCATCGCGATCGAAATGCCCGCGCGCCCGAACATCGGCACGTCGTTGAACTGATCGCCCAGCACCGCGACCTCCTTCAGGTCGATGCCCGCGATCCGTGCCAGCGTCGCCACGCCGTCGCCCTTGTTGGCGGTTGGATGGGTGAGATCGAGATAATAAGTCTGCGACATGCCGATCGTGGCGTCGCCGCCGATCGCCGCGCGCATCTGGTCCTGCAGATCGTGGAGCAACGCCGGATCGTCGCTGACCCAGGTGAGCTTGTCGACCTCGCCGAACAAGTGAGTCATGTCGGTCTCGACCGCCGGCTGCTGACCCGAAGCCAGCACTTCGTGCGGCACGTGCGGATTGGCCGGATCGACGATATGCCAGCGCCCCTCGGCGAAGATCCACGGCGTCGCGGCGGATTGGCCGGCGATGGCGAAGCTCGTCTCGACCACTTTTTTGTCGAGCGCGTGGCGTTCGAGGATCGACCCGTCGGGCGCGATGATCGTGCCGCCGTTGAACGCCGCGATCGGCCCGGTCGGTTTCAGGGCCTCGACCAGGAAGGCTATGCCCGACGGCGGCCGCGCGCTGATGATCGTGAAAGGCACGCCTTTCGCCTGCAGCCGCGCGACCGCGTCGATCGTCGGCGGGGTCAGCTTCTTGGCGGTATTGACGAGCGTCCCGTCGACGTCGCTGATCACGAAGCGCAAAGTCATGCGCCGATCTCGTGCCATTGGCGGCCGTCGCGTTCGAGCAATTCCGCCGCGCCCTCCGGCCCGTCCGAACCCTTCTTGTAGGTCTCGACCTTGCCTTTGCCCTTGCCCCAGACGTCGAGGAAAGGCTGGACCGCGGCCCAGCCCGCCTCGATCTGGTCGGCGCGCTGGAACAAGGTTTGATCCCCCATCATCATGTCGTAGAGCAATGTCTCATAGCCGGTGCGCCCGCCGATCTTGAACTTGTCGGCATATTTGAAATCGAGCGTGACCGGGGTGGCCTGCATCTTCGGCCCCGGTTTCTTGACCATGAAATCCAGGTCGATCGCCTCGTCGGGCTGCAATTGCAGTACCAGTCGGTTGGGCGGCATGTGGGCGACCGGCGTGTCGCGGAACAAGGCCAGCGGCACCGGCTTGAACGTGACCACGATCTCGGTATCGCGCGCCTTCAGCGCCTTGCCCGTGCGCAGGTAGAAAGGCACGCCCGCCCAGCGCCAGCTGTCGACCCATAATTTGAGCGCGACATAGGTTTCGACCTCGCTCTTGGGGCTGACGTCGGCGGTTTTTCGATAGCCCGCATATTGGCCGCGCACGCCGTCCGCCTTGGCCTCTGCCGGCGTCGGCTCGCGCACCGCGACCAGCACCTTGGCTTTCTCGGTGCGGATGGAATCGGCGGACAGATCGTTGGGCGGCTCCATTCCCACCATCGCCAGCAGCTGGAACAGATGATTGGGCACCATGTCGCGAAGCGCGCCGGTCGCGTCGTAGAAGGCGCCGCGCGTGCCGACATCGACCGTCTCGGCCGCCGTGATCTGGACGCTGTCGATATAGCGGTTGTTCCACACCGCCTCGAGCCAGGGATTGGCGAACCGCGCGACCATGATGTTCTGGACCGTTTCCTTCCCCAGGAAATGGTCGATCCGGTAGATTTGCTGTTCGCTGATGACGTTGAGAATCTGTTCGTTGAGCGCGTGCGCGGACGCGAGGTCGTGGCCGAACGGCTTTTCGACCGCGACGCGGCGGAACGCGCCGTTCTGCTCCTCCATCAGCCCGGCCTTGGCGAGGCTCTCGATGATCGGGCCGAAGAATAAAGCGGGGGTGGCGAGGTAGAAGACGACATTGCCCGCCTTGCCGAGCGTCTTCGTCAGATCTTCGAACAATTGCGCCTGGGTGAAATCGCCCCGGAGGTAGGAGATTTGCCCGCGCAGGCGCGACCAGCATTCGTCCTTGGGCGTGAATTCGTCGAGGCCCGCGCGCAGATCCTCGTCGGTTCCCTCGCGCGATCCGATGCCGATGATCTGCAGGTCCTCGCCGACCAGTCCGTCCTCGCACAAATTGGCGATCGCGGGCACCAGCAGCCGCCGCGCGAGATCACCGGTGCCGCCGAAAATGACCAAGGTGGCCGGCGGCGCCTTTTTGAGCGCCACGGCCATTACTGGGGAATCTCGACGTGGCCGCCGAAGCCGAAGCGCATCGCCGACAATATCTTGTCGCCGAACGTATGCTCGATCCGGCTGCGATAGCGCGCGAACAAGGCGGCGGTGAGCACGTTGGCGGGCACCGCCTCCTCCATCGCCGCCTGGATCGTCCAATGGCCCTCGCCCGAATCCGCGACGTTGCCCGAAAATTGCTCGAGCATCGGATCCTTGGCGAGCGCGATCGCGGTCAGGTCGAGCAGCCACGACGAGACCACCGATCCGCGCCGCCAGACCTCCGCGATATCCTTGATGTTGAGGTCGAAGCGCTCGTCCTCGGGAAGCTTCTCCGACTTCTTGGTCTTGAGGATGTCGAAGCCCTCGGCATAGGCCTGCATCAGGCCGTATTCGATGCCGTTATGGACCATCTTGACGAAGTGGCCCGCGCCCGCCGGACCGGCGTGGATATAGCCCTTCTCCGCGCGCAGATCCTCCTGGGCCAGCCCGGGCGTACGCGGGATCGTGCCCATGCCCGGCGCGAGCGCGTCGAAGATCGGATCGAGATGCGTGACGACATCGTCCGGTCCGCCGATCATCATGCAATAGCCGCGCTCCAGACCCCACACGCCGCCCGACGTGCCGACGTCGACATAGTGGATGCCGCTTTCGCGCAGATGCTTCGCGCGGCGGATATCGTCCTTGTAGAAGGTGTTGCCGCCGTCGATGATGATGTCGCCCGGCTCGCAGATCTTCGCCAGCTCGGCGATCGTGCTTTCGGTCGGGTCGCCCGCCGGCAGCATCACCCAGAAGATCGCCGGCTTTTCGAGCTTGGCCTTGATATCGGCCAGGCTGGTGGCGCCGACTGCACCTTCGCCGGCCAGCTTGCCGACCGCCGCCTGGTCGCGGTCATAGACCACGCCTTCATGGCCCTTCTGCATCAGCCGGCGGATGATATTGCCACCCATCCGGCCGAGGCCGATCATCGCGATGCGCATGTTGCTAGCTCCCGCTTAATTTTGAAGTGCTTCGACGACCAACGCTTCGAGTTTGCTGAGGTCGCCGGTCTTGAGATGAACCCGCAGCACGCGCTGGCCGCGTTCGGCGAGCACGTCGAGATCGCCGCGCGCCTGTGCCAGCTGGACGATGCCGAAGCTGGCTTTCCGGCCGGGAATGGCCAGATCCGGATCGGGCGTGCGCGTGATTTCCAGGAACACGCCGCTCTTGGGCCCGCCCTTGTAGGTCTGGCCGGTCGAGTGGAGGAAACGCGGGCCGAAACCCGCGATCGTCGCGACGCCCTTCGCTTCGACCACCGCCTCGCGCATGCGGGAAATCGCTTCCTCATGCTCGTCGTTGCGCTCGATATAAGCGAGGAAGCCGACATAGTTTCCGGCGTCCGCGCTGGCGAAATGCGTGCGCAAAATCTCAACCGGATCGCTCGGCGCGAATTCATGTTCGCCCGGCGCGAAGAAGGCGAGATCGGCATCCTCGTGGAACGCCTTTTCGGGCGCGAGGCTGCCGGACTTCTCATAGGCATCGACCAGCTCGCGCGTCTTGATCTTGGCGTCCTCGACATCGGGCTGATCGAACGGATCGATCCCGATCACCGCGCCCGCAATCGCGGTCGCGATCTCCCAGCGGAAGAATTCTTGGCCGATCAGATATTTGTCGGCGAGGCCGATCTTCACCACCGGCTGCCCGGCGGCAATCAATGCCGCGACATGCTTGTCGAGATCGGGGTCTTCATCGCCTGCAAGGCTCAGCACCGCGAAGATGCGGTCCGCACCATAATCTTCCGCCGGCGATAAAGGTTCGAGATCGACCGGCACGATGCCCCGGCCATGCTTGCCGGTGGATTCGGCGAGCAATTGCTCGAGCCACGCGCCGATCGGCTCCAGCTCGGGCGTGGTCAGGATCGTGACCTTGTCGCGCCCGGCATTGGCCGCCTCGCCCAGGATCACGCCCAGCTGCACGCCCGGATTGACGCCCGGGGGTGCATCGGGGCCGCACGCCTGCACCATCGGCGCGGTCTTGGCGAAGAAATCGTCGACGTCGATGCCCATCATCGCCGCCGGCACCATACCGAACACCGACAGCACCGAATAACGCCCGCCGATCGCAGGATCGCCGGGGAAGATGGCCGAATAGCCATGTTCCTTGGCGAGCTTCTCGAGCTTCGAACCCGGATCGGTCACCGCGACGAAACGGTTGCCGTCCTTGCTCGACAGCTCCCAGAAAAACGCCCGCAGCAATTCGGGCTCCATCGTCGATCCGGACTTGGACGCGACCAGGAACAAAGCTTCCTTGGGATCGATCTTGCCCGCGATCGTGGCGATCTGGCCCGGGTCGGTCGAGTCGAGCGCGTGCACGGTCGGGTAGCCCGGTGCCGCACCGATGATCTCGGCCAGCACTTCCGGCCCGAGGCTGGAGCCGCCCATGCCGAGCAGCACAACATCCTTATGGCCCCTGGCCTTCTTGGCCAGTTCCTTGAGCGCGGCGTGGTCTACCTGCTTGCCCTGGCCGGCGGCGAGCCAGCCAAGCCATTTGGCTTCGTCGGCACCGGTCCAGACGCTGGCGTCGCCCGCCCACAGCCGGCGCGACCAGCCGGCCGCGCGCGCCGCCTCGATCGAATCAGTTACCGTTTTTTTTTGAGCCTCCGGCAGCGCCGGTTCCAGGCTGTTGATCTTGTCGCCGGCCAGCTTGACGCGCTTGGCGGCGATCGCGCCCAGCAGCGCGTCGGCCGCATCGGCGAACAGTTTGACGCCGTCTTCGACCAGGTGCGCGGTCACGCCCGGCAGATCGAGCCCGAGCCGGTCGGCCTCGGCCAAGGTCTGCTTGGCGGCATCGACATCCGCGTCGAGCGTGCGCTTCACCGTGCCGTGATCGCGAAACGCGTCCATCGTCTTGGGCGGGATCGTGTTGACCGTGTCCGGCCCGATCAGATTGTCGAGATAGAGCGTGTCGGGATAGGCCGGATCCTTGACGCCGGTCGACGCCCACAGCAGCCGCTGCGGTTGCGCGCCCTTGGCGGCGAGCGCCTGCCAGCGCGGCGACTTCACGAAATTCAGATACCATTGATACGCCATCTTGGCGTTGGCGATCGCGACCTTGCCGCGCACCGCCTTCAAGGCGTCCGCATCCTTGTCGCCTGCGGCGAGACGCGCGTCGATCTTCTTGTCGATCTGCGCGTCGATCCGGCTGACGAAGAAGCTCGCGACGCTCGCGATCTTGTCTACGCCCAAGCCCTTCTTCACGCGCGCTTCGAGCCCGGCGGTGAACGCTTCGGCAACCGCGATGTAGGCCTCCAGGCTGAACAGCAACGTGACATTGATGTTGAGCCCGTCCTCGATCAACTGCGCGATCGCGGGCGTGCCGGCCTTGGTGCCCGGCACCTTGATCATCAGGTTCGACTTGGCGATCTGCTTCCACAGCCGGCGCGCTTCCTCGACCGTGCCGGCGGTGTCGTTGGCGAGGTAGGGCGAGACCTCCATGCTGACATAGCCGTCATGCGTGCCGGTCTTGTCATAGACCGGGCGCAGCGTGTCGGCCGCATTCTGGATGTCGCTGATCGCCAGCGCCTCGTACGTGTCGGTCACCGACGCTTGCGGGTTGGCCTTCACGAAGCTCTGGAACTGCTCGTCATAGGCCTCGCCCTGGCCCATCGCCTTCTCGAAGATGGACGGGTTGGAGGTGACGCCGGTGACGCCGTCCTCCGCGACCAGCTTCTTGAGGCCGCCCTCGTTGAGGAAGCCGCGGTCGACGAAATCGAGCCACGGCGCCTGGCCGCTGGCACGGAGCTGTTCGAGCAGAGAGGTCATTGCTTACTTGCCCTTTCCGAGCATCTCGTTGGCCACCTGGACGACATGGTCCGCGGTGAAACCGAACTTGTCCTGCAATTTGGCGAGCGGTGCCGATGCACCGAAGCTGTGCATGGTGATGGTGCGGCCCTGGCCACCGACATAGCGGTCCCAGCCGATCTCGCTGCCCATCTCGACCGCGATCCGCGCGGTCACCTTGGGCGGCAGCACCTTGTCCTTATAGGCCTGGTCCTGCTTCTCGAAGAGGTACCAGCTCGGCATGGACACAACCTGGGAACGCACGCCCGCTTCGACAAGCTTCTCATGGGCGGCGACGACCAGGCTGACTTCGGATCCGGTGCCGATCAGCACGACCTCCGGATCGTCCGCGCCGGCGAGCACATAGGCGCCCTTCATCAGGCCTTCGGCGCTCGCATATTTCGACCGGTCGAGCGTCGGCATCGCCTGGCGCGAGAAGATGAGCGCGGTCGGCTGGTCGCCCGATTTCAGCGCGGCCCGCCACGCCCACGCGGTCTCGTTCGCATCGCCCGGCCGGATCACGTCGAGCCCGGGGATCGCGCGCAAGGCAACGAGCTGCTCGATCGGCTGGTGGGTCGGGCCGTCCTCGCCGACGCCGATCGAATCGTGCGTGAACACGAACGCGACGCCGATCTCCATGATCGCGGCCAGCCGGATCGGCGGCCGCATATAATCGGAAAAGACCATGAAGGTCGCCGAGTAGGATCGCAGATGCGACAGCGCCATGCCGTTGACCGCCGCGCCCATGCCATGTTCGCGCACGCCGAAATGCAGGTTGCGCGCGTCGTAGCTCGCCGCCTGGAACGAGCCGCCATTGTCGATCAAGGTCTTGGTCGATGGCGCCAGATCGGCCGATCCGCCGACCAGCCAGGGCAGCTTGGGCGCAATCGCATTGAGCACCTTGCCGCCCGCATCGCGCGTCGCCATGCCCTTCTCGTCGGCGGGGAAGGTCGGGATATCCGCATCCCAGCCCTCGGGCAATTTGTCCGAAAACAAGGCATCGAGCTCCTTGCCCAACGCCGGTTCCGCCGCTTTGTAGCGCGCCAGCATGGCTTCCCACGCCTCGCGCAGCGGCTTGCCGCGCCCGGAGATCGCCGCATGGAAGCGCTCGGCGACGCCGTCGGGCACCAGGAACTCGGCATCGGGCCAGCCATAGGCCTTCTTGGTGCCGGCAATGTCCTCATGCGTCATCGCCTCGCCGTGCGCCTTGGCAGTGCCCGCGATCGAGCTGCCGAAGCCGATGATCGAATGGACGACGATGAAGGTCGGCTTGTCGTCGGTCTGCTTGAATGTCTCGATCGCGGCGGCGATCGCCTTGGTGTCATTGCCGTCGTTCACATGGATGACATTCCACCCATAAGCCTGGAAGCGCTTGCCGACATCCTCGTCGAAGGCGAGATCGGTACCGCCCTCGATCGACACATGGTTCGAATCGTAGAGCCAGCACAGGTTCGAAAGCTTGAGGTGCCCGGCCAGGCTCGCCGCCTCGCTCGCGACGCCCTCCATCATGTCGCCATCGCCGCACAGCGTATAGATATCGTGGTCGAACAGGGTGAACCCATCGCGATTGTAGCGCGCGGCCAACCAGCGCTCGGCGATCGCCATGCCGACCGAATTGCCGCAACCCTGGCCGAGCGGGCCGGTGGTCGTCTCGACGCCGGTGGTGTGGCGATATTCGGGGTGGCCCGGCGTTTTCGAGCCGAGCTGGCGGAAATTCTTGATGTCGTCGAGGCTGACCGCTTCGGCGCCGCTCAACTTGCCGTTCTTGTCGATCTCCCTGATCCCGGCGAGGTGGATCAGCGAATAAAGCAGCATCGATGCATGGCCGACCGACAGCACGAAGCGGTCGCGGTTGGGCCAGTCGGGCTTGTCCGGATCGGTCCGCAGGAATTGCGACCAGAGCGTGTAGCCGACCGGCGCCGCTCCCATCGGCGTGCCGATATGGCCCGACTTCGCCTTGGCGACCGCGTCCATCGACAAGGTGCGGATCGTATCGATGCCAAGCCGGTCGGGCGAGCCGTCCTCATGAACGCTGGAGGAGGCAGTGCTGGTCGACATGTGATTCCCTTCTTTGCGGGGTCGGGCAGACAGGATGGGCCGATAGACCCTTCTTGAACGCACGCGCAACGGCTGGCGCGCATCTATGCGCCAAACTTGCAAGCCGGAGCGGCTTTAGGATGCGACAGGCCGTTCCTTCAAGGTAACGCTACCATTTTTCGCCAGGTACAAACCGTCAATCTCGTCGATGAAAAGTCCGTGCCCGACCATGCCGGGAATCGATGACAGGGATGCGGCAAGCGCGCCCGGATCGGCGATCGCGCCGAAGTGGCAATCGAAGATCAGATTGTCCTGATCGGTGCGGTACGGCGCGCCGTCCTTCGTGCGCAGCACGACCCGCGCACCGAGTTCAGTGAGCGCGCCTTCGACAAAGCTTTGCGCGAACGGCAAGGTCTCGCACGGCACCGGCGCGGCACCCAACATCGCGACCGTTTTCGATCCGTCGGCGATCACCACCATCCGCGCGGCCGATGCGGCGACGCACTTCTCGCGCAGCATCGCGCCGCCCGCGCCCTTGATCGCGCGCAACTGGGGATCGATCTCGTCCGCGCCGTCGATCGCGAGGTCGATATGCGCGACGTCCGAAAAGGGTAGGACCGGTATGCCGAGTCCCTGCGCCTGCCTTTCGCTCGCAAGCGAGGTCACGACCGCGCGGAAGCGCAGCCCCTGCGCGAAACGGCGGCCCAGCTCGTCGATCAGAAAAGCGGCGGTCGATCCCGTGCCCATGCCGACCAGCATCCCCGCCTTGACCTCATCGGCGGCGGCGAGGGCAGCGATCTTCTTGTCGTCGTCCTGGGACATCGGGCGTCAAATGCGCCCTCCGCGCCGCGCCCGCAACCGTCATCCCGACGCCGACGTCATGACAATAATATCGCTCCAAAACTTAAGAATAACCAAGACAACAACCATTTTGGTTGTTTAATGGATACTGTGAATCGGCCAACCAATTGTTAACTTAAAAATAAAAATGCAACTATAGCTCTGACATTCAGTTGAATTCTCCAGATTATATGGGTCGGGAGCGGGCAGTGGCATCCAGTGCGAGACTTTACGAGTCCCCGGCGCAGCCGGTGGCAGCGGCGGGCGCGCCCCGTATGCGCGCAATTATTGAGCCAAACCTCGTCCCGATACGGAACGACGAGACGCGCGTTCGGCTGCTTTTTGATCCGCCTGAAGCCGACCGACGCTGGCCCGCGCCCGCGCGACTTGCTGTCATCTTCGGTTGTGCCGCCGCCTGCTGGGCGATGATCGGCGTGCCCTTATTGCTGATCTGGGGATAAGCCGGTGGCTTCCGTAATCGGAAAATCCAGAGAGCAAAGACGGGCGGAAGACGAGATATCCAAATTGCAGGACGAACTCGGCCCGTTCGTCACTGCCGCGGAATCGACGCGGATGCCGATGATTTTCACGAATGCGCAGTCGGCGGGCCATCCGATCATTTTCGCGAACAACAGCTTTCTCGACCTGGTCGGCTATTCCCGGGAGGAACTGCTTGGCAAGGATTTCGGCTTCCTCACGGCGCGGGATGCCGATTACGAGACGATCACCGGCGAGAAAAATCAGTTCGACCGCAAGATTCACGACGATCTGGAGGCGATGTTCCGGCGCAAGGACGGAAGCAATTTCTGGGCGGCCATCTTCATCAGTCCGGTGCTCGATGCGGCGGGCAACGTGGTCCAGCACTTTCTGTCGCTGATAAATCTGACGAAATACAAGAGGTCGGTCGAGGCGCTGCGCTTCAGCGAGGGGCGCTTTCGCATGGCCGCGACCGCGGCCCGGCTCGGCGTCGCCGACATCAACCTTGTCACCTACGAGGAACATTGGTCGATCGAGCTGTGCGACATGCTCGGCGTTCCGCGTGATACGACCCCCAGCATGGCGGCCTATCTGGCGCTGATCCATCCGGACGATCGGGACATGGCCAGTGATGTGCATATTCGATCGCTGCAAGGCGAGGCGATCGAAGGCGACCATGGCGCGTATCGCATCATCCGGGCCAGCGACGGTGCCGTGCGCTGGATCGCCAGCGAACGGCACGCGATGCACGACAGCGAAGGCGCGGTCATCCGCGTCGTCGTGACCAATCTCGATGTAACGGACACCAAGGCCGAACATGACCGCGTCGTGTGGACCGCGACGCACGATTCGGTGACGGGGCTGCCGAACCGGGCGTACTTCCGAACCGAACTCGAAGCCGCGCTGGCGACCGCGACGGCACAGGACGGTGTGGTCAGTTTGCTGCTGATCGATCTCGATCGTTTCAAGCATATCAACGATCTGCTTGGCCACCAGGCCGGCGACGACGCGCTTTCGGTATTCGCCGGCAGGGTCGCGGCGGTCATGCCGGGGATGGCCACGCTCGCCCGTCTTGGCGGCGACGAGTTCGCCGCGATCCTGCCGGGGGTGGATATCGCGGCCGCCGCAGCGATCGCGCAGCGTCTGCTGAGTCGGCTCAAATCGCCCTTTTCCGTCAGCGAACGCGATATCGATCTGCACGCCAGCATCGGCATCAGCGCCTTTCCCCAGCATGGCAAAGGGCCGTCGCAATTGATCCATAGCGCCGATCTGGCGCTCTATGCGGCCAAGAAGGCCGGCGGCGCGCGCGCGCGCACCTTCGCGCCGGAACTACGCCATGAACGGCAGCGGCAGTTGTCGATGCTCCGGCACGCCCGGACCGTGCTCGACAATGACTGGATCGAACCTTTCTATCAGCCCAAGATCGCTCTCGCGACCGGCCGGGTTGCCGGCTTCGAAGCGTTGTTGCGCTGGCGCCATCCGCGCGTCGGTCTGCAACTGCCCCGAACGATTGCCTATGCGTTCGACGATATTAATACGGCCGGCCTTTTGGGCGGCACGATGGCGGAGGCGGTGCTGTCGGATATTCGCCGCTGGATGGATCGGGATATCGCTATCGGCAAGATCGCGATGAACGCTTCGGCCGCGGAGCTGCGGGATCCCGCTTATGCCGAAAGGCTGCTCGGCCGGCTCGACAGGCATTGCATCCCCCCCGCCATGATCGAGCTCGAAATCACGGAGACGGCGTTCCTCGATGACCGCGCCTGCAACGTGATCGTGATGCTCTCCACATTGCGTGCGGCGGGCATGACCGTCGCTCTGGACGATTTCGGCACCGGCTTTTCCTCGCTCTCGCACATCCGCGATTTCCCGGTCGACACGATCAAGATCGACAGCTCGTTCGTTGCGGGAATCGATACCAGCCCCCGGGATCGCGCGATTACCGAAGCCGTGCTGGCGCTGGGCTCGGCGCTGGGCATGACCACCGTCGCTGAAGGCGTCGAAACGCAGGCGCAGGCCGATTTCCTTGTCGCCCACGGTTGCCAGCTCGGCCAGGGCTTCCTGTTTGCGCCCGCGATCGAAGCGGCCACGGTCGAAGACTTGGTGACGCGCAAATTTTCGGTGCGCGAACTGTCGGTTGTCAGGTCGCACGCCCTGAAGGCGCGCGCGTCTCAAGTTGCATAAGACGGGCCGGCCGATGCCGCCGGGCATCGGCTGAGACAGCGCCAGCCGGCGGTCGCGCGCCTCAACGGCCCTGGAAATAGCCGGCGTCGTTCATGTCTTGCAGCAAAGTCGGCCCGCTGGGTTCCCAACCGAGCAGCGCCCGCGTGCGCGCGCTCGATGCCGGAACATCCATGCCCGCGAACATCGCGAACCAGCCGAAATGCGCCTGTGCCTCTTCCGGAGACAAAGCGGTAATCGGTACGCCCAGATGATGCCCGATCGTCTCGGCGATCGCCTTGAACGGCACGCCTTCTTCCGCGATCGCATGATAGGGGCCATCGGTCGCACCCCGCTCGAGCGCGAGGCGATAGACGCGCGCCGCGTCGAAGCGGTGCGCGGCCGGCCAGCGATTGCTGCCGTCGCCGACATAGGCCGAGACGCCTTTCTCCCGCGCAAGATTGATCAGGAACGGCACGAAGCCATGATCCCCCGTGCCATGGGTCGATGGTGGCAGCCGCACGCTCGTCGCGCGGACGCCGCGCTCCGCCACGGCCGCCGCTGCCGCTTCGGAACGGCGCGGGAAGGCGGGGCTGGGATTATCGGCCTCGCTCGCCAGCCGGCCTTCCGCCAGCAGCGCGAGGCCGGAGGTGACGAGCAGCGGGCGCTGCGATCCTTCCAGTACCTCGCCGATCGTCTCGATCGCGCGGCGATCCTCTTCGCAATTTTCGATGAATTTCGAGAAATCGTGATTGAACGCGGCGTGGATCACGCCATCGGCCTCGGCCGCGCCGCGCCGGAGGCTGTCGAGGTCGCCGACTCCGCCGCGCTGGACCGCGGCGCCCGCGCGCGCAAGCGCCTCGGCGCTGGCGTCAGACCGCGCGAGGCCGAGCACCTGATGGCCCGCCCCCACCAATTCCTGGACGATCGCCGATCCGACGAAGCCCGTGGCGCCGGTGATGAAAACGCGCATACCAATCTCCTGTTCGCTCTAGGCGATCTTCATGCGGCGCTGTATCATCCTGTTAAAGTAGTGACATTATCAGGGTATAAAGACTAACAGGATGGCCGCGACCCCCCACGACAATCCGCTCGGTTTCTATCTCAAGGACCGGCGCACCAGGCTCGATCCGGCAGCGTTCGGCTTTTCGGGTACGCGCCGGCGTACGCCTGGCTTGCGCCGCGAGGAGGTAGCCCAACGCGCCAATATCAGTCCCACCTGGTACACCTGGCTCGAACAGGGACGGGGCGGCGCGCCGTCGGCCGACGTGCTCGACCGGATCGCGCGTGCGCTGATGCTGACCGAGGTCGAGCGCGAACATCTCTTCCTTTTGGGACTCGGGCGTCCGCCCGAGGTCCACTACAAACCCGCCGAGGGCGTGACCCCGCGTCTGCAGCGTCTGCTCGACGCACTCGATGTCAGCCCGGCGCTGGTGAAGACGGCTTTGTGGGATGTGGTCGCCTGGAACCGCGCCGCGGCGGTCGTGCTCACCGATTATGGCGCGCTGCCGCCCGACCAGCGCAACATCCTGCGCATGATCTTCCTCGATCCACGCGTCCGCGCCGCGCAATTCGATTGGGACAGCGTCGCGCGCTTCGTCGTCAGCGCGTTCCGGGCGGATGCCGCGCGGGCCGGCGCGAGCGCCGAGGTCGAGCCGCTGGTCGCCGAACTATGCAGGCTGAGTCCCGAATTCGACACGATGTGGCGCGACAACGACGTTCGTACCTACGGCGACGGGATCAAGCATCTCCGTCACCCGATCCTGGGCCCGATCGCATTCGAATATTCGTCTTTCGTCGTCGATGGCCGGCCCGATCTCACCATGGTGGTCTATAATCCGGCGACCGCGGAAGACGGGGATAGGGTGAGATCGTTGCTGGACCAATAGGGCGCAGGCCAAGGCGGAACCGGTCGAAGGAGGTCTTAGCGTCCCTGCGCGCGCCAGCGCTTGATCGTACGGTCGAGTTGTTCGCGCTCGCCGCCGGTCTGCGTCCAGGCGGTGCTGAACACGGGATCGTGGCTGGCGGGGAGCT
The DNA here is from genome assembly GCF_035317925.1 of Sphingomonas sp. Taxonomy (GTDB): domain Bacteria; phylum Pseudomonadota; class Alphaproteobacteria; order Sphingomonadales; family Sphingomonadaceae; genus Sphingomonas_I. The sequence goes on from NZ_DATHFV010000127.1 coordinate 47,582, forward strand.
GGCTATGGTCGAGCGGGTCGAACGACACGCGGATCGGGATCGGCACGCCTTCGCCGACCATGATCGCCTCGCGGTTGCGCAGCGCCGGGATCGCGTCGATCATGCCGCGCGCGCCTTCGGGCACGGCGGATCGCACGAAGCTCTGGTCGCGCTCGTTGTTGAGCCGCATCGCGATGATCGTGCCGCATTGCGACAGCACGCCTTCGGCCAGATCGGACGGGCGCTGCGTCACCAGCCCGAGCGACACGCCATATTTGCGGCCTTCCTTGGCGATACGCTCCAGCACCGCGCGCGCGGGCGCGGACGAGCCGGCGGGGATGTAACGATGCGCTTCCTCGCACACGAGCAGGATCGGATGCTGTTCGGCGCCGCGCGACCAGATCGCATGATCGAAAATCAGTCGCGCGAGCAGGGCGACCACCACGGCGGTCACCTCCGACGGTACGCCCGACAGGTCGACGATCGCGAGCGGCTTGCCGTCGCCCGGCAGGCGCAGCAAGCGCGCGAGCACGTCCGCCAGCGTGTCGTTGGCCATCACGCCCGAGAACATGAAGGCGTAACGCGGATCGGCCTTGATCTCGTCGAGCCGCGCCTTGATCCGCATATAGGGCGCCGCGCCGATCCCGCCTTTGTCGAGCTTGCCCATTTCGGCGGTGAGGATGATCCCCAGGTCGGACAACAGATAGGGTATCGGCGAATCGACCGTGAGCCGTGCCGCCCCGTCCGCGCCGCGATTCTTGGCGCGCGCCGCGAGCAGGCATTTGGCGAGCGCATCGCGGTCTATCTGCCGTTCCGCCCCGCTCGAATTCAGCAATATCTCGGCATGTTCGTCGAGGTTCATCAGCCAATAGGGGATGGCGAGATTGGTGACGTCGAACACCGCCGCCTTGTCCTTGAACGAGGTGCCATATTCGCCGTGCGGATCGATCATCAGCACATGGCCGTGGGGCGCCGCGTCGCAGATGCGGTGGAGGATGAGCGCGGTCGCGCTCGACTTGCCGGTGCCGGTCGATCCCAGCACCGCGAAATGGCGGCCGAGCAACGTGTCGATGCAGAGCGACGCGGGAATCTGGCCCGACGGATGGACCGTGCCGATCTGGATATGCGGCCGTTCGTCGGGCGCGAAGATGGTGAGCAGTTCGTCCTCGGCGACCGCATGCAGCGCCGCGCCCGGCATCGGCAGCAAGGTGACGCCGCGCCGGAAATTGCCGAGCCGGTCGTTCACGTCGGCACCTTCGCCGACGAAATCGATCATGCCGAGGATCAGGTCGGAATCGGCCTGCGCCAGCCGCAGGGTGCGGATCTGGCCCAGCACCCAGCGGTTGCCGACGCGCATCTTGACGTGGCTGCCGATCGATCCCGGGGGCGCCCCGACGCCGTTGGCCTTGCGCACCAGCGCCATCATATGGCCGTCGAACGAGACTTGCGCCCCCGCGCCCGCGATCTCAAGAACGCGGCCGAGCTCCATCGCGTCGCCCACCGTTATTGCGGGTACGATCCGGTCATGTATGCCCATGGCTTCTGCCTAGCCCAATAGGGTTAAGGCTTTCCTCACCGCGTATGTGATTGGCGCCGTTCTTCAGCGCCGAAGGCGCGTGAAACCAAGCGCCGCGAACCAGCCTAATAATAGCGAAAGCGCGATCGCGGTCAGACCGTACCAGAGCGGATAATGGTCGGCGGCGTTGGTGACGAAGCGTTCGAAACCCGATTTGCCGATCGCGATCTCGCGCGTCGCTGCCGCAACGATTCGGCCATTTCGGATAAGATAGGTTTCGGCGGTATAATTGCCGACCGGCACGCGCGCCGGGATCGGCACCAATGCGCGATAGAGCACGCCCTCGCGCACCGAAACCGTGCCGACATGCTCGGCATAAAGCCCGCTCTTGCGCTTCAGTTCGACCAGCCCCTGCTCGAACCGCGCCTGCTCGTTGGCGCTCGCGCCGTTGGCGGGGGACAGCAGCAGATTGCCGATCCCGATTTCGTAGATCGCGGCGGTACGGGGGCTGACGAGCTGGGCGAGCGGGCGCGACGTCGCGACCGCGTAAAAGCTCGGCACCGACCGGAAACGCTCGCTCGCATGGTTGATCCAGATGCCCGCGACCTTGGCCTTCTCGCGTACCAGCAACGGTTCGGACGGGCCCTTGATCACCACCGCGATATCGGTGTCGGGCGCGGGCGCGCGTCCGCCGGGATAGAGGATCGCGCCGAACAGGAGCAGGTCCGCGCCGGTGAAGCTGTAGGCGATATCGATCTGCGTGTCGGACACGTCGGGCACCAGCCGCGGCTCGGCCGCGCCGATCAGCAAGGGCAATGCCGCCAGCAAGGCGAACGCCCTTTTCATAGCCCCTGCACCGTATAGATCGCATCAGGCCGCCAGGTCAGGCCAAGCGCCATCCGGATTGCGACCGCGAGCACGATCACCGCCAGCGCCATGCGCGCGCGTTCGGGGCGGACCTTCTGCACCAGGCTCGACCCGATCTGCGCGCCGGTAACCGATCCGATCAGCAGCAGCCCCGCCAGCACCAGATCGACCGCATGCGTCGTCAGCGCGTGGACCAGCGTCGTGGTCGCGGTGACGAACAGCCCCTGGAATAGCGAGGTACCGACCACGACCCGCGCCGACACGCCGAAAACATAGAGCATCGCCGGCACGAGGATGAAGCCGCCGCCAACGCCCATCAGCACGGTCAGCAATCCGGTGATGAAGCCCAGTATGAACGGCGCCAGCGGTGAGATGTAGAGGCCGGCGCCGTAGAAACGCCAGCGCCCCGGCAGCGCCGCGATCCATTTGCGGTGGCGCTTGGTGGTGATCGGCGGGGCAGGCAATCCGCTCCGCGTCGCCACCACCGCGCGCGCCGACTCGCGCGCCATCGCCAGTCCGATCCAGCCGAGCAGGACGACGTAGAGCAGGCCGATGATCGTATCGATCTGCCCGCTCTTCTGGAGCAGGCGGAAGATAAAGCCGCCGACCAAAGATCCCAGCGCGCCGCCCGCGACCAGCACCGCGCCCATGCGGAAGTCGACCCCCTGCCTTTTGCTGTGCGCGATCACGCCCGACACGCTCGCGCCGGTGATCTGCGTCGCCGACGACGCCACCGCCACCGCCGGCGGCACGCCGTAGAAAATGAGCAAAGGCGTGGTCAGGAAACCGCCGCCCACCCCGAACATGCCCGACAATATGCCGACCGCGCCGCCCAGCAGCACGATCACCAGCGCATTCACCGACAGGCCGGCAATGGGGAGGTAAAGGTGCATGCCCCGTTAGACTCTACTGGCGATGCCCTTTCAACCCGCCCTCTCTGCTAAACCGTCATGCCGGACCTGTTCCGGCATCCACCCATCCTCCGCACCGCCGCGCTTGGGATGCGGTGGACCCCGGAACGGGTCCGGGGTGACGGAAGGACGGGGCGGCGTGCTAGAGCCCAACCATGCCCGCATTCCTCGAACGCCCCGGCTTGCCCCGCATCGCCTACGATCAGCGCGCCGGCGCCGGCCCGACGATTGTCTTCCTGCCCGGCTACGGCTCCGACATGACCGGCTCCAAGGCGATCGCGCTCGATGCGTGGGCCGAGGCGGAGGGACGCGCGATCCTGCGTTTCGACTATCGCGGCTGCGGCGAGAGCGAGGGCGTGTTCGGCGAATCCACGCTCGACGATTGGCGCGACGATGCGCTCGACGCGATCGACACGCTCGCCCAGGGGTCTTTGATCCTGGTTGGCTCGTCGATGGGCGGCTGGTTGATGCTGCTGATCGCGCTCGAGCGGCCCGAGCGCGTCGCGGGGCTGGTCGGCATCGCCGCCGCGCCCGATTTCACCGAATGGGGCTATGACGAGGTCCAGCGCGCGACGCTCGCCACCGACGGCCTGCTCGTCAGCGACCATCCCGATTATGACGAACCCGAGGTCACGACCAAGGCCTTCTGGGACAGCGGCCAGGTCAATCTGCTGCTCGGTGACGAAATCCCGATCGATTGCCCGGTGCGTCTGCTGCACGGGCTGGAGGACCGGGACGTTCCGCCGTCGATCGCCTTCCGCCTCGGCCGCGTGCTCCGTTCAGCCGATGTGCAGACCATGCTCGTCAAAGGCGGCGAACATCGCCTGTCGCGGCCCGGCGATCTCGGCCTGCTGCTGACGACCGTCGCCGCTTTGATCGAGAGCTTATGATCCCGCTGTTCCTGCTCGCCGCCTTGACCGAGATTTCCGGCGATCCGGCACGCGTCGCCGCCTGCCGCAAACTGATCGTGACCGATCCCAAGGCGGCGGTCGAGCAGGCGAGCGCCTGGGCCGATCGCGACAAGAGCGTGCCATCGCGTCAATGCCTCGGTCTCGCTTTCGCCGCGGTCGAACGGTGGGTTCCGGCCGAGGCCGCGCTCGCGATGGCGGCGGCGCAGTCGGACGCGCAGCGCGACGGCCACGGCCCGCAACTCTGGAGCCAGGCCGCCAATGCCGCGCTCGCCGCCGATCAGCCGGCCAAGGCGCGCGCGGATATCGACCATGTCGTGGCGCTCCCGGACCTCGCGCCGACGCTGACCGGCGAGGCGTGGATCGATCGCGCGCGCGCCGACGTCGCGCTCGACGATCTCCCCCAGGCGCGCACCGACATGGACAAGGGACTGGCTTTGGTCCCGCAGGATCCGTTCGCCTGGCTCTTGTCGGCGACGCTCGCGCGGCGTCAGAAGGATCTGCCGCGCGCGCAGAAGGATATCGCGGTGGCGCTCAAATCGGCGGGCGACGATCCGTCGGTCCAGCTCGAGGCGGGAAATATCTATGCCGCCGCCGGCCAGATGGACGCCGCGCGCTCGGCCTGGACCCGCGCCGCGCAGATCGCGCCGGACGATCCCGACGGCAAGCAGGCGGCCGCCTTGCTCGGCCAGCCGAAATAGCGGTTTCACCGACTCGCAACGGAGGCGTAAGCGCCACCCATGCCCAAATATCTCCACACCATGATCCGCGTGTCCGATCCCGACGCGACGATCCGCTTCTTCGAATTGCTCGGCCTCCGCGAAGTGCGGCGCATGGACAATGAAAAGGGGCGCTTCACGCTGATCTTCCTCGCAGCCCCTGGCGACGAGGAGGCGCAGGTCGAGCTTACCCATAATTGGGACGAGGCCGGTTATGACGGCGGCCGCAATTTCGGCCATCTCGCCTATCGCGTCGATGACATCTACGCGACCTGCCAGCGGCTGATGGACGCCGGCGTGACGATCAACCGCCCGCCGCGCGACGGCCACATGGCGTTCGTGCGCACGCCCGATAACATCTCGGTCGAATTGCTGCAGGATGGCCATTTGCCGCCGCAGGAGCCGTGGGCGTCGATGCCCAATACGGGCGCCTGGTGACGCGGCGATGATCGAGGTCGTCCGCATTCCGGTGCTTGAGGACAATTATATCTGGCTGGCGCATGACGATGTCAGCGGCGAGACGGTGGTGATCGACCCCGCCGAGGCTGCACCGGTATTGGCGGAAGCGGACCGGCGAGGCTGGCGGATCGGCCAGATCTGGAACACGCACTGGCACGGCGATCACATCGGCGGCAACGCCGCGATCAAGGCCGCGACCGGCTGCCTCGTCACCGGCCCCGCCGCCGAGGCCGCCAAGATCCCGACGCTCGACCGCATGGTGGGCGAGGGCGACGTGGTGCACATCGGCGCGGTCGCGGCGCACGTGCTGGAAGTGCCCGCGCATACCGCCGGCCATATCGCTTATTACCTTCCCGAAGCGGGGATCGCCTTCGTCGGCGACACCTTGTTCGCGATGGGCTGCGGGCGATTGTTCGAAGGGACGCCGGCGCAGATGTGGACCAACATGCAGCGCCTCGCCGCCTTGCCGTCCGAGACGATCGTCTATTGCGCGCACGAATATACGCAGGCGAACGGGCGCTACGCGCGTGTCGCCGAACCCGACAATCAGGCGGTGATCGATCGCATGCGCGAGGTCGACGCGCTGCGCGCGCAAGGGCAGGCGACCGTGCCGACCACGATCGCGCTCGAACTTGCGACCAATCCCTTCATGCGCGCGGACAGCGTCGAGACGCTCGCGCGGCGCCGCGCGGAAAAGGATATTTTCCGGGGATGAACCTTCGCGCCCGAAGGCGTATCAAAGCGTTATGGCACAAGGAGGATTTTCCCATGCGAAGCCTGATCCACGCCGCCCTGATCGCCGGCCTGACCGCCGCCCCGATCGCGCCGCTCGCTGCCGCCCGCCTCACGCCTGAGGCGCAGCTCGCCAAGCTGATCGATGGCCGCGTCGCCGGCAAACCGGTCGACTGCATCAACCTCGGCATCAGCAGCAATGATTCGCAGAAGATTCCGGGGCTGGCCATGGCCTATCGCCAGGGCACGACCTGGTATGTCAGCCGGTTCCAGGATGGCTGCCCGCAGCTCCGTGATGACACGATCCTGATCACCAGGGTCCACAGCTCGCAGCTCTGCCGCGGCGATTTCGCGGAGCTGCGCATGAGCGGCGCGAACATTCCGGTCGGCACCTGCGTGTTCGACAGCTTCGTGCCCTACCGCAAGGAATAGCATCATGGCCCGAACGCTGATCGCGCTGGTGGCCGGTGGTCTGCTGGCGGCACCGGCCTGTGCAAGCACGGATGCGCTGTCCGATCTGCTCAAGGGCAAGACCGCGGACGCGCCGCGCCGGTGCATCTTCCCCGACCGCTCGGCGCAGCCGGAGATCATCGACGGTACCGCGATCGTCTATCGCGATGCGCGCTACACCTATGTCGCGCGCTTCAAGGGCGGCTGCCCGGCCTTGCGCGAGGGCCGCCGGATCGTGACCCGCGGCGCCGGCGGCCAATTATGCGAGAATGATCCGGTGCACGTGACCGAGACGACCGGCGCGGACTTCGGCTTTTGCACCTTCGACCAGTTCACGCCGTACAGAAAGGCGCGCTAAGCCCGCGGAAACGGCGGTCCGCGTTTGTTTGAACGGGCTGAAGGCCTGGCCTGAGCAAGCGGGGGAAGGCCTCGACCCTGCGATCGCGCTGCCAGAGCTCGAGCGGATAGGGTCCCCGGTAGAGTTTTGCGGCTTCGATCGCGGCTGCGTCGCTATCGGCTTCGATCGCTTCGAAGCGATCGATGTGGCCGCCGACACTGGTCATGAAATAGAGTCGATAATTGGTCACAGACGATCTCCAGCCAGGGGGTCAGGCTTCTGTCGTCAACACCACGCACTCATCAACGATAATAAGTATATCGAGCGGAATGCAAAAATAACAAGGTTAAGTATCGGATATTATAGGACCAATATGACCCGATAAAATTGGGAACATATTGTCGATAATCTTAGTCAGCTGACAAGTGAGAGAAGAATTATTTATATGAATGGTGCCTGTACGCCAAAGGAGCGTCAGGCCTTCGGTCCGTACAGCGCGTCGAGACGCTCCCCATAACGTTCGCGCAGCACGTGCCGCCGCACCTTGAGCGACGGCGTCAGCGCGCCATTCTCGATCGTGAAGGCCTCGTCCGCCACGAGCACGCGGCGCACCCGTTCGATCACCGACAGGCCCGCATTGACGCGATCGACCGCCGCCATCATCGCCTTGTGCAGGTCGGTGCCCGGGGCGAGCGTCGCTTCCCATTCCTTGTCGGGCACGACCAGCCCGACCAGGTACGGCCGCCGGTCGCCGATCACCATCGCCTGCGCGATCTCGGGTTCGAGCGTGAGCATGCCCTCGACCCGCTGGGGCGAGACATTGTCGCCCTTGTCGTTGACGATCAGGTCCTTCTTGCGGTCGGTGATCACGATCCGCCCCGCTTCGTCGAGATGGCCGACGTCGCCGGTATGGAGCCAGCCGTCGATCAGCACGCGCGCGCTCTCGGCATCGTTGCGCCAGTAACCGTGCATCACATTCTCGCCGCGCACGAGGATCTCGCCATCCTGGGCGATCCTGACCTCGGTGCCCATCACCGGCGGCCCGACGCTCTCCATCGTGATGCCCGCGCGCGGCCGATTGACCGAGATGAGCGGACCGCACTCGGTCTGGCCATAGCCCTGCAGCAACGTCACGCCGAGCGCGCGGAAGAAGCGCCCGACCTCGGGATTGAGCGGCGCGCCGCCGGACACCAGGGCCTTCACCCGCCCGCCGAACCGCGCGCGCACCTTCTTGCGCACGGTCACGTCCAGCAGCAGGTCGAGCGGCTTGTCGGCAATGCTCTTTTTCGGCTTGGCATCGAGCGCGAGCGCCTGAGCGAGCAGCCATTGCGCCGCTTTGCCCTGCTTCTCGATCTGCTTGATGATCCGCCCGCGCAGCAATTCGAACAGGCGCGGCACCACGATCATGATCGTCGGCCCGACCTCCTCCATGTTGGAGGCAAGCTTCTCGATGCTCTCGGCATAATGGATCTGGCCGCCCAGGCTGATCGGGAAATGCTGGCCGAACGTATGCTCATAGGCATGGCTCAGCGGCAGCAGGCTCAGGAAGATTTCCAGCCCGCTCTCGAAATCCCCGCGGATGACATCGGTCGCGCCCGCGCAATTCTGCAGGATCGCGCCATGATGCTGGCGCACGCCGCGCGGGGACCCGCCGGTGCCGCTGGTATAGATGACGCAGGCAACATCCTCGCGCTTGAAGTCGGCGCGCGCGGCCGCGGCCGCGACATCGCCCGGCTGGTCCGCGACCAGGGCATGCCATTCGTGGATGCGGACCGCGCCGATCCGCTCGCGCTGCAGCGGCTCGATCCCGATCACCATCTCGCATTCGGATGATCTGGCGACGGCCGGCAGCAGCGTCTTGGCAAGCGCCGCGGTCGAGACGATCGCGATGCGCGCGCCGCTGTCGTTGAGGACATGCGCATGATCGCTGGTCGTGTTGCTGGTATAGGCCGGCACGGTGATGCCGCCCGCAGCCATGATCGCGAGATCGGCAATCGCCCATTCGGGCCGATTCTCGGACACGAGCAAGACCCGGTCGCAGCGTTCCAGCCCGAGCCCGCGCAGCGCCTCGGCAAGCTTGGCGACGCAACGCGCGGTCTCGGCCCAGCTCAGCGACCGCCACGCGCCGTCTTCCTTCCAGAACAGGAAAGGCGCGTCGCCAAATTCGGCCGCGCGCGTGAAGAACATCGTGACCAGATTGGGGAAGGGCTCGATCGCCATCGTCTCTCCTGCCCTTATTATTCCCCTCCCGCTTGCGGGAGGGGTTGGGGAGGGGCGTCCCCCCTTGCACCAGCGCTGAATGCCCTCCCCCGCCCCCTCCCGCAAGCGGGAGGGGAGAAGATTGCTTATTCGTGCACCCCGGGCTGCATCGTAACGCGCTTGCCGCCGGTCACCGTCCCGCTCACCGCCATCGCCACGCCTTCGCTGCGCGGATCGGCGGCACCGGCCCAGCGCCCGCCGACCTGCTCGATCGCATTGGCCTTGAGCCCCAGCGGCGCGGGCCGCAGCCGCTCGCCGAGCTGCGCTAACGCCGGCAGCATCGGCTCCAATTGCGTGCCTTGCTCGACCACGCCGCCCGGGCCGGGCGTGTAGATCAGCCCCATCCCGATCGCGTCCTGCGCGCGCATATGCCAGTCGAGCACGCCGATCAGCGCCTTGGCGACCTGCGCGATGATCGTCGATCCGCCCGCCGCACCGATCGCGATCCGGACCTTGCCGTCGGGGCCGTAGACGATCGTCGGCGCCATCGAGCTGCGCGGGCGCTTGCCGGCTTCGACGCGGTTGGCGGCGGACATGCCGCCGCGTTCGGGGACGATATCGAAATCGGTGAGCTCGTTGTTGAGCAGGATGCCGTCGACGGTCAGGCCCGATCCGAACACGCTTTCGATCGTCGAGGTGACCTCGACGACGTTCCCCTGCGCGTCGACCGCCGCCATGTCCGTCGTGCCATGTTCGGGGCTGGCGATCCCCGCCATCCGCACCGGCACGCCCGCGGGCGCGCCGGGCGCGATCGTCGGCATCGTGCGGTCGGGCGCGATCAGCGCCGATCGGCGCGCGAGATAAGTGGCGTCGAGCAGGCCGCGCACTGGCACGGTCACATGATCGGCGTCGCCCATGTAGGCGTCGCGGTCGGCGTAGGCGAGGCGCTCGCTCTCGGCCAACAGATGCCAGGCAACGGGATTGTCCTTGCCCAGCTTGGCGAGGTCGAACCGCTCGAGTTGCTTGAGGATCATCAGCACGGTGATGCCGCCGGCCGAAGGCGGCCCCATGCCGCACACGCGATAGACGCGGTAGGTGCCGCAGATCGGCGCGCGCTCCTTCGCCTGATAGGCGGTGAGGTCGGCCATCGTCATCTTCGACGCGTTGCGCGGCGCATGATTGACCGCCGCGACCAGCTTCTGGCCAGGCTCGCCATGATAGAAATAGTCCGGGCCTTGTGCCGCGATCTTCGCGAACAAGGCGGCCTGTTCGGGATCCTTCAGGATCGCGCCGACCGGCAGCGCGGTGCCGTCGGCCGCGAAGAAATGCTTCCGGCCCCAATCGGAGAGGATCGCGTCGCCCCATTGCGCGATCGAATTGTGCAGGCGCGGGGTTATCCTGTAGCCATCGCGCGCCAGCCGGATCGCGGGCTGGAACAGGGCCGCCCACGGCAGCCGGCCATAGCGGGCATGCGCCAGCGCCATCATCCGCAGATTGCCGGGCACGCCGACGCTGCGTCCGCCCGGTACCGCTTCCTGATGCTGGAGGGGCTGGCCGTTCTGATAGAACCAATGCCCGTCCGCCGCCGCCGGCGCGGCCTCGCGCCCATCGAACGTCGCGAATTTGTTCGTCTTCGCATCATGATGGACCATGAAGCCGCCGCCGCCGATGCCCGAGCTTTGCGGCTCGACCACATTGAGCGCGAGCATCATCGCGATCGCCGCGTCGGCGGCGCTGCCGCCCTTGCGCAATATCTCGACCCCGGCCGCCGCCGCGCGCGGATCGGCAGCGGACACCAAGCCGGCTTTTGTCTGTGGGGATCTGGCGGGCGCCGCCGCCAGCGGCAGCGCGAGCGCGGCGAGGAGGAGCAGGAGGGGGCGGATCATGCGGCCCCTGATAGCCGGTCGAAATGCTCCCGCAAGCGCTACCTCGTCACCCCGGACTTGTTCCGGGGTCCACCGGGAGATCAACGCAACGGGTCGAAACCCAGCGCCGCCGCCAGATCGTTCCACTCCGGATTATCGCGCTCGATCAGGTTCCTTTTCCAGTCGCGCGGCCATTTCTTGATGCGTTTTTCGGATGCGATCGCATCGGTCATCTGGTCGGTCAGTTCGTACCAGACCAATTGCTTCACATCATGGCGTTTGGTGAAGCCGTCGTGCGCGCCCGTTCGGTGCTGCGCGACACGCGCGCCAAGGTCCGAAGTCATGCCAACATAGAGCGTGCCGTTATAGCCGCTGGCTAGCATGTAGACGCACGGTTGCCGTTCCCGCATCCGGGATTTGTGCCGCCCGGTGGATGCCGGAACAAGTCCGGCATGACGGATCGCTTAGTCGATAATGGGGCCCTTCTGGTCTGCCTCCCCGCTCCGCCCACCGAACAGCGCCAGGCCAAGCAGGGTCAGGCACGGCGTCACCAGCGCGATCGCGCCCGCGCCGATTTCGGATCCGGTGAGCAGATGGCCGATGCAATAGCCGACCACATAATTGAGGCCGAGAAACAGGCTCAGGCTGAACAAAGCGGGCGCTTCGATCGGCTTGTGGCCCATGATCGTATCTCTCCTCGACGCCACCCTTCGTCAGGGCGGTCAGCGATTGTCCGAACCGATGGCCGAACGGATACTCGAGTGGCCTTCCGATCGTAACAACGCTGCCAGTTCACTTTCGATCCGGCGCGGCAAGTAAGGTCCCTGATAGATCAACGCGGTATAGATCTGGACCAGGCTTGCCCCGGCCTTGATCCGGGCAAAGGCATCCGCGCCGCTGGCGATGCCGCCCGCCGCGATCAGCGGCAGCGCGTCTCCGGTCGCGCGCCGGAAATCGCGCAGCCGTTCGAGCGCGAGGCTTTTGAGCGGCGCGCCCGACAGGCCGCCCATCTGATGCGCGTCGAGGCTTTCGAGCGGCGGGCGCGAAACGGTGGTATTGCTGACGATCAGCGCGTCGATCCCGCGATCGATCGCGACGCGCGATATCGCGTCGACATCGGCGGGCTCGAGGTCGGGCGCGACCTTGAGGAAGATCGGCGGGCCACCGGCAGGCCGCGCCGCCATTACCGCTTCGAGCAGGGCATCGAGCGCGGCCTCGTCCTGCAGCGCGCGCAGCCCGGGCGTGTTGGGCGAGGAGATGTTGACCGTCAGATAATCGGCGACCGGCGCCATCGCCGCCACGCCCGTCGCATAATCGGCGATGCGATCGGCCGCATCCTTGTTGGCGCCGATATTGACCCCGACGATGCCGGGCCTTCCGCGACGCCGCCGCAGCCGTTTGAGCGCGGCGGCCTGGCCGGCATTGTTGAAGCCCATCCGGTTGATGATCGCCTCGTCCTCCGGCAGCCGGAACAGGCGCGGCCTGGGATTGCCCGTCTGCGGTAGCGGCGTGACCGTGCCGACCTCGACGAAGCCGAAGCCGAGCGCGAGCAGCGCGTCGGGGGCCTTCGCATCCTTGTCGAGCCCCGCGGCGAGGCCGACGGGGCTGGGAAAGTTCAGGCCGGCGAGCGCGACTGCCAGGATCGGATCATGCTTTACCGTCCGAACCGGCAGTGCCTTCAGGCCGAGGAAGGCGAGATTGTGCGCGCGTTCCGGATCGAGCGTGAACAGCCAGGGGCGAGCGAGCGAATAGAGCGACATCGGATCGGCTATAGAGGCGCATTCCCCCAACTCGCCATCCTCAATTCTCTTTACCCAGCACCTCGGCCATCGCGCGCTGGTCCCAGCGGATCTGCAGCGGCTCGGCGGTGGCCGCGACATAGGCGCCGACATGGATGTGCGGCGCGCGCGCCATGCCGTTATTGCCGTCGAGCGCGACCACCTCGCCGCGCTTCACCCGATCGCCCACCTTCACCTTTATGTCGGTGACATGGCCGTAGACGATGATGATGCCGTCGTCGGTGCGGAATTGCAGCATCGCGGCGGGTGGCTTGCCCATCGTGCCCGGCACATTGTCGTCGGCTTTGGCGAGCACGCCGATCACGATCCCGTCGACCGGCGCCAGCACCTCGGCATGCCAGCCATACCAGTCGGCATTGGTTTTGCCGGTGGTGCGATAGGGTTTCAGATAGCCGGTGCGCCCGTCGAGCCCGCCGCCGATCATGCAATCGGTGCCGAGCGCGTCGCCCGCATAATCGAGCTGGCCATACCAATGTTCGACGCAGAAATAGTCCTGCCTGAACAATGGCCCCAGCAGCACCTGATGAATCTCGCCCGTCACCGGCGCCGCCTTGGGCGGCATCACGAAGGTGCGCGGCGGCGCGACGGCGGCATCGGCCAGCAAAGCGAGCGCGAAAGCAAACGGCATGGGAACCCCCAGGTTGCCGTCGGGCTAACCCGCGCTTGCTTTGCTGTCCATGCGGGTCTCAGTTCGGCTTCGTCTCGACCCCGCCGAGATAATCCATCTTCCCGACCGGCACGCCTTCCTTGCGCAGCAGCGCATAAGCGGTGGTGACGTGGAAGAAGAAGTTGGGGATCGCGAAGCCCAGCACATAGGATTTGCCGGTGAAGACCATCGTGCGGTTCGGTGTCTTCACCTCGACCGCTGCGTCCTCCTTGCCGTCGAAGCCGTCGCGCGGCGTGGCTTTGAGGAAGGCGATGGTCTTGGCGATGCGCGCCTTCAGGTCGGCGATCGTCACTTCCTCGTCGGGCATGGCGACATTCTCGACGCCGCCGACGCGCACGGCCAGCCCCTTGGCGCTGTCGCTCGCGCGCTGGATCTGCGCAACCAGCGGCGCCATGTCCTCATACAGGCGCGCGGTGGTCAATTCGCTTTCCGGCCGTCCCGCTTCGGCGAAATGCGCCGCGCCCTTGTCGAGGAAGGCGCCCATATTCTCGAGCGCGCGGATGAAGACGGGAACGCTGACATCGTAAAGCGAAAGCATGGAAGACTCCCTGTGGTGGCGTGCGGGATGACGTCCCGCTTATGCCCGCCGCAGATGGTGCGCGCCCGGAACGACCACAAGGGCGGCCCGCCTCCCGGGCGCCGATCAAATTTGTTCGGGCCGCGCCGGTGCCAACATCTTCCCAAGCGGTGAAGGGCACCGTAACGTCGTCGTCACAGCGCGCGCTGGCCGGGGGGGAAATGATGCGCATTGCGATCGAGCGCGGCGGCTGATGCGGCCGGTCTTCATCAGCTACGCGACCAGCGACCGCAAGGACGCGCTCGCCGTGTGCGAGGCGCTCGAGCGGCGTGGGGTCGATTGCTGGATCGCCTGCCGCGACGTCCAGCCCGGCGAGAATTATCAGGAAGCGATCGTCCGTGCGATCCGCACCGCCCGCGCGATGGTTCTGGTCTTCTCCGATCGCGCCAACAACAGCGACGAGATCAAGAAGGAGATGTCGCTCGTCAGCCGTTTCCACGTGCCGATGCTCGCGCTGCGGATCGAGGATGTCGAACCGGGCGACGCCTTCGCCTACGAACTGGCGACGCGCCAGTGGATCGATCTGTTCGAGGATTGGGACAAATCGATCGACGCGTTGGTCGCGCGCGTGGCCACGCTCCGGGCCGCCGACGACGCCGAAGAAGCCAATCCCACGCCGGCGCCCGCGCCGCGTCCGGCCACCGCCCGCGCTGCCCCGCCGCCCGCGCCACCGCATCGCGGCTTCAGCGCCGGCAGCCTGATCGCGGTCGCGGCCGCGGTGCTCGTCCTGCTCGCCATCGCGGGCGGATCCTGGTTCTTCCTGCGCGGCAGCCAGCCCAGGGCCGAACATTCGATGGAGGTGCGCTGGACCGGCTTCCAACGCCTCTCGCCCGATCTGCCCGCGACCATGCCGGATGCGATGCGCGACGAGGTCATTGCCGCGTTCAGCGACGACGGCGTCGTCGGCGTCTCTACCGCCGCCGCGCCGCCGCCGGGCACCGCGCCGGCTTACACGCTCGGCGGCACGATCCGCCGCGACGGCGACAAGATCCGCGTGATCGCGCGGCTCACCAACGAACGTTCCGGCGCGACGCTCTGGTCGAACACATTCAGTTATGATGCCGCTCAGGCAGCGCGGGTGCCGCGCATGATCGCGATCGATGCCGGCAACCTCGTCCGGTGCGGTTTGTTCGGCGCCTCGACCTATCCCAAGCCCCTGCCCGATCCGATCCTGACCTCCTATCTCCAATATTGCCACAATACCGAGCTGGAGGATGCGCCGACCAAAGCGCTCGACGCGGCCCGCAAGGTCGTCGCTGCCGCGCCCGATTTCTCGTTCGGTTGGTCGGCGATCCAGGATGCGATCCTCGGCATCCGCTACGAAACCAATGTCGACGATCGCCAATTGCACGACGAGGCGCAGAGCGCCGGCGACAAGGCGATCGCGCTCGATCCCACCAACAGCCAGGCGCTTTCCAACAATAGCTTCCTGCTGCCGCGCGGCGATCTGCTTGCGCGCGAGGCTCTGCTGCAAAAGGCGCTCAAGGCGCGCGCGCTCGCCTGCGGGTGCGAGCATCATTATTATGGCGGCTTCCTCGAAGAGGTCGGCCGCACCCAGGATGCGATCGGCGAATATCGCCGCGGCATCGACGTGCTCGCGCTCAATCCCGGTTCGCAATGGTCGCTCGCGCTGGTGCTGAGCGAAAAGGGCGATGCCGATGAATCGGCCAAGCATGCCGCCGCCTTCGCCGATCTGATCGAGGAGCCGGGTATGCAGGACGCGGTCAAGGTCGTGGCCGCCGCGTCGACGCACGATTATGCCCAGGCCGTCACGCTGCTGGCGGCGCTGCCCGCGGAAGGCCTCTCACCCAAGTCGCGCACGGTCTACATGACGGCGCTTAAGGCGCTCGCGTCGGGTGATGCCCGGGCCAAGGCGGACGCCGCAACCGCACTCGTCGGCAGCGGCTTCACGCCATTCAATGCCCGGACCAAGATCACCCTGCTCGGCGCGCTCGGCGCCAACGCGCAGGCGCTCAAGGCCGCGATCGACAACGGTTCGCTCACCGCGTCGCGCCAGGCGCTGATGACCCCCGCTTTGGCCGGCGCGCGCGCCGATCCAGGCTTCGCCGCCGCCGCCGATGCGCTCGGCCTGACCCGCTATTGGAAAACGACGGGCATCAAACCCGATTTCTGCAGGGCCGCCGACGCGCCGGCTTATTGCAAGACGATCTGATCGCGTCCGCATTAGCATAGGTTATGGTATCGTTCCGGAGCCGGCGGCATTCTGCGCCGATGGGGCGCTATTTCTTCCACCTGTTCAACGGCCTGGATGTTCCCGACCTTGAAGGCCGGGACTTGCCGGATGACGATGCGGCGCGCGAGGCGGCCATCGCCGAGGCCCGCGAGATGATCGCCGAAAGCGTTCGCAAAGGCAGCCTGAACCTGTCCCACCGGATCGACGTGGAGAATCGCTTCGGGCAGCCTGTGCTCACGATCCGCTATGGCGATGCGATCAAGCTGATCCCGTAGACAGCCTCACGACGAAACCGCCCTTTGTCGCAACCGAAAGCGCGCCGGCGCATTCTTGGTCGATGCAATACTTCTTCCACACCAAGGACGGCTCCACGCATCGCGACAGCGTGGGGGTCGAACTGCCCGACAAGGCGGCCGCGCGCGTCGAGGCGATCCGCCATGCGGGCGTCCTCATGGCCGACGAACCCGAGGTGCTGTGGGACGGGCAGGAACTGCACGTCGAGGTCAGCGACGAGCACGGGCTGCAGCTGTTCGATGTGGTCTGCTATGTCATGAACGCGCCGGCCGCGGGCGACACGAAGTAAGCGCCAGCCGTCCCGCCATCCTGCTGACATGCCTGCTGCCAACACGCTGTCAGCAACTTGTGCTAGGCGATCCTCGTTCCCATCTCCGGTACGCCGGTGCTGGGTGCGCTTGCTATCCGAACAAAGCTGGAACAAACTCGCTTTATGAGCCTGACCCATATCTGTAAGCATGGGTGTTCCCAATGCTGACTCACATAAAAGTCCGTGGTGCCCGCGAGCACAACCTCAAGGGCGTGAATGTCGACATTCCGCGTGAGACGCTGACGGTCATCACCGGCCTGTCGGGTTCGGGCAAGTCCAGCCTCGCCTTCGACACGATCTATGCCGAAGGCCAGCGCCGCTACGTCGAGTCCCTTTCGGCCTACGCCCGCCAGTTCCTCGAGCTGATGCAGAAGCCCGATGTCGAGCATATCGAGGGCCTCTCGCCCGCAATCTCGATCGAGCAGAAGACGACCAGCCGCAATCCGCGCTCGACCGTCGCCACCGTCACCGAAATCTACGATTATATGCGCCTGCTGTGGGCGCGCGTCGGCGTGCCTTATTCGCCCGTCACCGGCCTGCCGATCAGCGCGCAGACCGTCAGCCAGATGGTCGATCGCGTAATGCTGCTGCCCGAAGGCACGCGCTTCTATCTGCTCGCCCCCGCCGTCGTCGGCCGCAAGGGCGAATATAAGAAGGAATTGCTCGAATGGCAGCGCGCGGGCTTCACCCGCGTCCGCATCGACGGCACCTTTTACGAGATCGAGGAAGCCCCCGCGCTCGACAAGAAGTTCAAGCACGACATCGAGATCGTGGTCGATCGCCTCGCCATCCGCGAAGGCATCGAGACCCGTCTCGCCCAAAGCTTCGAAACCGCGCTCAAGCTGACGGACGGGCTCGTCTACATCGATCTGGCCGACGGTGTCGTGCCCGGCCGTGAGGATGAGGAGGGCAGCACCGGCAATCTCAAGGGCGCCGGCATCCCCGCCAACCGCATCGTCTTCTCCGAGAAATTCGCCTGCCCCGTCTCCGGCTTCACCATCGCCGAGATCGAGCCGCGCCTCTTCTCCTTCAACGCCCCCCAGGGCGCCTGCCCAGCCTGCGACGGCCTTGGCGAGAAACTCTATTTCGACCCGCAGCTGGTCGTCCCCAACGAGCATCTCTCGCTCAAGAAGGGCGCGATCGTGCCCTGGGCCAAATCCCAGCCGCCCAGCCCTTATTACATGCAGGTCCTCGCCAGCCTCGCTTCGGCCTACGATTTCACCCTCGATCAGCCGTTCAACGAGCTGACCGACGAACAGCGCGCCGTCATCCTCACCGGCACGCAGGGCCGGGCGATCCCGCTCACCTTCGTCGACGGGCGCAAGAGCTACACCGTCAACAAGGCGTTCGAAGGCGTGCTCGGCAATCTCGAACGCCGCATGCTCTCGACCGAGAGCGCGTGGATGCGCGAGGAGCTTTCGAAGTACCAGTCCGCCGCGGCGTGCGAAGTCTGCCACGGCGCGCGCCTCAAGCCGGAGGCGCTCGCGGTCAAGATCGCGGGCGAGGACATTTCGATGTCGACCCGCCGCTCGGTCGGCCCCGCGCTCGCTTTCTTCCGCGCGATGCCGGAGCATCTCAACACCCAGCAGACCCAGATCGCGACCCCGATCCTCAAGGAAATCGTCGAACGCCTCGGCTTCCTCGACAATGTCGGCCTCGATTATCTCAATCTCGATCGCACCAGCGGCACGCTCTCCGGCGGCGAGAGCCAGCGCATCCGCTTGGCCTCCCAGATCGGCTCCGGCCTGTCGGGCGTGCTCTACGTGCTCGACGAACCCTCGATCGGCCTCCACCAGCGCGACAATGAACGGCTGATCGTCACGCTCCGCCGCCTGCGCGATCTCGGCAATACCGTGATCGTCGTCGAACATGACGAGGATGCGATCCGCACCGCCGATTATGTGATCGATATGGGCCCCGGCGCGGGCGTCCATGGCGGCGAGGTCGTCGCCGCGGGCACGCTCGCGGATGTGCTCGCCAACACCAACAGCCTCACCGCCGATTATCTCACCGGCCGTCGCATGGTCCCGCTCCCCGACGCGCGCCGCAAGGGCAACGGCAAGAAGCTCACCGTCAAGGGCGCGCGCGCCAACAACCTCAAGGATGTCACCGCCTCGATCCCGCTCGGCACCTTCACCTGCATCACCGGCGTCTCCGGATCGGGCAAGTCGACCTTCACCATCGACACGCTCTACGCCAGCGCCGCGCGCCAATTGAACGGCGCGCGCATGCTCGCCGGCCATCACGAAAAGATCGAGGGGCTGCAATATCTCGACAAGGTGATCGACATCGATCAGTCGCCGATCGGCCGCACCCCGCGCTCCAACCCCGCCACCTACACCGGCAGCTTCACCCTGATCCGCGATTGGTTCGCCGGCCTGCCCGAAAGCCAGGCGCGCGGCTACAAGCCCGGCCGCTTCAGCTTCAATGTGAAGGGCGGCCGCTGCGAGGCGTGCCAGGGCGACGGCGTGCTCAAGATCGAGATGCACTTTCTGCCCGACGTCTACGTCACCTGCGACGTCTGCCACGGCCAGCGCTACAATCGCGAAACGCTGGAGGTGAAGTTCCGCGACAAGAGCATCGCCGACGTGCTCGACATGACGGTCGAGGATGCGGTCGAATTCTTCAAGGCGGTGCCCAGCATCCGCGACAAGATGGCGATGCTGCAGGAAGTCGGCCTCGGCTACGTCAAGGTCGGCCAGCAGGCGACGACGCTCTCAGGCGGCGAGGCGCAACGCGTCAAGCTCGCCAAGGAACTCAGCCGCCGCGCCACCGGCAACACGCTCTACATTCTCGACGAGCCTACGACGGGCCTGCATTTCGAGGACGTGCGCAAGTTGCTGGAGGTGCTCCATGCTTTGGTCGAACAGGGCAACACCGTCGTCGTGATCGAGCACAACCTGGAGGTCATCAAGACCGCCGATTGGATCATCGACCTGGGGCCGGAGGGCGGCGACAAGGGCGGCGAGATCGTCGCGGTCGGCACACCCGAGCAGGTGGTGAAGGAGAAGCGGTCTTATACGGGCGCGTATCTCAAGCCGCTGCTGGAGCATAAAAGCGAGGCTGTGGCGGCGGAGTAATCAATTATCGGGCAGCAGCCCGAGCTGATCCGCCAATGAGATGGACGTTTCGAGCGCATCGTCGAACTGACTGCGGTCTAGCTGCCGTACCAACAATCCAACTGCCGCGTCGTTTGCTGCTCCGAGCAGTCGAACATTGGGCTGGCCTTGGAAAATCGCGAGAGTCGACTGTGCGGTAGAAATTTTCGCGATTAGGGGGCTGTCGAGTGGGAGATCGGGTCGCTCTACAAGTTCATTAAAATCGCGGATAACGGCAAGTCGAGCGCTCATGAGCATCACGGCCGCCACGCGCTCCTGCTTATCAAGCCGGGACGGCGTCGGCGGGAAAATCCTGAAATAATAAGCACTAGATAGAAACAGTGCTTCACGAAAGCATTCGAGAAATTCGGCGCGGCTGTTGCCATGCGTGTACAACATGCTGAATGCGAACGCTGCGTCGCGATCAGCCTGAACGTCCATCTCAGCCATGAAACGACGACCGGCAATCGATTTTGCGAGCTTGAAATCGCCATAATCTCCGACGCCTTGGCTTTGGTGGCGGAGTTCGTGCAGCACATAGTCCATGAGAGCCCGCTCCAACAAAGCCGGGATCTCAGCTGCGCTGATCGTCCTTCCAGCCTTCAGCTGCGAAGCAATGTCACTAAGAACGATACGGAACAGTTCAATAACCGGCTCTTCTTTAAGATAGAGCACGTCCTCGATCGCAACAAATGCGCCAAAATTAGCCTCAAGAGGTCCGATGACCACTTGGTTTATTTTAGAAATTGCTGGCAAGAATTTATCTTGGAGCTCTTGCCCTTCAGCGCTGTTATGGCTGCACAGGGCGACCAGCCGACGGCAGGCATCTGCCAATCGGTGCTCGATCTCTGAAAACAGAGGAGGTCGGTCGAGGGTGGTAGCGGCGTCGATTTCCGTGGGCATGAACGGCCCCCCTTTACTGATATGATCCCCGCGCTGCCCCTTCCCCCTGCATACCGTACTATAGTTTTGGCAGTCACCTGCCAAGGGTGCCAATGGGGTCCTTTTTCACGTTTTAACGTAATTTTAACACGGTTTAGCGCTGTTGGGGTCCTTGGTCGATTGACAAGGGGTCCAATCAGTTTGCCTTTAAAGGAACAATACAATGAACAAGCGAGAGACAAAATTGTCTCTCGCTTTCGCTGAGACGGAACGAAGCTTTCGGCGTCATGTTCTTGCTTTAAATGGAGGAAATCATGTTGGACGCAGAGCGTGCGGGTGGCTCTGATTGCGCCAGTGCGTCTGAGCCCGATCCGGATCGGGCCAGTCGGCGCCAGTACACCCTGAAAGGTGTTGAGGCAGAAGCGATTGCGTTGATGAGAGATGCGGCGCGTCAAGAGGGCATGAAGATTGGGTCGTGGGTCTCATTGCGTATGCGAGAAGCCGCCGAGAAGGCCCTGCGGCGGAAGCCCGAGGCGGGATTGATTCAATCTACTGGCTTGCGTCGTTCAGAAGGCAAAGACGAGAGCGGGCAGAATGATCTCGTTCGCGAGTTGTCGGCGCGCCTGCTCGTGATGGAGCAAGAGCTTCGCGAGTTAAGCAAAGCCCAGATGGCGGTAATGGCGAAGCTTATTTCTCAATCCTAGTATTGCGAATGATTAGCATTCGCAATACCGTGCATTTACGGTGACAGTGCACTTATCTCGTCAGACCTCCCCGCTTGACGCCCACCTCCAACAAGGATCAAATGATCCCAAGCAGATCGGGGGATCTGCACAGGAGGGGCTAATGAAAATCATCGCCACGGCGGCTGCCGTGATTGCGCTTTTCGCGTCGCCCGCGCTCGCGAAAGATCGCGATAGCGACGACTCGCAGAACACGCTGACGCACGGCATGGCGCAGATGACCCTGCACGTTGGCACGACCACGCAGGAAGACGTCATCACCGCCTTCGGTGCGCCCAACATCACCACGCTCGACGGGCAGGGGCAGGAAGTCTGGGTCTATGATCGCCAGGCGACCGTCACCAGCAGCGGCAGTTCCGGTTTCTCGATCGGCATGCTCGTCGGCGCTGGCGGCGGCGGTGTCGGCGGCGGCGGCGGATTGGGCTTCGGCAAATCCAAAAGCCATTCGTCCGAAACGCAGCGCACCATGACGCTGATCATCAAGTTCGGACCGGACAAGAAGGTCGTCGATTTCAAGAGCCGCAGCAGTTCGTTCTGATCCTGGGGAGGATGATATGATCAAATATATGATGGGTGGCGTGATGATGGCGGGGGCGTTGGTTGCGACCGGTGCTGACGCCAAGAAGCCGCCGCAGTTGAGCGGCCTCGAACTCCAGCAGATTCAGTCGCACAGCTTCGAAGCGTCGAAGAACGTCGTGTTCGCCTCTGTCGTTACAGTGCTGCAGGATTCGGGTTTCCGCATCGGCTCGGCGGATAAAGAAACGGGGCTTCTCACCGCGATCGGCACGAGCGAACGCCATATGACATGGGTGCCGTTCGTCGGCTTCGGCTCGTCCAAGAAGAACCCCGTTGTGACCGCCTTCATCGAAGAGCGCGGGCAGGGCACGCGCGTTCGCCTCAACTTCGTCATGGCGAAGGTGAAGAACAACCAATATGCCGCCAACTCCGACGAAGACGCGATCCTCGATCCGCAGGTCTACAAGGACGCCTTCGAGAAGATCGACAAGGAGGTCTTCATCCGTCAGGCCGAGAACGCACCGGCGTCGGGTGGCGGCGGGGCTGCGACGGCTGTAGCTAAGTAGGCCGCCCCCGATCTGATCGCGGGGCATCCGCCGCGATACTATTTGCAGCAAAAAGCGCCGCCGAACCCCCAAGGCCCGGCGACGCTCTGCTTCCCCTTGGGGCAGGAAATCTAGGCGAAGCTGATCGCGGCCTTCTTCCGGCGCATCATGCCACCGATCAGGCCAAAGCCGCCGATCATCAGCAAATAGGTGCCGGGCTCCGGCACTGCGGCTGGGGCCGCGACTGCGGGAAAATAATTTGCCACCGGGGAGGTGACATGCCCCCCGCTCCAACTCAGGCCTGGGAAAGACGTATTGCCGTATGGATTCGATCCGAAATACAATGTTGCGGCATAATAAGACGTGTAACCAGTGGCATACGTAATCTTGCCGTTCGTAACGGTGATTGTGCCATTGGCAGAGAAGAGCGTGTCCGTCCCGGCGAAGTAAAGACTTGGGTGTCCCGGAACCGGAGACGAGCCGATCCTGACGATCAGCGAAGCGAGCGAATTATTGCCCTCGACGAGGCCGTCGATTGTGCCGCTGATTTCGTTCGTGCCGCCGTGGTTGATGGAGAATAGGAAAGTGGTCGCCTGCGCAGCCGATGCGGCGGCGAGGGCGATAACTGCCGCGAGAACCAGCTTTTTCATAAAAATACCAATCGGCCACGGACGTTCGGCATCGCGACGAACCAAGCCGTTAAGCTACGGTAGCATGACCCTGAAAAGAGTCGAGTGCGTAACAATCCCTGAGACGCCGCAACACCCGCTACTAAGCCGAAGGCAGAACAGCCGCTATCAAGGTTCGCTTGGCTGGGATTACGGTGACACAGTACCCAACTGATCCGCCGCAATAGTGCTGTTCCCCGCTTTGCGAATTACGGTGGCGAATTACGGTGACAGTGCACTTAATGCGCGAAACGCCCTGCGCCGCCTAAACGAAATCGCTCGTCGTCATCGTGCCCGCATTCACCCCGTCCAGCTTGATCGCCAGCTCGGCCAGGTCCGACCCGCCCGACCCCGACGACACCAGATAGGTATCGCCGCCGACCTGCATCGCCGCGACTTCGTGGGAGCCCGCATGCCCGCTCATCAGCGCATGCGCGTCGGTGATCGCGTGCGCGGCGTCGACCGAGGATCCGGTCAGGATCGCGGTCGGCACGAAGGCGAGTTCGATCTTGTCGCTGCCCTGGACGAAATCGGTGATCTCGTCGGTCAGCGGGCTGGTCGGGCTCGTATCGCCGGTTGATCCGGCGAAGCGGTTGAACACGAACAGGTCCGCGCCGCCGCCGCCGGTCATCACGTCCTGGCCATGGCCGCCTTCCAGCGTATCGTTGCCAAGGTCGCCCAACAGCGTGTCGTCACCGTCGCCGCCCGCGATCAGGTCGTCGTCCTTGCCGCCGCGCAGGGAATCCTGACCGGCGCCGCCATCGATCGTGTCGTTGCCGAGGTTGCCGTTGACCGTATCGTTGCCGTCGCCGGCGACGATCGTGTCATTGTCCGCGCCGCCGTTGATCCGGTCCGATCCCAGCCCGCCGTCCAGCGTGTCGTTGCCGGCATTGCCCTGCAGATAATCGGATCCGTCGCCCGCGCTGAGCGAGTCCGCGCCATCGGCTCCGCCGTTCGCCGACTGGCCGTAAAGATGGTCGTTGCCGGTACCGCCGCTCAGCATATCCGCGCCGCTGCCGCCGTATAGATCGTCGTGGCCCTCGCCGCCGTAGAGCGCGTCATCGCCATTGCCGCCGGATTCCATCACGGGCTTCGTGCCGGCATGGATGATGTCGTCGCCGTCATCGCCGCTCAGCTGATCCTTCGACGGCGGCACGAAAAAGCCCGTGTCTATGGTGCCCCCATAAATGACGTCGTTGCCGTTGCCGCCGGAGATCGTGTCGACCGCATAGGTGCCCGTCAGCGTATCGTTGCCGTCGAGCCCCAGCATCGTCACGCCCGCGGAATAGCGATCCGGCGGGACGATCCCGGCCGTGACATTGTCGTCGAAATTGGTGAGGCTGAGGAAGCTTATATATTCGATGCTGGTGATCGGGCTGCCGCCGATCGTCTTGGTGGCGCCGAGCGCCAGATCCATGAAGTTCGCGGTCAGCCCCTCGGTCGCGGTATCGCCGTACAGGATCAGCGTGTCCGTATCCCAATAGAAATTGGGCCCGCCGTTGATCGTGTCGCCCAGATGCGCGACGATGACGTCGTTACCGATGCTACCGTTCAGCGTGTCGTGATCGCTGTTCGACGGATGGCCCGGCCCGCCATAGCCGACGATATAATCGCCGCCGCTGCCCTCGATCAGGTCGCTGCCGGCCCCGCCGATCAGCGTTTGGTGGCCGCCGTTCCCGGCCACGATATGGTCGTTGCCGTCACCGCCGTCGAGCACGCCGTTCCGGTACGCGGGGGCGTAAAGCGTGTCGTCGCCGCCATCGCCATAAAGATGGTCGTTGCCGCTCTCCGGGGAGTAACCGCCGCTGCCATCGTCGGCGCTGATCGTGTCATTGCCGTCGCCGCCGTGGATCGTGTCGGCATATATTGTGCCGTTGATCGTGTCGTTGCCGGCCGTGCCGTTGATCGTACTCACGCACTGCTCCCCGTACCGCTCCCCAGCGGCGTGCCTCATCGGCCGGCTTGGCGCAGGCGCGCACTTATCTCAAGCGTAGAGGGTTGAATCCGCGAGAAAAATGCATCCGATTTGACTCGCAACCGCCATGCCGCCGACAGCGCCGGGGAATTCCGGGGACACGATATCTAATTCTTCCATGCCCTGGCGGCGGCCTTAAACCGATCCCGCCATCCACGCGTACCGCATCACGCCGGCGCCACCGCCGCCTTGATCCGCGCCGCGCGCCTTTTGCCCGCCTGCCATCCGCTCCAGCTGGTCAGCGCGCCGATCGCGAAGCCGGTCAGCCACAGCGCGGCGCTCGGCGCGTTGCCGATCGCCACCAGCACCAGCTTCAGCATCGGCAGATCGCTGAGCAGGCCC